>JBEVDW010000134.1:0-5474 GCA_040513115.1 Steroidobacteraceae bacterium | reverse complement strand
CGCTCCCTGACCGCTACACTCCCTCGCCCCTACGAGAAGGGAATCCTGCATCCATGCCCGCCGACTGCTGTCCGCGGTAGACAGCGCTACGGATGGGCAGCTTCTTCGGCCGCTCTTCTTGGGCGAAGGGCAGCGTCATTCCTGAATTCCTGAGTCGCTTTCGATGTCGTGTCAGCACCTGTCGTGTCCTGCAGGGCACGAGTGTTTTTCGGCGTCAGTGTTGTCGATTGCACCTGTTGGAGGCGCATCGAAACTGAAGGCGTGGCGCGGATCTTTGCCGCTTCGGTGTAGGCAGCATGTGCGGCGGCAATGTTGCCCTTTGATTGTTGCAAGTCGCCCTCGAGGCTCAAGCCGAATGCCTTGAAGGCGGGGATCTTCTCCATCTGGGTGGCTAACGAAGATGCGACATTCGCGTTCGCGGGTTGTGTGAGCGGTTGTACGACCTTCCAGTTGGAGAGCGCCTCTGGACTTGCTGCCGCAGTGGCAGCCGTGGCAAAGATCTTCGCGTCACCCGATTGTGCCGCGACGATGCTCGCGAGGTGTTGAACGCCGGGATTGCGGGCGGTCGCTGGAGACGCCTTTTCTGCATTTCGCAGGGCACGCGCCGCCAGGCCTGGCCAGTTGCTGGCGCTCAGTAGATCCGCAGTAAGCACCCACTGCGCGTTGGCCGGCAGGTTGGGTGCTTCCTTCGCGATGGTCCCGTGAGCGATCTCCACCAGTGCCTCGGGCGCGTCTGTGCCGTCAGCCGGTGCGTTCAGAAAGCGCTGTTGCTGTTGTGGGTCGTTAAGAGCGGCTTGCACGTCACTTGCAACCTTCGTTGCGAGTTCCACCTGCTGCCCCTTGGCGGCCTGAAGCTCGGGAACGCGAATGATGACCCGCTTGTCGGGTGCAACCGGAGTCTTCAAGGTGAACTGGTATTCACTGGCCGTAGCGCCTCTGGACAAGGCGACGCCCAGCTGGACTTTGTCGTGCGGCTTGATCACTTGCGGTGTGTCATCCGGCCACAAGAAGAGCGTCGTCGGGTCTGAGATCTGTGCAAGGGTAAAGCTCAATGGAGTGCCCCCCGTGTTGAGGAGTCGCGCAGTTTGCTTCCCCAGTACGTTGTGCAAGACAAAGACCGCACTGTCTCCTTCGTTGGTGAAATCGGGTGTTTCGAGTTTTGCTTCGAGCGTCTCGTTGAGAACGTAATCGTTCAGCGCGCTGATGAGCACCAGGATCGCATCCGCACCCGGACGATCCGGCTTCACGATGCTGACGTGACTGGCTTCGATCGCCGGGGTTGCACCTTCGCAGAATCGCGTGGCGCTCGACCAGGGCACGATCTTCAGGGGGCCGACCGGAGTCTTCTCGTAGGCGCAGCGAACATGAGGTCGTTTGTCGTCCGGGATGGAGCGCCAGTCGTCGTTCAGGCTTTGCAGCAGCGCGTTGCCATCCGCCTCGGTCATCTGGGCGAACGCAGAGTTCGGCGAGAACCGTTTGCCAATCTCGGCGAGCACCGAACCCTCCATGGGAGTGGCGTACAACACCACGACGGGGACCTTGTCCAACAGTGTGTCGCGATTCGTGATGAGCTCGCGCAGCACGACAAGGCCTCCCATGCTGTGGGCAACAAAGACGATGGCCGGGTAGTTCAGAACGCCTTGACTGGCGAGCCGCAGATGGAGCCGATTGGCGGCCTCACGGATATCGAATGAGCCGGCTTTGAAGAGGTAGGAGGGAAAGCCGAAGACGAATGCGTCTGCCTTGCCCTTCGTGGCGGGATTCTCGTTCACGAGATCGAAGAACGTCTTCCCGTTATCGGCGGTCCACGTTCCGATCATGTCTCCGGTGACACCGTGTACGTAGACCAGCGCAACCTTGGCCGGCGGATTCTGCCGAATGACCCAGTGCGGATCCGGATCCTTGAGCTGCGCCTGGTCAACTGTCGACGAGGGTTGCGCGTCCGACTGCTGTTCCCTCGAGCATCCCGTCATTGCACTCATCACGATGCCCGTCGCGAGCAGAACTGCGATCTGGCAACGACGACTCATAAATCGACTCCGTTCTCTGCTCGAGCGCGACATCAATACTCGACTCAGCGATGCATAGCCGGATCGGTGGTGCGAAATGATCTCGCATCGGTTGATCTGAAGGTAACGTCGGAATCCCCTACGGAAAAACTGTACGTGGCCGCGGGGCCGTGTAAGGCAATGGACGGAACGTACGCTTCAGTCGGCTCGCGTCGCGGGCCCAAAGTTCGCAAGCTGAGTCTGTATGCGCCGCATGCTGTCCTGACTGATGCGGATCAAGCCCTCGCGAGGACGATCGAGATCGATGATGGTGATCAGAACGAAAGCGATCAACAGCGCGAAGATTCCAGTGGAACCAGCATGTCTGCGGCTGGAGAGGCCGGAGCTGTAAGCGATGAACGCTATCGCGGCGAACGAGACCGCGAATAGCAGATAGAGGACTGTGTTGGGTACACGGTTCTCCAGCGCGTCCTGCCGCTTCTCGGCGAGATCGAACACTTCGTTGAGGGATTGAATCAGCAGGCCTGCGGGAATCGAATGCGGATCCTGACCCGTGGTCCTGCTTGCCAGGGTCCAAAGGCGATTTTGTATGTGGACAGTTTCCGTCTCGGCAGCCGTGATTCGAGCGCTGTCCATGCCCGCATCGTAGAAATCCAGCCGCTTGTTCACGAGTCGACTAACAAAAGGTGAAACTGCTCCCGCTCCGGCGAAGCAATCAAGCGTGTTCGCAGATGCGCTACTCCGATCGCGTTGGCTTCTTCGAGCACGAGCGACTTGCGTGTGTCGAAGCGCGACACTGCCATCGAAAACGTGAAGCCGAGCAATAGCGCGAGCAAGCCGAGCAGCGCGGCCTCGAGCGCGCCGACATGCGATTTGCGTGCCTCATCGACGCCGGACGCGCGATGACGCCGACCCAATCGATAGCCGATCTCCACGCAGACGGCGAACGCCAGCAGGACGAGCAGCAGGAGTGCCAGTTCGTTCAGCTGTATGGCTTCGATACCTGTTCGTCGCCGTTGTCGCTCGTCAGCCGACTCGAAGCTCAGCCACTATTTGGCAACCGCCGCGGTAGTGGCCCGTGCATCCTGGAGGTGAGTGCCCAGCAGGTCCGCCCACTTCTTCAGCATCCGATCCGCATCCGCGCGGTTGGTGACACTGTTGCGCACGCTGATGAAACCCATATCGTCGACTGTCTCGGCGTCGTAAATCCGCGCCAGCAATTCACTGGTAACGGAGTCATAGAGTTCCAGGAACAGGGTCGCCTGGCCGGCCGAGGCAGAGAACGTGTGCGTGATACCGGGCTCCATCGTAGCCGGTGCCCCCACGTCGAGATCGATGATGGCGGGCCGCAAGATCAGCACATCCGGTCCGGTGGTGGTCACGACCGTCTGGCCCTTGGCGGTCAGCTCCTTGGTCCACACCTTCTTGAACTCATCGGCCAACTCGGTCTTGATGCGAGTGATGTCGCTGTCCGACACCTTGAATGGATTCGGACCCTCGTTCTGATCGCGCTTCCAGTTTTTCTTGAATGCGACGTAGCAGTCGAGAATGGCGACCTTGGTGTAGCCCGCGAAGCTGACGCCGTCGCGCAGATACACGGCGGAGACCTTGGTCTTGGGCACCAGCTTCAGCCCCTCGGGCGTCGTTTCAGGAAGCTTTTCCCTGGCATGAGCCGTGCGGCTGAAGCCGGTGGCACCAACGGCCAGTGTCACGGCGACGAACGCTGCAAGCAGTGCTTTCGTGGAGATTCGGGTAGCAGTGGTTGGACGCTTCATAACGTCTCCTTTCGATGGCACGAACGCAATCGACCTGGTGGGTACCTATCGCACGTTCTCGATCGCGTAGTTGACGAAGCCGAACTCGTTGCTCCGTGCGGCCAGATACTTGCCGCCGACCTTGTAGACGGTGGCATCGAACGCTTCACCGCCGAGTGTGGTCACCAGACGGCCATTCCTGATTGCATAGTTCATGGCCGCGCTGGATGGACCATTCGACGTTACCGATTTGTTGTTCAGGCTGGCGGTCAGATCGCGTTGGCCCTCTGCGAGCATGTAGAAAGACTGACCAGTGACGTCGTTGCGGAGTTTGAGTGTCTTGCCGACGGTGAGTCCTTTGAGTTCTGCGTCGCTCAGCGATGCGACACCCTGGCTTTTCAGTTCCGCTACGGTGAGACCGTTCTTCGCTGTCTTCGCTGCTTCCGGTTTCGGTGTGAACCAGATAGGCGTTGTCCACACGCGCTCCTGTACCGTCGCGGCGACTTTCTTCGGGGGTGCCGCGCCTTCCTTCGCCGCGTCGTACGTGCTCCAGCGCGGTGTCGGAATCTGTAGAACACGTGCGTAGTAGAACGCGTGCAGCGAAGGATCGAAGTCCGGATCCGTCCAGACTTTCTTCAGTTCGGCAGCGCCGATCGTATTCGTGTAGGTGGCCTTCGGAATATCGACGGTGGAATCGATGGGGGGCACTTTGCCCGTCGCTGCATCGGGCTTGCGAGTGCCTGACCAGGCGACGTCGTAGACCTTCTCGAATATCTGGCCGCTCTTGGTCCAGCCTTTGATGATCTGAACGCGATCGAGATTGGCATCGTCCGGATCCTTCACGGCCCAGACGATGAAGGAAGGTGCTTTGCCCGCCGGTTGTGCAGACAAATCGCCGCCCATCGGCACTCCATTTGCGTAGGCGGTATGCACCCAATTCTTGTCGGTCCACAACCGCTCATCGAACTTCCAGCCGCCGAAGAGGCGCACCGAGATGCGCACACCGCTGGTCGCGAACACTTCCTTGCGCTGCATCGCTGCAAAGATCGACTCGCGCGTATTCTCTTCCGCCCAGACGCCACCGAGCCCAGAGACGCTCGTCTGGATGATCGACATTCCCGATTCGACCTTGCCTGCAAGCCGATCCTTCGGCGTTGCATCCGCGAACCCGTGGGAGCCGAAGTTGCTCGCTTGCGAATAGGGAACGACCGTGTTGTGAGAGTCGCTAGCGCCGACGACACCCATCTTGTACGGGTTGTAGCCGCGAGCCACCTGCAGGGCGAGGCCGTTCTCGTACGCTTCGCGGATGTAGCTGCCGTGCAGCTTCGATGTGCTGTTCGGCACGCCGATCAGGAAGTTCATGATCTCGTAGTTGGCAAACTCGTCGTTGGGCGAGAGCTCCGGATGCGTCTCCGAAGTGCCCTTGACCTGGTGCATCTCAGTGAGGATCTCATTGCGCACACGTGATTCCGCCCACGCGGCATCGATGGGCCGGCCTTTGCTGTCCACCTCGGTTGGAAACATCATGCCGTCGCTCAGGTTTCCGTTGTGCGAGATCGCGAGCAGCTCATTGCCCTGCTTGCGTTGCCCATCCATCCACGCCCAGAGGTCTTCGGGATTCAGCGAATCGATGGCTGTAAACGGCAAGGCCGGCACGTGTTTCGAATCCTTGAAGAATACGTTGCGATGCATGTTCCGGAAGTTCGGTGCC
>JBEVDW010000133.1:0-6709 GCA_040513115.1 Steroidobacteraceae bacterium | reverse complement strand
CGTGGATCTTCAAGCCGCCCGTGAACAAGCGTGCCGAGCTGATCAAGAAGATGGTTGACTGGAGCAATATCGCGCGTAAGCAAGGGCTGCTCGGTCTCGAGCCGCTGCTGGAGAAAGAATCCGACGATTTCGTGAAGAAGGGCCTGCAGCTCGTCGTCGACGGCAGCGAGCCGGACGTCATTCGCAGCATCCTCGAAGTCGAGCTGCACGTTCGCGAGCAGGCGGACACGCGCGGTGCCAAAGTGTTCGAGGGCATGGGCATCTATGCGCCCACGCTCGGGATCATCGGCGCGGTGCTCGGACTCATGGCCGTGATGCAGAACCTCGCTGATCCCAGCAAGCTCGGTCATGGCATCGCCGCGGCGTTCACCGCGACGGTCTACGGCATCGGTATCGCGAACCTGTTTCTCTTGCCGATCGCCTCGAAGCTCAGGGTGGCGATTGCTGGTCTCACCGAAACGCGTGAGATGGTCATCGAAGGCATGCTCTCCATCGCGCAAGGCGAGAACCCGCGCAACATCGAATCGAAGTTGCAGGGGTATTTGCACTAGTGGCTCGGCGCCACAAACACGAAGACCATATCAACCACGAAGCGTGGGCCATTCCCTATGGGGACCTGGTCACGTTGCTGCTGGCCTTCTTCGTCGTGATGTACGCGGTTTCCTCCGTCAACGAGGGTAAGTATCGCGTGCTGTCCGACTCGCTGGCGGCTGCGTTCTCCGGTTCGCCGAAGACCGTGCAGCCGATTCAGATCGGCGAGAAGCAGGTCGGGTCCGGCGCAGACATTAAAATGACGTTGGTGCAGCAGGGCATGTTGGAGGGGCAGCCGCGATCGATGCTCGTGCCGCCGCCCATGGCCAGCGGCAAGGATCCAAGAGGTGGCGAGGCTCAAGGCCCGCGCCAAGGCATGCAGAAGGAAAACAATCTCGGCGCGACGAGTGGCGGGTCGACGGCTGCTGAGCTTCAGGCCGTTGCGGACGATGTCGAAGAAGCGATGGAGGAGTTGATCAAGGAGAATCTGATCGTCGTGCGGCGGCATCGTTTCTGGGTCGAAGTGGAAATTCGGACCGACATTCTCTTTCCGAGCGGTGTCGCGACGCTCTCTCCCAAAGCGGAAATCGTCATCCGCCGCCTAGCCGATACCTTGAAGGTCCACGCCAACCCTATTCGCGTGGAAGGCCACACGGATAACGTTCCCATCCGCACGCAGCAATTCCGTTCCAACTGGGAGCTGTCGGCTGCACGTGCCGGCACTGTCGTGCATCTGTTTACGGAGTCGGGCATCGATCCGGTACGCCTCGCGGTCATCGGGCTGGGCGAGTATCGCCCTGCGGAAAGCAACGCCACATCGGCGGGGCGCAATGCCAATCGACGCGTGGTGCTCGTGATCATGGGCAACGAATCGGGTGCCCCGGAGGGAAGCTATTCAGGCGAACGCGGCAACGATGCAGGCGAGGCCGCGCCTCCTCCGCCTGTCGAGGTTGCCGCTCCCGCTGCGGACATGGCGCCGGTACAGGCCAGCATTCCGACGACAACGATAGCCACTCCTTGATCCTCGTTTCGCGTTCGGTGGCATGTAGTCATTGCACGTCACGGCAGACGTGATTGAAAGAATGCACACGAACGCGACGCTCTTCCACCGTGAATCACGCGCTTAGCCCACTTTAGTGGCCGTCGTCCAGCGGGCACGCTTTCTGCACTCTGCTATCTCACACGGGCAAGGCCGCTCGCGAGACGAGCAGTGGATTGCACGCACGAACAGCAGATCGCAAAGGATCGCGACGAGTTCGTGGCGACAATCGAACACGCGGAGTAGTCACAATGGAACAAACCCCGGATTCGCCAATTGGTTCTTTTTCCACCACCGGTTCTTCCAGCGCCAGCGGCGCATCGGGAACGGCTCAGGAGGTGAAAGTCAAAGCGCAGCAGGCAGCGCGAGAGGTCAAGGGCAAGGCACAGCAGGCTGCGCAGAAGCTCAAGGACGAGGGCAGGCAAAAACTGGAGGGTGGCAAGGAAGGGGCCGCTCACAAGGCTGAGCAACTGGCCGACGCAGTCAATCGCGCAAGCGATGAGCTGCATCAGCACCAGGAGTATGGGCTGGCTGATTACGCCAGTCAGGTGGCCTCCGGCATCAACAGCTTCGCCGACACCTTGCGTCATCGCAGTATCGACGACCTGATTGCAGAAACGGAATCCCTGGCGCGACGCAGTCCCACGCTGTTCTTCGTCAGCAGTATCGGTGTGGGACTTGCGCTGTCGCGCTTCTTGAAAGCCTCGGCACGCAATACCACCGCAGGCATCGAGGTCGACCCTGTTGAGGATGTCGAAGTGTCGTACGACGCCGGCTCCGAATGGCAGCAACCCGAAGCCTCGCAGTCGGTTTACGGCGGACAGCCAAGCGGCACTGAGCGCACTTCATCGAGCTGGTCGACTGAAACGCACGGCACCGATTTTGAAGTGCGTCAGAACCGGGAGTCCGGCGACCTCGGTGCGAGCGAGCCACCCAGCACGACGAACAATCCGCCGGGCGGAACGTACAGTTAGGTCACGCCACTCGATCCGTTCACGGAGTAAGTCATGTCCATCGATATTCCCAATTCGCCACTGTCGAACGGAGGTGCGCCCGATCCAGATTCTGCCGCAGGTTTGCTGAGCCGACTCGTGAACGATGTGGCGGCTCTCTTCCGCAATGAAGTGGCGCTGGCCAAGGCGGAGATGTCACAGGCAGCGTCCAAGGCGAAGGCCGGAGTCGCGAGCATGGCGACGGGCGCAGCCGTACTGCTCGCGGGATTATTGTCTCTCGTGGCCGCCGCGATTCTGGCGTTGGCCGAAGTGGTGGAACCGTGGCTCGCGGCATTGATCGTCGGCGCCGTACTCGCCATTGCGGGCTTCGTCATGGTGTCGGCCGGCAAGAAGAAACTCGATCTTTCCGCATTCAAGCTCGATCGCACGCAAGAGTCGTTGCGCCGAGATACCCAAGTCGTCAGGAGAACATCATGAGCAGCACGTTGGAAGACCGCGATGATCCGGCTCGTATCGAGCGCAACAGTGAGGAGATTCGCGCGAACATGAACGCGACACTGGACGCGCTCGGGCGCAAGTTGTCGCCCGGGCAGTTGATCGACAAGTCGACCGCATTCCTGCGCGACAATGGTGGCGATCTGGCTGCCAATTTCGGGCGTCAGGTCAGAGAGAATCCGGTGCCGTTCGCGTTGACGGCCGTCGGGCTCATCTGGCTGATCGCATCGCAAAGCCGATCCCACCGTTCGAACAGCCAGTACAGCACGGACGATTTCACCGCCGAGGACTATTCCACAGCGAGCATCACACCCGAGATGCAGCCAGCCGCATCGGAGTCCGGGTCGACGTTGTCGCAGGTTAAGGAACGTGTGCAGGAAACCGCTGCGCACTTGAAGGAACGCGTGCAAGAGTCTGCTCAGAGCGCGCGCGAGAAGGTGCGTGCGTCACAGGATCGGATTCGCAGCTCCGCCGATCGAGTGCGAGCCGGCAGCGGCGCAGCGGCGCATCGCGTCGGCTCGGCGGCACGCGCGACTCGGTCGCAAGCGCTGCGAGCCAAGGACAGCTTTGCGACGATGGCGGATGAGCAGCCGTTGGCACTCGGTGCGATCGGAATCGTGATTGGCGCCGTCATCGGAGCTGCTCTGCCGGGCACGCATCGCGAAGACGAGTTGTTTGGTCGAACCCGCGATCGCACGTTGGAGCGGGCGCGGGAGCTGGGTTCTGAGCAGTACTCGCAACTGCGCGAGCGGGCTGTGACGGCAGCGGAGAGTGCGAAGGAAGCCGCCAAGCAGGCGTTGCAAGGTGACGTTCGTTCTGATCAGGGAGTCAGCGGCACGTCGCGCGACGAAGGCGCATTCCGAGGTGCATCGACACCCGTCGGACGCGCTTGATTCCGATCCCCTCCTCCGCGACAGCGGGGGAGGGGATCGCTAAGTCGAGTGGCGCCCCAGTCTGAATTCCAGATTCGCCTTCGCCGCCGCCCACTCCTCTCGCACGATGCTGTACACGCACGTATCCCTGAACGAGCCGTCGTTCAGAATGCGGTGATTGCGCAGTACCCCGTCGAGCTTCGCACCCAGCCGTTCGATGGCGCATCGGCTCTGCTGATTGAAGAAGTGCGTGCGAAATTCCACGGCGATGCATTCGAGCTCTTCGAACGCATGTCGGAGCAGCAGCAACTTGCACTCGGTGTTGAGTGCCGTGCGTTGTACCCGGCGGCGATACCACGTCCCACCAATTTCGAGCCGTCGGTTCTGTACATCGATGTCGATGTAATTCGTCATGCCCACGGCCCTACCGGTTGCGGCCTCGATGATTGCGAAGGGCAACCATGCGCCGCTTGCCCGCTGTGCCAGACGCTGTTCGATGAGCTCGCGGAGCTGGTCGGGTGCAGGCACGCTGGTGTACCACAGCTGCCAGAGTTCGCCGTCGCGCAGCGCGTCCACGAGCTCGTCGTGGCGTGCCGGTGACAGCGGCTCGAGATGAACGTGAGCTCCTTTGAGTGTGAGAGGAGCGCTCCAGCTCATATAAACCTCGCGAATTTCCATCCCTCGTGATCATCCGATGCGGCGGTGCGCTCCGCAACGCACAGCGGGCGTATAGTCGCGGCGTTACAGTTGCTCCGGTGGCGAGCAGCGGGCACATCGCCGATACTCATTTGGATCGATTCTCTGTGCGGAGGGCTTCATGCAGTATTCGATGCTGGGCAACACCGGTTTGCTCGTGTCCCGTTTGTGCTTCGGCGCGATGACGTTCCGGCAGGAGAATGAGGGGATCGCCGCGGTCGCAAAAGTGCGCGGCAAGGAAGCGGACGCCATGGTGGGACGCGCGTTGGACGCCGGCATCAACTTCTTCGATACGGCCGACGTTTACTCGATGGGCGAATCGGAGGTCATGTTGGGCTCTGCCCTCAAGTCACGACGCAACGACGTGGTGATCGGAACGAAGGTGGGTGGCCGCATGGGCGCGCCGATGACTCAATCCGGTTTGAATCGCCGGCACATTCTGTTGTCCCTGGATCAAAGCCTGCAGCGCCTCGGCACGGATTGGGTCGATGTCTACATCGTGCATCGCGAAGATCCGTTCACGCCGATCGAAGAAACGCTGCAGGCGCTGGACGACATCGTGCGCGCCGGCAAAGCCCGCTATGTGGGTTTCTCTAACTGGTCTGCGTGGAAAGTCAGCGCAGCGCTGGAGATGCAGAAGGCCAACGGCTGGGCTCAGTTCACGCACGGGCAGATGTACTACTCGCTGCTAGGCCGCGATCTCGAGCATGACGTCGTGCCGATGATGCAGCACTATCAGATCGGGCTCACGGTGTGGAGTCCGCTCGCATCGGGATTCTTGAGCGGCAAATACACGCGCGACAACTTGAAAGACCCGTCGAATCGCGTGGGCGCGTTCGACTTCCTGCCCATGGACAAAGAACAAGGGTTTGCGCTGGTGGAGAAGATCCGTCCGATCGCGCAACGTCACAACGCGTCCGTGGCCCAAGTCGCATTGGCCTGGCTGTTGGCGCAACCCGCGGTAACGAGCGTCCTCGTCGGTGCGTCGAAGAGCAGTCAGCTCGAAGACAACCTGGGCGTGGTCAACGTGAAGCTGACGGCTGAAGAGTTGCAACAGCTCACCAAGCTCACGGCGCCGCCGCTGCTATATCCCAATTGGTACATACGAAGCTTCGGCGACAAACCCGCAGAAGAGGCCCTCCAGCGGAGCTGAGCGAGTGCGGCGACGCATCGTCGGGTTCCACCAGGATGATGAACTGCATTGGGTCGCCGAACTCGAATGCGGCCACAACCAGCATGTGCGCCATGACCCACCGTGGTTCGTGCGCGAGTGGGTGACCACCGAGGCGGGCAGAGCGCAGGCGCTCGGTGCCGAGCTCAACTGTCGTCTGTGCGATGAGGCCCTGGCAGCGAAGGCTTGAGTGCATAGTGAAAATCAACGTCGCGCGTCGGTGCGTGCGGCAGAGACAGCGAACAGGCAATCGATGTATCAGAAGATTCTGTTTTGCTACGACGGCACGGCCGAAGGGCGCAGTGCACTGGCGCAAGGTGCTCGAGTGGCGGTGGCGTTGCATGCGCAGGCCTATCTGCTCGCGATCTGCCGCAACGTCGTGGCCACCCCGATACCTGAAGGCATCGCGCCGGAGCTCGTGACTGCGGAGCAAGCCACGGCGCGCGCGTTGTTGGACGATGGCGTACAGCGACTGCGGGAGATGGGGCTGCAAGCCGAAGGCTCGCTCGTCTTTGGCGATCCACTCGTACATATCCCCCAGACGGCCAAGCGCATCGGCGCAGATCTGGTCGTACTGGGTCACCGCCAACGGGGGCGGTTCGCGCGCTGGTGGAGCCAGTCGCAGGAAGAATGGTTGATGGATCGGTTGAGCTGCAGCGTGCTCGTGGCGGTCGCGCCGCCCGGATAGCAGGGTCAAGATCAGTACGCCGCGACGTCACCGACATCAGTACGCCGCGACGTCACCGACATCAGTACGACCGACATCAGTACGCCAGTACGCCGCGACGTCACCGACGTGCGGCCGGGCTGCTGCCACGCAGCAGCACTGCTCGCGAACGAACAGGGCGTGCGAGCTTAGTTTCGAAAAACTATGCTCATTCACAACTCGCGCGGTGCAGCGCGAATCCGAAAGCTCACTCGATTGGGCTGTGCTGTGCGCGCCGCCCTTCAG
>JBEVDW010000132.1:0-16331 GCA_040513115.1 Steroidobacteraceae bacterium | reverse complement strand
CCGCTCGCGCACACAGATTCAATCACTTCGGCCGCTCTTCCAATGAGTGTCACTGCCAAGTTGCGGGAACTGCAACACGCCTCGCCGCGGCAGCTCGCGGGCGAGATACAACGGGGTTTGCCTTACGGAGTATCGGTGCTGCTGGTGATCGCAATTGCCTGGCAATTGGTGCAACTCACCTGGTTGCTACTGGAACCAGCCGAGTCATCGGCGCCACCGACCAGCCCTGGACCGAACACGGGCCCAAGAGCGCAGCCCATCGATATCCAGCGCATCGCACGCGCCGGTCTCTTCGGCAGAGCCGATGCACCGGCACCTGGACAAAATGACATCAATGCGCCGCAAACGCAGATGAACCTGCGGCTGGCGGGCACGATCGCCTCGGACGATCCGAGCAAGGGCTACGCGATCATTGGTGAGAGCGGCGGTGCCGCCAAGTTCTACTCTGTGGGCGCCGCACTGCCGGGTGGTGTGCGCTTGCACGCCGTGTACCCGGATCGAGTCATTCTCGATCGTGGCGGGCAGTTGGAGGCGCTCGCACTGCCGCGCTTGAACCCAAACACGGTGGCGCGTGTCGCACCCCCGCCGCCGGCACAGAATCAGTTCGCCGACAATTTGCGCCGCATTGCAGAGACGAATCCGGGTGCTCTGGCTGAAGTCATCCGCCCTCAACCGGTATTCGCGGGCGGCACCCAGCGCGGTTATCGCGTATACCCCGGCCGCAATAGGCAACAGTTTGCGCAGCTCGGGTTGCGTCCAGGAGATTTGATTCTGGCCATCAACGGCACACCGCTCGATGACCCAAACCGCGGCGCGGAAATTTTCAGCACGCTGGGTAGCTCGGGACGCGTGACGGTGAACATCGAGCGCAATGGTCAGACGCAGGAATTGACGTTGAACACCGCACAGATCGCATTGCCTCCCTCGGACGGTGACAGCGGACCAGCAGGGCCGATGGAAGGTCGTCGCCCCATCGTCCCTCCCTCCGAGACCCAAGGCCCTAGACAGTAAGGACCCAACATGAGCTTGCACCGTCACCTCCGCCCCCGCTGCCTGCGTCCGCCCGCCCGGACGGGATGGCGTGCGGTGTTCGTGAGCGCGGCGCTGCTGCTGTGCTGTCATCCGGTATGGGCACAGGATCAGCAGGCGACCATCACCCCCAATTATAAGGATGCGGATCTGGCGCAGATCGTCGAAGCGGTGAGCGCGATCACGGGCAAGAACTTCATCATCGATCCGCGCGTGCGGGCGCAGGTCACGATGCTGTCGGCGACACCCATGACGCCGAGCGCGTTCTACGAAGCCTTCCTTTCGATCCTGCAGGTGCACGGCTTCGTCGCGGTGCCTTCGGGCAATGTGGTGAAGATCATTCCCGACGCCAACGCGCGCCAAGTGCCGGCGAACGATCTACCCGATCGCGTCAGCGACACCTCCGATGAAGTCGTGACGCAAATCGTCTCGGTCAGGAACGTTTCTGCCAGCCAGCTCGTCCCGGCATTGCGACCGCTGTTACCGCAGCAGGCGCACCTCGTCACGCCCGCCGGCACCAACATGCTCATCATCTCGGATCGGGCAAGCAACGTGGCGCGCATCATGAAGATCGTGCAGCGACTCGATCAGTCCGGCGACGACGACATCGACATCGTCACGCTGCAGAACGCGAGCGCCGGAGAGATCGTCCGCGTGGTGAACAGCCTGTACACGGGTACGACGCAACAGGAGAACGCCGCGTTGGGCGTCAAACTGGTCGCGGATGACCGCACCAACAGCGTGTTGATCACAGGCGAGAAAGCGCAACGCCTGCGCCTGAAGACACTCGTCACGCACCTGGATACGCCACTCGAAGCCGGCGGCGATACGACGGTTCGTTACCTCAACTATGCCGATGCCGAAGCCATTGCTGGCAAGCTCAAGGAACAGATTCAGGGCCTTACACAGGCCTCTGCGCCGACCGGCGGTGCAGCGCCCGCTGGCGGCGGTGCTCAAGCAGCCGATCGCAGCACGACGATCTGGGCCGATCCGCAGACCAACGCACTGGTCATCACCGCGCCGCCGAAGATCATGAAGCGAATCATGACCATCGTGGACAAGCTCGACATCCGCCGCGCGCAGGTTCAGGTAGAAGCGATCCTGGTCGAGATCACGTCCAACAAGGCGTCCGAGCTCGGCATCAACTGGGCCGTCGATGGCACTGGCTCTGGCGGCACCGTTCCGATCGGCACGTTCAGTCAAGCCGTGGGCGGCGCGAGTATCGGCGATATCGCAAGCGCCATCCTCGGGAGGAGCTCATCGACCTTGCCCGGCGGCAGCTCAACGCCCGCACTCACGATTCCGAGCGGACTTACGCTCGGCGGTGGGCGCTTCCAGGACTCGGGCGTGAACTTTGCGGTGCTCTTGCGCGCGCTGCGCAACGATGGCGATACGAACATCATCTCCACGCCCAACATTCTCACCCTCGACAACGAAGAAGCGGAGATCAAGGTCGCGCAGGAAGTGCCGTTCGTGACAGGTCAGTTCACGAACACGAATACGAGCACGGCCCAAGGTACGGTGAATCCGTTCCAGACCATTCAGCGCGAGGAAGTGGGCACGATTCTGAAAATCACGCCGCAGATCAACGAAGGCGATTCGGTGATTCTGAAGATCGAGCAGGAATCTTCGTCTTTGGCGCAGGGTGTTGCCGGAGCAGTCGACCTGATCACCAACAAACGCACGATCAACACGAAGGTCATGGTGGAGGACGGCGGCATCATCGTTCTCGGCGGACTGATCGACGATCAAGCGAACGAGCAGCAGTCGCGCGTACCCTTGCTGGGCTCGATCCCCATCATTGGCGAGCTCTTCCGCACGCGCAGTGGCAGCAAGACCAAACGCAATCTGATGGTGTTCATCCGTCCCACGATCCTGCGCGATGGCGTGCAAGCCGCGGTGGAAACCAACGCGAAGTACAACGTCCTGCGCAACCAGCAGCTGGCGCGCAAGCGGGGTGAAGTCTCCTTGCTCCCGGGAGAGCGTCAGCCCACGCTGCCGCCGATCGAGGAGCTGTCGCGTTACGCGGATCCGACCGCCGGCGCCACCAAGCTCGCGCCGAATACCGACGAATCACGCAGCGTGCCGCAGACGCCAGACGGTGCGCCGGCAGTTCCTCCGCCGACCGATCGGCCAGCGCCTGATACGTCCTCGGGCGAGGCGCCCGGTGCAGCAGCACCGGAAGAACCCCCACCATTGGATCTCCGCACGCCGCGGCCACAGCCCACGCCATAGAGATCGCCATGAGCGCCGAATTGCAACCCGCTGCCAATGCCAACGCCACCCCTGCCGCTCTGACGCCTGTCAGCGCCCTGCCCGCGGCGCTCAACTTCGCGTTCTGCAAGCGACACGGCGTGCTCGTGCAGCGGATCGTCGATGGTGCGGCGGAGTCGATCTATCGCGCGGGTGCTGAGCCTGCGAGCATTGCCGAGCTGCGCCGTGTATTGGGGATGCCGCTGCGTTTGCGACGCGTCGATGCGGATGCATTCGAAGATCTGCTGCGTCAACGCTTCGAAGGCGGACCCAGCACAGCCATGCAGATGATGGGCGGCTTCGAAGATGAAACAGACCTGGCTCACCTGGCTCAGGATCTACCCGAGCCCTCCGACCTCCTCGAGAGCGACGATCACGCGCCCATCATCAAACTGATCAATGCCATCCTGACTCAGGCGGTGAAGGAAAACGCCTCCGATATCCACATCGAACCCTTCGAGAATCGCCTCGTCGTGCGCTTCCGTGTGGATGGCGTGCTGCGAGAGGTCTTGCAATCGCGTCGTGCGGTCGCGCCCCTCGTGGTCTCGCGTATCAAGGTCATGTCCAAGCTCGACATCGCTGAGAAGCGTCTGCCGCAAGACGGACGCATCTCGTTGCGTATTGCCGGTCGCGCGGTCGACGTGCGTGTATCCACGATTCCCGCTGGTCACGGTGAACGCGTCGTCCTGCGTTTGCTCGACAAGCAAGCCGGTCGCCTGGATCTGAACTCGTTAGGAATGGATCCGCGCTCGCAAGAGATCATGGATGATCTGATTCACAAGCCGCACGGCATTATCTTGGTCACGGGCCCGACGGGCTCCGGCAAGACGACCACGTTGTACGCGGCGCTTGAACGCATCAACGACAACACCCGCAACATTCTCACGGTCGAGGATCCGATCGAGTACTACATCGATGGCATCGGCCAGACACAGGTGAATACCAAAGTAGAGATGACCTTCGCACGCGGGCTACGTGCGATCCTGCGTCAGGATCCGGACGTGGTGATGATCGGCGAAATTCGTGACCTGGAAACGGCGCAGATCGCGGTGCAAGCATCGCTCACCGGACACCTGGTGCTCTCCACGTTACACACGAACACCGCGGTGGGTGCCGTCACGCGTTTGCGCGATATGGGAGTGGAGCCGTTCCTGCTGTCCTCCAGTTTATTGGGCGTGCTCGCGCAGCGCCTCGTGCGTGTGCTGAATCCGGAAGTCAAAGAAGCGTTCACCGCCGGCGACTACGAACGCAAGCTCATGAACGTACCCCCAGATGCGCCCTCCCCCGTCCTCTATCGCCCCGGGCCGGACACTCAGCAGGGATACAAGGGTCGTACGGGTATCTATGAGCTCGTGCTGGTGGATGACCATATGCGTAGCATGATCCACGACGGGGCCAGCGAGCAGGGCATGGAGCGCTACGCCCGCACCCTCACCCCCAGCATCCGCGACGATGGTCGTGCGAGAATCCTCGCGGGGACCACTTCGATCGAAGAAGTGATGCGAGTTACTAGAGAGGATTAGGGAAGGCACTGGGGCTATTGGACTGCGAGCCTACGAATCGCATAGCGCCTGCAGACGAACATCCCTTTCAGCAACCATCTTCCCAGCCCAGAGCCCACGCCCAATAACCTACTCACCCATGGGTGCATTCGAATACACCGCACTGGACCCTTCTGGTCGCGAACGCAAAGGCACCCTCGAGGGCGACACCGCGCGTCAGGTGCGGCAGATGCTGCGGGAGCAAAGCCTGCTGCCCGTAACCGTGGCAGAGGTTGCACAACACGAAGCCAAGCGCCGCGCCGCTCGCTGGTCATCCTTTTCTACGCCGCGCGGCATGTCGGCCGGGGACTTGTCGCTCGTCACACGACAGTTGGCGACACTGGTCCGCTCGGGTCTGCCGCTCGAAGAAGCATTGCTCGCGGTGTCCGAGCAGACCGAGAAGCCGCGCATCAAAAGCATCATGCTGGGCGTGCGCTCGAAGGTGATGGAAGGTCACGCGTTGGCCGACGGCCTGACGGACTTCCCCACTGCATTCCCTGAGTTGTACGTGGCCACTGTGGCTGCTGGCGAACAATCCGGTCACCTGGACACCGTGCTGGAGCGATTGGCGGACTACACCGAAAGCCGCGAGGTACTGCGCAGCAAGACACTGAATGCGATGCTCTATCCGGTGCTGCTGTTCGTCGTGTGCGCCGGCATCGTCATGCTGCTGCTGACCTTTGTCGTCCCGAAAATCGTCAAGCAGTTCGAGAACTCCAAAGCCGAGCTGCCGATTCTCACCAAGGCATTGATTGGCATCTCGGATTTCTTCCGCGACTGGGGCTGGCTCGTCATCGGCCTGACCATCTTCGGCGTCTGGATGTTCCGCCGCTGGTTGCGCGCACCCGCAGCGAAGCGCCGCTTTCATGGGTTCTTGCTGCGCATCCCCCTCGTCGGCAAAGTGGTGCGCGGAACGAACACCGCACGCTTTGCGCGCACGTTGTCGACGCTGACATCAAGCGCCGTTCCCGTCCTCGAAGCCATGCGTATTTCGGGCGAGGTCGTGACGAATCTCCCGATGCGTGATGCCGTGCAAGAAGCCAGCGCGCGGGTGCGGGAAGGCGCGGCCATCGGGCGCTCGCTCGCGGCGACGCGGATGTTCCCACCGATGATGATCCACTTGATCTCGAGCGGCGAGAGCAGCGGCGATCTGGAGACAATGCTGGACCGCGCCGCCACCAATCAGGAGCGCGAGATGGATGCCATCCTCGGTGCATTCGTCGGCCTGCTCGGCCCGCTCATGATCCTGGTGATGGGCGGCATGGTGTTGCTCATCGTGCTCGCGATGCTGTTGCCGATCTTCCAGCTGAACCAACTGGTCGTGTAACCGGCTAGCCTTGCGCATAGCACTCTTGCGAGCACGCAAGGTTCCCTCTATATACTCGGCTCGCGGGCTGCCCAGGACATTTACCCACCGCGAACTTCTCGGTGTGTGAACTGCTCTTCAGTTCCTGAGCTTCCGTTCGCATAAGTTCGATCCTGAAGCCAGCCACCGTGGGGCGATCGATGAGCGAGAAACCGGAGTCCGAGGAATTCGACGACGACGAGGAAGACGAGGCCGCAATCGAAGCGACCGAAGAACTCGATGTCGACCGCCTTCTGGAAACTTTCGACAAGCGCAAGCGCAATGCCGGCCCGAAGCCGGGCGAGCCTGCGTGGCGTCGCCTCGAACGGATTCGGGAAGAGCGCGAAACCGCCGAGCTCGTGTCCGACTTCGACGACTACGATATCGGGGACGGCGGCGACAGACCGCGCAAGCGGCGCAAGGTCAGCTAGACCGACTCTTACTCAATCAGTGAAAATCGCGCGAGCTTGTCACCAGCTTGCCGAGCAAGCGGCTGCGGTCGGTCATGCGCAGAGCGATCACGTGCATGACATCGCCTTGATGCTGTAACGTTCCTGTCACCTGCATGAGCCGCGAGCCCAGCAACGCACGCCGCTGCTGCTCGGCGATATCGCGCCACACGATCAGATTCACACTGCCTGTCTCATCTTCCAGCGTGACGAACGTCACACCGCTCGCGCTGCCAGGTCGCTGACGCGTCACGACCAGCCCCGCGGCCCGCACCGTCATGCCAGTCGGCAGGGTCTTCAGCTCAGCTGCCGTCAGCACGCGCTCGCGCTGCAATCGCTCACGCAGAATGGCCAGCGGATGTCGTCCCAAGCTGAGACCCAGCGAGCGATAGTCCGCCGCGATGTCCTGCCCCTCGGTGGGCGCACGCAACAAGGGCGTAGCTTCTGGAATCTCTATTTCGGGAAGCAGCGGCACTGGACTTTCCACACCGCTGACGGCCCACACGGCTTGATGTCGATCGCCACTCAAGCTGGCGAACGCACCGGCCGCGGCCAGCGCGTTGAGCGTGCGCCGATCCAGTTGAGCGCGCTCCACCAGTGCTTGCATGCTCGTGAACCTCACCCGTCTGCGAGCAGTGACAATCCTTCCCGCCGCCGCCTCGGGCAAACCCTTCACCAACCGCAGACCCAGGCGCAGCGCCGGCTGTTCACCGTCGCGCCGCTCCAACGTGCAATCCCAGGTGCTGTGCTGCACATCCACCGCGCGGACTTCAACACCGTGACGACGCGCGTCCTGCACGAGTTGTGCGGGCGCATAGAAGCCCATCGGCTGACTGTTGAGCAACGCTGCAGTGAACACGGCGGGGTGATGGCATTTCAACCAAGCGGAGACATAGACCAGCAGTGCAAAGCTCGCTGAATGCGACTCCGGGAAACCATATTCGCCGAAGCCCAGGATCTGCTTGTAAATCTGCTGCGCGAACTCCTCCGAGTAACCTCGGGCGCGCATGCCTTCGGTGAGGCGCTTCTGAAACGGCTCCAGGCTGCCTTTGCGCTTCCATGCGGCCATCGCGCGACGCAAGCGATCGGCTTCGCCGGCAGAAAACCCGGCGGCCACGATAGCGAGCTTAATCACTTGTTCCTGGAAGATCGGCACACCGAGCGTGCGCTTCAGCACTTGTTCGACGGCCGGACTGGGATAGGTCACCGCCTCTTCCTTGAGTCGCCGACGCAAATACGGATGCACCATGTCGCCTTGAATGGGGCCCGGACGGACGATCGCGACTTCGATCACGAGGTCGTAATAATTCCGCGGCCGCAACCGCGGCAGCATCGACATCTGCGCCCGCGACTCGATCTGGAAGACGCCGATCGTGTCTGCTTTGCAGATCATGTCGTAAACCGCATCATCATCCGGAGGGACCGATGCCACGGTGTACTCGAGGCCGTGAAACTCGCGCAGCAGATCGAAACTGCGACGCACTGCCGTCAACATCCCCAGCGCGAGCACATCGACTTTGAGCAGACCCAGCTCATCGAGGTCGTCCTTGTCCCATTGAATGACAGTGCGCTCGGGCATGCTAGCGTTCTCGACGGGCACCAGCTCCGCCAGCGGCCCCCGAGAGATGACGAAGCCGCCCACGTGCTGCGAGAGATGACGCGGAAACCCGATCAGCTCGCTCACCAACGTGATGACGCGGCGGATGAGCGGATTGTCCGGATCGAATCCGGCTTCACGGATCCGGGTTTCGTTCGGGGCACCGTAATCCCACCATTGCATCGTGCGCGCGAGCCGATCCACCTGCAGCGCGTCCATGCCCATCGCCTTGCCCACATCACGAATGGCGCTCCGCGCGTGATACGTGATGACGGTGGCTGCAATGGCCGCGCGATCACGGCCGTACTTTTTATATACGTACTGAATCACTTCCTCGCGCCGCTCATGCTCGAAGTCGACATCGATATCCGGCGGCTCGTTGCGTTCACGCGAGATGAAGCGTTCGAACAGCACATCCATGTGGGCAGGATCGACATCCGTGATGCCGAGACAAAAGCACACCACCGAGTTTGCGGCCGAGCCTCTGCCCTGGCATAGGATGCGTTCGCCTCTGGCGTAGCTCACGATGTCGTGTACGGTCAGAAAGAACGGCTCGTATTTCAACTCGGCTATGAGCGCGAGCTCATGCTCGATCGTGTCACGCACCTTTTCGCTGGGGCCGCTGGGCCAACGACGGCGCATACCTTGCTCGGTGAGCTCGCGCAGCCAGGTCGTGGGCGTCTTTCCTGCGGGAACGATCTCCTGGGGATACTCGTAGCGCAGCTCGTTGAGAGAGAAGTGACAGCGCGCGGCGATGGCGAGCGATTCCTCCAGTAACGCGGGGGGATACAGCCGCTGCAAACGTTCGATGCGGCGCAAGTGCCGCTCGCCGTTCGGGAACAGCTCAAGCCCTGCTTGTTGTACGGGGATGCCAAGACGAACAGCCGTCACAGTGTCTTGCAACGCTCTGCGTCCGCGCACGTGCATGTGGACATCGCCACTGGCAACGAGTGGTATCTGCAGATCCGCACCCAACGCTTGCAGTCGCTCGAGCCGTTTGCGGTCGTTGCCACTCGTCAGCAACTCGACGGCGATCCACGTGCGCTCTGGAAACGCCGATTGGAGGCGCTGAGCTTGCGTCACATCGGAATCGGCCGCCGGCAACCACAGCGCAAGACACTCCTTCAAGAAGCTGGGCGAGTCTGCTTCGTTGTCGAACACATTCCGCCATTCGAGGCGATAAGTGCCCTTCTCTGCCGCCCGTCGTCCTTGCGTGATCAAACGACAGAGCTGGCCGTAACCCTTGCGGCTCGTCGCGAGAAGCACACAGCGCAGGCCATCGGAGAACTGGAATTCACTCCCGATGATGAGATTGAGTGCATGCTCTTTGGCTGCAGCATGCGCACGCACCACCCCCGCCACCGAACATTCATCGGTGATGGCCAAGGCCTGATAGCCGAGCTGCACGGCGCGCTCGACCAGTTCCTCGGGACGCGAGGCGCCGCGCAGAAAGCTGAAGTTGGTGAGGCAATGAAGCTCGGCGTACATGGCGTTATGGATCAGCGTTGAGCGCGTGCTATCCATAAATTCCATGCAGGAACCACCGCTTCGATCTGCGCTCACGATAGATCCATACGCGCAGACCTGTGGGTGTCGCGGCCATGTAGTAATCGCGGCAAATGTCATTACCGTCCCACCAACCGCTTTCAATGCGCTCGGGTCCCTGCAGCAGAGTCAGCTTGCCTTCGAGCTGCGGCCAGCTGTGCTGGGCATGCAGGGGTTGTGGTTGGGGGAGCAACCAGAAGGGGCGCGGAAGTGCGTTGGTCAACTGTTTTGCTGGCTGGCTGGTCAGAGGCTTCTTGCGCTTCCGGCTTACGACAGGCTCATGGACGCGCGAAGCAAGCTCGGGTCGGTGATCGGAAACGCACTGCAGGCTATACACCGCATCAGCACCCAGCCGAGCTCGTAAGCGTTCGATCAAGCGCGTCAATGCCTGTGGCGCCGCCTGCGCCGAGTCCGCCAGCAACCGATGTGAGATCGTTTCCATCTCCAAAGGCCAGAGAGGACCGGAACGCAGGCGTGCAGCGATCACCGGCGCTGGCAGTTCGAGGCGTTCCATGCGCTCGGCCAGCACTGCGAGAGCGTGCTTTGCATCCGCCATCGGTCTCACGAAACGCAGCACGACTCGCGTGGAGGGGTGTTCGCGATGTCGTAGCCGCAATTCCAACGACTGCACGCCCGATTGTCGGGGGCGCAAGAAGCTCTCCAACGATTGGAACAGCGGCTCCAACTGCAGCAGCAGCGGTTCGTGACCTTCGATGTCGAGCTCGAAATCGCGACGCACGCAGAAACGCTCGCGGGCGATGAAGGCACGTTGCGGCTGGGCCGCTCGACCTAATAGCTGATCCAACTCCAATAGCAGCTGCGGACCAAACCGGCGTGCGAAACCCTCTCGCGGCAACCGGAGACAATCCCCAATGCATTGCACGCCCATGGCGTGCAGCGTCTCCACCGCGTCATCGGGCCACCGTAGCGTGGCGATGGAAATCGCACTCAGCGCAGCCGGCAATTGCGAACGCTGCAAACACACATAGGACTGGCTGGTGCGACTCAACACGAGCGCAGCACTGGGTGTTGGCGCAACCGCGAGAACGGCTTGAACACCCTTTGCTTGTAAGCCACTCACAATCAGCGCTTGCAAGCTCTCCAGGCCGCCGAACAGCTTCAAACTTCCTTTGATCTCAAGCGACAAAGCATCCGGTGCTTCGAGCGTCACCTTGGGCGTGAAGCATCCAGCCCATTGCGCCAGTGTCTCCAGAAAACGCTGCTCGGCAGTGACATCGCGCGCCAGGACTTGCAGCTCGCTCGTGAGTCCGTAGGCGGCATTCAATCCACTGCCCAGTGTGATCCCCGCTTTGACCGCAGCAGGATTGCAAGCGATCACACGTTGCTGGTTGTGAGAGAGATCGACGATGACGAGCGGAGAGTCGGGCGGCTGCGCAGGATTTATGAGTTGACGAGCGGGAGACCGCTTTCGTATCTGCAATTCATCGCGGACAGCAGAATAGCGCTCAGCTTCCGATCCCCGACGACTTCCGCTCTGCACTTCACGCGTGAGCTGTGGAAAAGGATTTTCCTGAGAATCGCGTCTCAGCAGAGCGGAAAAGCCGTGCGGCTGACGTAGCAATGCTTCCAACGACAATCGCGGAAAGGTGATGGCCAACCACAGCGATGCGCGCTGAGCAGCCTCTTGCGATAAAGCACGTGGCGGCGGTGCGATCTCGAGCGCAACCCGAGATCGGTTTTGCCTCGAAGATCTCTGTTTCGCGCTTTGAGACTGCCTTTGAGCTGCTGCGGATGCAGGCTCGAAGAGATCCAATGTTTTACCGATGGCAGCCATGAGCGACTCATTGCGAAAAGATCAATCTTCCTGATGCGGTACTCCTGTGCAGCGATAAATAGCTGGACGCGACGATGCAGTTGAACGTTCCAACATTCAAAACATCTTGCGAGAGACACTCATGAGTGAGTGCCCGGCAAACACACGCGGCCTGCTTTGCCGCCACGGCTCTTGAAGATGTCGAGCGTAAGGCCAGCGGGCGTGGAGCTCAGCTCCACACGCAACACAGCCGGGCTCACACTCGAACGACAATTCCGTGGCCGACCCAGAACGAGCAACGAACTCATCTGTTCGGCAGCCAATTGCAATCGACGCAAGCTCTTGGCCTGCATGCGCTGCGGCCACGCCAGAATGAAACGACACCCAGCCGACCGCGCCACCTGCTCCAACGCCCACGCCAAGCGCGTGGTGCGAATCACGAGAACACGATTCGCATCCAGACCGGCCGCCGTGAACGCAGGTGCATAGGGATCGAGGGGCGGCGCGATCAATGCAATCCAACTATTCGACTCTTGCAACGAACGCACCAGCGCCGGCGCAAACAACGCCAGCTCCGAACGTCCCGGCTCGTTACTCAATACTTCGATCAACCCTTTCGCAGGCCACCCGCGGCCTGGCAGACGCTCGTCCAGCGCAGCGAAGCCGGTGGCGATGGATTCGCGCGTGACACGTGCCATCCCCGTTTGCCAAAGCAGCGGATGAGTGAGCAAGGTGCTGAGACGGGGATCCATGATGAGTGACGAGTCTGATGCTCATGCGAGATGCGGATGGAGCATTGACGAGGACGGGTTTAGTTGGCCCGCCATGCCGCGGCAAGACCACTTGCGCCCATGGGAAGCGTCGACCATAGCTCGTTGGGCTCGATCATCCCGAGCCCGTTTAGCTCCGATCGTCCTGAGCTTGTCGAAGGACTCGCAAAAAAAGCACTTCGACAACCACAGTACCAACTGGAGTTCCATCCAGTCGCGCCTCGAAAACTCACTCCACTATCCACTCATTGAAACTTCCCCTTCGTCTTCCCCTGCCGCAACACCCCCACCACTACACCTTCGATGATCATCGACTCCTCTTTCAAATCCACCCGAATAGGCTCGAACTCCTCGTTCTCCGGCAACAACCACACGATCGAGCCTTCCTGCTTGTAACGCTTCACCGTCACCTCATTTTCGAGCCGCGCCACCACGATCTGCCGATTCCGCACCTCCGGCGTGCGATGCACCGCCACCAGATCCCCATCGAGAATCCCAATGTCCTTCATGCTCATCCCCTTCACCTTCAACAGGTAATGAGCCCGCGGCTGGAAGATCTTCGGATCGATGTGGTAATGCCGCTCAATATGCTCCTCCGCGAGCATGGGCCTGCCCGCTGCAACTCGACCAACCAGCGGCAGGCCCATCTGCTCACGAAGAGAGTCTTTCAACTGGATGCCCCGGGAGGCGCCGGGAAGCAGCTCCAATACCCCTTTGCGCTCCAGGGCTCGGAGGTGCTCCTCTGCGGCATTAGGCGACTTGAACCCTAGCGCCGTTGCGATTTCCGCGCGGGTGGGCGGCATTCCGTTTTCGGAGATCGAGTCTTGGATGAGCTCGAGAATTTGGCGTTGGCGGGGGGTGAGGTCGGACATGGGGGGCCTGATAAGATCAAGGTTGCTGTTTTTATATACAGTCCTCGATTGCCGCGCAAGCCCTTTCGAACTCGCGCAATAAATTTGACAATCTTCCAATCGGTCCGAGACCCAGATCACATTTCCCTGCCACTCATCCCACACTCGTGACCGCCAGTCGGCTGAACACCATTCGATCGGGGGCGCTTCTATGGTGTGCGACATGAGAAAGCATCGCCGCCCACACCCCCCTAGCCGAACGTCCGGCTTCACGTTGCTCGAATTGATGGCGACCATCGCGGTGCTTGGCGTTCTTCTAGCGATTGGCGTACCCAGTTTTCAGGACACCATTCGCAACAATGCCACTGCTGCGCAAGCAAACGAGTTCGTCGTTGCATTGAATACGGCACGTAGCGAAGCGCGCAAGCGCGGATTGCCGGTGGCGGTTTGCGCTGCAAATTCAGCTCAGGCCGATTGCGATGGCGCTACCACGAGCGACTGGGCAAATGGCTGGATCATGTTCCTCGATCAAGGAGGAACAGCCGGCGCGGTCGATACGGGCTCCGGTGACTCATTGCTGCAAGTCTCTCGCCGTGTCACGGGTGGCCTCCAACTCACCAGCAACAACCTGGGCTTTGTACGCTTCGCTCCGAGTGGAGCGCCAACCAATGCTGCCGCGATCCCGATCGGCACAGCGGCCGTGACCTTCGGCTTACAGCACCAGGACTGCAGCGGAACTAATCGGAGGGTCATCGTGATCGATCGTACGGGTCGCGTTAACTTGACCAAGACCACATGCACATGAGCAAAACGCTGCAGCAAAAACGTACAGGCGACGCCGACCAAAAAGGATTCACTCTGGTTGAGGTGCTCGTCACCTTGGTTCTGACCTCAGTCGGACTCTTGGGTATGGCGGCGCTTCAACTCACCACCCTGAAGAGCAATCAGGAAGCTTACGTTCGTTCTCAGGCAAGCATGCTCTCCGGCTACATCCTGGATCGCATGCGAGCAAATCAGCGCGGCTTCCTGAACAACGAGTACACCGTCGCTTTCGACGGCACGGGAACCGCCGGCACTACAGCTGGAAACGATCTCGCCCGCTGGCAGGCAGAGATCAACCGCCTTTTACCGGGTGGCGCAGCCAATGCTGCGGGTCAAGTAGCTCGTACAGCGGGGACCAATATCGTGACGGTCACCATCCGTTGGAGCGAGCGCGCCGATCGCGTCCTCCAAGAAGCAAGCGCGAACACGTCGTTCCAGATTCGATCGGAGATCTAGCGTGGCATCCGTGGAACAAGGTCAGTCTGCAGTGCGTACCCAGCGAGGATTCAGTCTCGTTGAGTTGATGGTTGCAATGGCCATCAGTTTGCTGCTGCTTGGCGGTGTGATCGCTATCTTCTCGAGTTCACGCACTTCTTACGAGACTACGAGCAGCCTGTCGAGAATTCAAGAAACGGGGCGATTCGCACTCGATCAGATTGTCGGTGACATACGAGCGACAGGCTTCAGCGGATGCGCTCGAGCACCAAAATATGTCAGCACCTCACTCAGCAGTGCTACGGACATCAAATGGGATTTTCTCAGTGCCCCTCTACGCGGCTTTCAGTTTGTATCTGCAGGTTCATTCACCCCTTCCATAGCCAGTACGGATGCGCCAAGCGCGGCCGACGGCAGTGACATCCTTCTGCTGCGTCGGCCGGAACCAGAGTCTCAACCGCTTCGACTCCAGGCGAACATGGCAAGCGGCACGGCGGACTTTACCGTTCCGAATACAACCTCGTCAGGCCTGGATGCGGGCGATATAGCCTTGGCTTATAGCTGCGAGGCACAGGCTTACTTCCAGGTTCGCTCTTTTGCTGGCGGTACGATCACACACGCGGTCGGAGGCAACTCGTCGACGGCGCCTGGCAACGCGACCGCCGACGTCAACTACGCATTTCGGACGAATGCGGAAGTCATCCCTGTTCAGACGGTGATCTATTACATACGCGCCAGCAGCACGGGACCTGCCGGCTCGACGTCCTTATGGCGGCGAATTGGCTCGAATACACCCGAGGAATTGGTGGAAGGAGTCGAGCAGATGCAGTTGCGCTTCGGCGTGGATACGAATGGCGACGAGATAGTCGATACGTACTCGACGGCGACTGCTGGGACTGATTGGAACGCTGTACATAGCGTCGAGGTCGGCTTGCTCGTTCGATCAATCGATCAGTATGGCGGCGATCGGGATCAAGAAACCTATCAGCTGTTGGATGTTCCGGTTCCCGCCGCTAACGACAGTCGCATGCGTGAAGTCTTTATGGCGACAGCCAGTTTGCGCAATCGCATGCGAGTCAACTAGAGAGCGGACCGATGATGACACTCCCTAACAAAAGCGCGCCTCCGATGGTGGTCAAACCTCAAAAAGGAGCTGTTCTGGTTGTCAGCCTCCTGTTGCTGCTCGTCATGACGGTGCTTGCCTTGGGAGCCAGCCAATCCACACGCATGGAGGAGCGCATGGCCGGCAATGCTCGAGACTACGACCTGGCTTTTCAGTCGGCCGAAGCAGCTCTGAGAACTGCCGAGCGTCTCATCGACGATCCTGCACTGACTGCTGCACCCTTCGTCTGTGCGTCCGGACGATGTCGAATATTCGAGCTGAATGTTGTTCCATCCGACATCGCCTATCGACCGACCACTTGGTGGGATACCAATGCGTGGAGCTACGCATCGGATAACTCATGGAATTCGACGCCGGGTACCGGCATCTCCGGCACCGGACTCGCGCATCGCGATCCACAGTATGTCGTGGAAGAAGTGGAAGAGGTCCCTGATTCGTTGACCATCCCACCCACGGGTCCGCCGCCCAGCAGGGTTTACTACCGCATTACATCCGCTGCCCAAGGCGGAACTGACACTTCTCAGGTGGTACTGCAGAGCACGTTTGCACGGCGATTCAACTAAGCCTCACTCAACTATTCAGTTGGACTGGAAACGCAAATGAACCTGGCAATGCAACTGCGCAAAGTGAGCACGCTTCTCGCGGTCGGCGGACTTGTCGGTATTTCTGGCTTCTCGAATGAAATACTCGCGGCGCCGCTGGCTCTGCAAAACGTTCCACTGTTCATCTCAACGGGTGCAGAGCCCAACGTGATGATCATGCTCGACAACTCTGGCTCGATGCAGAACATCGTGCCC
>JBEVDW010000131.1:0-3305 GCA_040513115.1 Steroidobacteraceae bacterium | reverse complement strand
GCCGGCACAGAAACCGCGGGGATTGGCAAGCAAGATCTGCATCGTGGATGAGGGCCTAACAGCAGTGGCGGGCACTGTGCAGCAGGCCGCTCTCAACCGTCAACGCCCGGCGGACAAGCCTTGCTCCGGTGCTGCTACCATGCGGCCCTGTTTGCCAACTTTCCTGCGATACTCATGATGGCACTCTCTCGCTCCTGGTTGCGCGTGTTGGTCGTAGCGTGTGTGTGGTTATGCTGCGCACCCGCGTGGAGCGCATCGAATCCGCGCGTCCGCTTCAACACGTCGTTGGGCAGCTTCACCGTGGAACTGGAAGCGGAGCGCGCGCCGCTCACCACGACGCACTTTCTCGAGCGCGTCCGCTCGGGTCACTACAGTGGCACGATCTTCCATCGCGTCGTGGCCAACTTCATTGCCCAAGGCGGCGGCTACGACACGAAGTACGCTGAGAAACCGCCGGGACCCAATGTCGTCAACGAGTCGGGCAATGGCCTGTCGAACGCGCGCGGGACGATCGGCTTGGCGCGTAGTGCCGATCCCCATGGTGGCAACGACCAGTTCTATCTCAATCTCGCGGACAACGGCGGTCTCGACCCGCAGCCTTCGCGGTGGGGCTATGCCGTCTTCGGTCGCGTCGTCGAGGGTATGACCACGGTGGACGAGATCGGCAACGTCGCCACTGGCAAGGTCGGCCCCCTGGAAGAATACGCGCCCCTCAAACCCATCGTGATCGAGAGCATCGACATTCTGCCGTGAGCGCGCCCTCGCCCACGCTCTTCATTTCCGATCTTCATCTCGACGCCGCGCGGCCGAACATCTCTCGTCAGTTCCTCGACTTCCTGCGCGACACAGCGCGCGGATCAAACGCGCTCTACATCCTCGGCGATCTCTTCGAAGTCTGGATCGGCGATGACGATCCCGATCCGGACAAAGCCCGCATCATGGATGCGCTGCGCGAGCTGACCCGCGGCGGCACACAGTGTTTCGTCATGCACGGTAATCGCGACTTCCTGCTCGGACGGAAGTTTTGCGAGCGCACCGGAGCACGCTTGCTCGCCGATGGCACGGTCGTGAATCTCCATGGCGAACGCGTGCTGCTACTGCACGGAGACACGTTGTGTACCGACGATCACTCGTATCAGCGACTGCGCCGCATCTTGCGCAATCCCATATCGCGCGCAGTGTTTCGCGTCATGTCGCTCGCGCAGCGGCAGCGACTCGCGCAGCGGTTGCGCGCGGGCAGCCAGGCCCATCTGAACAGTTTGAGCACACAGATGCCGGACATCATGGACGTGAATGAAGACGCCGTGCGTCGCACCTTCGAGCACTACGGGGTCCGCTGCATGATCCACGGCCATACGCATCGGCCGGCGGTTCATACACTGCAGGTCGATGGACACAAGGCGACCCGCATCGTGCTGGGCGACTGGTACACGCAGGGCAGCGTATTGCGGTGGGATGCGAACGGGTTCGACCTCTGGTCGCTCCCATCGGCTCAAGTGGTAGCCGGGGGTGTCCCCGAGTGAAAGCGAAATTCAGCATCCGGCCCGGTCGCCAGCTCCGCTTCCACCGTAGATAAACGTGCCAATGCTCCTTGCATGGCAGGCGCACCGAAGCGTTCCTCCGCCAACCGCAAGTACATCAGATGATGTCGCGCTTCAGAGTGCGCAAGATCCGAATAGAGCTCGCGCAGCGGTGATGACAACTGCGCAATCAAGCCTTCGAAGCGCTCGCAGGACCGCGCTTCGATGAGCGCTCCGCAGATCAGCAGGTCCAACAACCGCTCAGGGTCATCGCGGCGCATGGCGCGACGCAATCCTTCCGCATACCTGGCCGGCGACATGCGTGCGAATGGCACCCCCAGCACACGCATCATCTTCTGCACTTGCTCGAAATGCTTCAGCTCTTCGCGCGCCAGCTTCGACAGCTGCGTACACAGTGACATGTCGTCCGCGTACGTGAAGATCAGGCTCAACGCCGTCGAGGCCGCTTTCTTCTCGCAGTTGGCATGATCGAGGAGCAACTCGCGCCAGTTCTCGGCTGCGCGTTGGAACCATGTGGCAGCCGTCGGCGCGCGCAATGTGGCCGCAAGCGCTGCATTCATGCGAAAGCCTCCGATTTGCGCAATCGCTCGACTTCCTGCGAGAGCGCGGCGGCCGATGCCAAACGCTCCGCGGGCTTCTTGGCCAGCAATCCGCTGATGAGCGGCTGCAATGCGCCGAGCTCATCGGGCAGTATCGGCACGGGCGCCTTGCGATGCAGGTAGATCACGCCCATCGGTGTGGGCGCGAGGAACGGCTTCTTGCGCATGAGCATCTCGTAAAAAATGATGCCCACACTGTACAGGTCGCTGCGTTCATCCACGTTCTCTCCATGACCTTGTTCCGGGCTCATGTAATACGGCGTGCCGAAGATCGCACCAGCAGCAGTGAGTGACGTCTTTGCGTGACTGTATTTGGCAATGCCGAAGTCGATGAGTGCAACGCTGCCGTCCGCACGCAGCATGACGTTCCCCGGTTTCAAATCGCGGTGCAGGACGCCGCGTGCATGCACCGCTTCCAATGCGGCAGCCATTTGCGCCAGCCACTTCAACGCGAGCCTGGGTTCGATGGGCTCGCTCAAGCGCTCGCGAAGATCGCCCTTGGGAAAATATTCCATCGCGATGTAGGCATGATCGTCGGCGATCCCCAAGTCAAGAATACGCACGACGTTCGGATGACGAATCTGCGAGATCAGGTCGTATTCCTGCATGAAGCGCGCGTAGGCCAGGGTACTGCGCTCGTTGCCTTCTTCTTCGATGTGCAGGACCTTGAGGACGACCATCTCACCTGCGGCTTCGCTTTCGGCGAGATACACCTTCGCACTCCCACCGCCCGCGCCCGCCGCCAATTCACGTACGTGGCGATGCCCCTGGATGACGACATCGTTGAAGCGACAGCCCCCCAGGTAGTCCGGTCCGTTGTGCAGCCGCTGTCTCATCATCTGGCGCTGGTCCACTGCCGCATGCGCCGCATTCGCAAACCGCGCATGGTCGATGCGATCACGAACGAAGCAATCCGCCACACCTTGCGGCAGCGCGCGCGTGTCGTCGTTCGCGACGAGATAGATGACGGGCGGAAAGTCCGGTCGATGCAGCAGATTGGCCAGCCATTGCCCGCCGCGGCCGTGATCGGCGCGCTCATCGACGATGGCCAGATCGAACCCCGCAGCCGTGAATGCCGGATGCAGTCGGCCCGAGGATTTGGGTGCATAGATACGACACTGCGCCTCACTCCAGATCGTCGTGAGGTGGTGTTCGATGACGCGCC
>JBEVDW010000130.1:0-4208 GCA_040513115.1 Steroidobacteraceae bacterium | reverse complement strand
TCGCTGGCGGCGCGCAGGTTCACGCGCAGGCGGATGCGGTCGTCCTGCGTCACGAACTCGATCATCCCGCCGAGGTTTGCAAACGGAGTCGTGTCGCCCACGGTCAAGGTCGGCTGACCCTTCAGGCGCTCGAGCGCGCGCCGTAACTGCGGCTGCGAGCGCAGGTTCACGAATAGGAGATGGCAGCCATCAACCGAATCGATCTGCGCGAATCGTTGCACCTGGACCTCACGTCCACCGATGTGCTCGCCCGCGATGATCGTATCCAGGTCGGCCCCGAAGGGATCCGGACCCAGGACGCAGATGGACAGCGCTGTTTCAGGTCCGGCGAAGGCACTTGCCGGCCAGTCGACGAACTGCAGGAAGTTGAAAAGGAATGCCGCCTTGAGCTGGTACTCGTTGGTTGCCATCGGCTGGGCAACACCGAGCCCGTGAACGCCAATCAGGAACCACGCGGCAGCCCGCAAGGCGACAAAGCGCAATGCCCAGGGCGGGCGACGTCGGCGGCATTGCGATGGAAAGCGCAGATATTTCTGCAACACCTACTGGTCGGTTCCGTGAGCGGCCACTATTGCTGCGCAATAGGGCGGCACGTTAGCGCAAGTTGCAGCATTTGCTGTCGTGGAAAACCACGCGGCGAAACTGCTGCCGTGGCAGCTGTCGGCGCTTCCCCCACATTTTTCGGAACCTAAGCGCGGTAATTGGCGTTAGGCAGGGGCGCACTCAGGCTCCGCAATGCAGCCGATGGGCGCGCAGCGGTCCGGATCCCCAGGCTGCATAAATCAAGTACAGCATTGCGTTCGGCGATCGACGCAATGCCCGCACTCAGAACCACGAAGCCCCATCCCACCTGGGCGTCTCTGCTCACGATTTGTCTGGTCGTGGCGATCCTCATCACGGCCAAGAGCGTCCTAGTGCCCGTGGCGCTCGGTGTGATTCTCGCCTTCGCACTGACTCCGATCGTCCGCGCATTCGACCGTCTGCGCGTGCCACGTCCTGTTGGAGTCGCATTGTGCTTGGTTATTTCGCTGAGCTTCGTCGGCGGTGTCGCCTATGTGCTCGGTTCGCAAGTCACGGAGCTTTCCGAGCAGGCTACGCGTTACAACTCGTCCATGCGGGAGAAGGTGCGCGAGCTGCGCAAGCACGGCGCGGGCGGCTTGAGCGGCCTCTCGCGAACGGTCGACAAGATCTCCGAGCAACTCGATGAGAACGCCGCTGCCTTGCGCAGTGCGCAGCCGGTACGCGTGATTCCGGCGCGGCTCACACCCATCGAGCGATTACGCGATGCAGCGGGCGCGTTCTTCCAACCAATAGCCAGCGCCATCATCGTGCTCGCGCTGGTCGCCTTCATGCTGAGCCAGCGGGAGGATTTGCGCGATCGCATCATCCGCTTGATCGGCTCGGACAACATCACCCTCACGACCCGCCTGATCGATGAGGCGGGGCACCGCGTCAGTCAGTTCCTCATCGCCCAGACCCTCATCAATCTGGGGGTGGGTCTGCTCGTGGCTGCAGGCCTCTATTGGATTGGCGTGCCCTACGCGATCCTGTGGGGCGGACTCACCGCAGTGCTGCGGTTCGTGCCCTATGTTGGCACGACGTTGTCGGCGCTGATGCCCGCGGCGCTGGCGTTTGCGATCTTTCCAGGCTGGGTGGAAGTGCTGCAGACAGCGACGCTGTTCGCGATACTCGACTTGCTGGCCGGCTATTTCGTCGAACCCATCGTACTCGGTCAGCGCACAGGGGTTTCATCCTTCGCCCTGTTGGTCTCTGCCTTGTTCTGGATCTGGGTATGGGGCCCGGTCGGGTTGGTCCTCGCGACGCCGCTCACCGTGTGTATCGGTGTGCTGGGGCGTCATGTGCGTTCGCTGCGATTCCTCGCCGTGCTGCTCGCCGACGAGCCGGCGTTGTCACCGCGCGTGCGTTACTTTCAGCGCCTGCTTGCGCGCGATGAGACTGAAGCGCGCGACATGATTCATCGGTACACGCTCGAACTGGGTCGCACGGGTGTCTGCGACGAAGTCGTCGTGCCAGCGCTCGTTCTTACGCAACAGCATTACACGACCGAAGAGATCACTGCAGAAGACGCACGCTTCGTGCTCGACGTCACGCATGAGATCGTGCGCGAACTGCCGAGCAGCGATGCGCCTCGCCAGCGCGACGTCCGCTGGCTCGGGCTTGCACCCAGCAGCGACATCGATCAGTCGTTGCTGGATGTCGTGGCGCATGCAATCGATGCACCCGCGCCACCCGTGGAGCTGATTTCTCCCGACCTCAGCGCCGAAGAGCTCGAGGCGCTCGCCGCGCAGGTGTGTCCAGCTGTCGTCTTGATGACTGCTTTGACGCCGCAGGGAGTTGCTGACCTGCGCAGCCATTGTCGGCGGCTACGTGCACGTCTGGGCAACGCCAAGCTCATCGTCCTGCATCCGCCGTTGGTGAGCGCGGACCTGGGGCGCGCTGCGCAGCGGTTGCGCGATGCCGGCGCGGACATCGTCGTCAACACCGTGCAGGAGCTGCTCGCAGCATTGGAGCCGATCTATCCGCAGACACGGCCCCCAGAACGGCCAACGAGCGAGATCGCGTTGAAGGCTGTGGGGGCTCACTGATGATGGTAGATTGCCGTCCAGGGCGATCCATTCGATCTGATCATTCCGATAACAGACGATGGTGGCTTGCACTGCCGCCGCTCACGCCCGCAATTCACAACAGCTTTCTGGAGCGCTGAATGGCCGCAAACAAGTCGAGCCTCCTGGCTCATATCGTGACAGAGCAGGAATCGAGCATTCTTAGCGAGTGGAACAGCTTGCTGCGCCAGGCGGGCACGCTGCAGACCGGCCGCATCACGGACTCCGAGCTGCAGATGCAATGTCGCGAGCTGCTACAGAAGTTGCGTGCGGGGCTCAGCCAAGGGTTCGATGCTGCGCATCCTGCCTTTACACCGGCACGCGAGATGCTCACCGATATTTCACGTTCACGGGCGCTGCAGGGATTCTCACCGCGCGAAACGGCGACATTTGTGTTGTCTCTGAAACAGCCCATTTTCAATGCGCTCATGCGCACGCAGAACCAGGCGGCGAATCTGCCTGATTACTTGTGGCAAACGACGCTGTTGCTCGATGAGCTGGGCCTCATGACGATGGAGGCCTACCAGAAGGCTCGCGAAGAAGTGATCATCCGCCAGCAGCGCGAGATCGCCGAGCTGTCGACGCCGGTGGTGAAGCTTTGGGACGGCGTGCTCGCACTGCCGCTGATCGGCACGCTCGACAGCGAACGCACACAAGTCGTCATGGAGAATCTGTTGCAGTCGATCGTCGATCAGAGCGCGCAGATCGCGATCATCGACATCACTGGTGTGCCCACAGTCGACACGCTGACCGCACAACACCTGCTCAAGACGATCGCGGCTGCGCGGCTCATGGGCGCCGATTGCATCATCAGCGGTATCCGCCCGCAGATTGCACAGACCATGGTGCACCTGGGCGTGGAGCTCAACGTGATCTCGAAGGCGACGTTGGCTGATGCGTTCGCTGTCGCACTGCGCCGTATGAACCGCACCGTAGCGGTCCTGAAGGGTGTCTCGTCCACGACCGACGCCAGGTCTTGAGAGCATCGCCGTGGACCGTATACCCATTCTCAAGCTGGGCAAGGCGCTGCTGGTCACCATCCAGGTCGACATGCACGACCAGTTGGCGACGGCGCTCGAAGAAGATCTCACGAATCGCATCGTCGAAGTCGGGGCGCTCGGTGTACTGATCGACATCTCGTCACTGGAGATCGTCGACAGCTTCATCGGTCGCATGCTCGACAACATCGCTGCGGTATCGCGCGTCCTGGACGCGGACACCGTCGTGGTAGGCATGCGTCCCGCAGTGGCGATCACGTTGGTGGAGCTTGGTCTGACTCTGGCTGGTGTAAAAACGGCGCTCAACGTCGAACGTGGCATGGAGCTGATCCATCGCAGCGACCGGCACGAGATCGTGGTCGATGACACCGGCAGCGAGTGACGTGCTCGCGATCCGTTCCAGCGACGATGTCGTGCGGGTGCGCCAGCTGGTGCGCACGCACGCCGTTGCCGTGGGCCTCAGCCTCGTCGATCAGACGAAGATCGTGACGGCGGCGAGCGAGCTCGCACGTAACACACTCGACTATGGGGGTGGCGGCTCCGTGCGCGTCGAGCAGCTCGCGGACGGCGGCCGTCGTGGCGTACG
>JBEVDW010000129.1:0-13919 GCA_040513115.1 Steroidobacteraceae bacterium | reverse complement strand
ACCGTCGAGAACGAAGCGGAGATCTCGAAACCGCCGACCGTAAATTTCGATGAGCCGGCGCGCACTGCACCGCCTGCTCCGGCAACTAATCCGCCGCCGCCAGCGCCGCAACCCGGTTGATTCGAGCCCCAATGTTTGCTGCGAGCGCTCTCCGCCCCCTCCCCCGCGACGTGGGGGAGGGTTGGGGTGGCGGCAATTCCCGCTGGCTGCTTGCCACGGTTCTGACGCTTGCACTGTGGTTCAGCGTAGTCACCGCGTGGGCCGACGTCGCCATCCCGCCCCTGCGTTCTCCCGTCACCGATCTGACCGGCACGCTCACCCAAGAGCAGGTGAAAGCCCTCGAACAGACCTTGCTCGCGTTCGAAAAGCGCAAGGGCAGCCAGATCGCGATTCTGGTGTTGCCCACCACCAAACCCGAAGCCATCGAGCAGTTCTCCATTCGCCTGGCAGAAGCCTGGCGGGTGGGCCGCAAGAGCATCGACGATGGCGCCATCATCGTGCTCGCACTGCAAGATCGCGAAGTGCGCATCGAGGTTGGCTATGGTCTGGAAGGCGCACTGCCCGACCTGATCGCTTCGCGAATCATTCGTCAGGACATGGTTCCCCATCTGCGCAGCGGCGAGGTGTACCTCGCGTTGACCGCGGCCGTGGATCGCATCGTACGGGTGATCGATGGCGAGCCGCTTCCCGAACCCGCGCAGGAACCTTCGCCGAGCGGCGGTGGCGGACTGGGGAATGTGTTTCCCATCCTGTTGATGGTCGTACTGGTGGGCGGTAGCGTTCTTCGCCGCATGTTCGGCAGCTTCCTGGGAGCGGGCGCGACCGGTGGCCTCGCCGGAGTGATTGCCTTCGTCGTCACTCACGCTCTCGGAATCGCGATTGCCGCCGGCGTCATTGCTTTCATATTCAGCTTGCTGGGCGGCGGGGGAGGTGGCGGCCTCACTCGCGGCAGACGCGGCGGTTGGGGGGGCGGCATGGGCGGCTGGAGCGGCGGGGGCAGCAGTTGGGGCGGCGGTGGTGGCGGCTGGAGCGGCGGCGGTGGCGGCTTCGGAGGCGGCGGCGCGTCCGGCCGTTGGTGATGCCATGAAGCTCGCGCGTATGTTGCGTCACCTGTTCGCACTGCCCTGGTCGCACCGACGACATTTCGATGCAGCCGCCTTGCAGGCCATCGAATCCGCCATCGCCGACAGCGAATCGCGCCATGGCGGTGAAATCCGCATCGCCGTCGAGGCGACGTTGAGTCCCATGCAGGTGCTTCGTGACGTAACGCCCCGGGCCCGGGCGTTGGAATGGTTTGCGCGCTGCGGCGTTTGGGACACCGAAGCGAACAATGGCGTGCTGATCTACCTGCTGATGGCTGAGCGCGACGTGGAAATCATTGCCGACCGCGGTCTCAACGGCAAAGTCCAACCGGAGGAGTGGGCCGCCGTCTGTCACACGATGGAACAGGCGTTCGGCCATGGCGCTTATGTGGAGGGTGTGGTCGCCGGCGTACAGGCTGTGGGTGAACTCATTCACCGTCACTATCCGGCGACAGATCGGAATGAATTACCCAATAAGCCCCTGGTTGTGTAACGTTCGCCACTGAAGACGCAGCGCGCCAGCCAACCGCGCCGCCAACGAAATCAGCGGAATGCATCATCAATGAATAGCTCAGGCGTTCGTTCGTTCGTGCGCAGCGGTGTCGTGCTGCTGTCTGTTGCTCTAACGGCGTGCCAAGGTCTCGGTGTGCGTGAGCCCAAGGAGCCGGTCGAACAACCGTTGCCCGAGCCCGTCGTGCAGGCGCCGCTCGCAACACATGAGTTCCAGTTCGATCCAGAGCACGATGATGTAGTTGGCGAGCTGCAAGTCACGAAGAGCTCTGCCGAAGACACGTTCTCCGACATCGCGCGGCGCTTCAACGTCGGCTACGAAGAACTGGTGCGCGCCAATCCCGGCATCGATCCGTGGCTGCCCGGCGAAGGCCGCGAGATCGTCGTGCCGACGCGGTTCGTGCTGCCCGATGCGCCGCGCGAGGGACTTGTGATCAACCTCGCTGCGATGCGCACGTATTACTTCCCGAAGCGCAAGGACGGCGAGCTGCAAACGGTGATCACCCATCCTATCGGCATCGGCAAGGTGGGTTGGTCCACACCGGAAGGCACGACGAAGGTGACCGGCAAGGCGAAGAATCCGACATGGTTCCCGCCGGCATCCGTGCGCAAGGAGCATGCGGAAGCGGGCGATCCATTGCCGCGCAAAGTGCCACCCGGTCCCGACAATCCGCTGGGCACGCACATGATGACGTTGGGATGGCCGAGCTATCTCGTTCACGGCACCAACAAGCCCTACGGCGTCGGCATGCGCTCGAGTCACGGGTGCATGCGTTTCTATCCCGAAGACATCGCGCAGCTCTACGATCAGATCGCCGTCGGCACGCCGGTGCATGTCGTCAATCAGCCGCTGGTATTCGGCTGGCACAGGGATGCGTTGTACGTGCAGGCGTTCCCCGTCATGGAAGACGACCAGCGTCAGCACCCGAGTGCGGTGGAGCTGATGTCGCACCGTCTGTCGACCACGATGCAAGAGAGGGTCACGAAGTACAGCGCCAGCATGGACCCGGTGTTGGTGGAGCGGCTCGTCAGCGACGCGCGTGGTATTGCGACGCCCGTGAACCAGAGGCCGTTCACGTTCGAGCGTTATCTCGCCTCGACGCGGCACGTGGAAAACGAGCTGCCGTCGGGCGCGACGTGGGATGGGCGTGAAGAGCTGCTCGTCAGCGCGGAAGAGTTCGCAGCAGCGCGTGCGGGCGTGCCGATGCCGAAGACACCCGCAAAACCAAAGGCGCAGGCGAAGCCCGCGGCAAACAAGACCGTTGCTGCCAAACCTGCTGCTGCGGCGAAGCCAGCCGCAGCGACTGCAACGACGGCGAAGTCTCAACCGACTGCCGCGGCGAGCCCCGCCAAGACTCCAGCCGGCACGACAGCAACTGCCAAAGCACAACCCACCGCGACTGCAGCGGCTGCAAAACCTCAGGCGGCAACGAAACCTCAACCTGCCGCGACGGTGGCACAGAACAAGGCGAAGCCTGCGACAGCGACGACTAAGCCAGCGTCCCCGGCCTTGCAGGTGGGCGCTGCCAAGCAAGCAGGCGCGGTCGATTGAGGCGCGGGCCAGGTTGCTCGCACGTTGCGTCGCGTTGCGTCGCGACGCTCCTCCTGCTGATCGTTGGAGCGCGCGCGAGCGCTGAGTCGAGCGCACCGCTCGATCCCCGTCACGATTACCACTCCTATTCAAATACGCAGCAGTTCATCGTCGAGCACGCCGCGCTCGATCTGAACGTCGACTTCGCCCAGCGGCGCTTGCACGCAGAAGCGCTGCTGCGAATCAAACGGCTTGATGAGAAGGCGCGCGAGCTGATCCTCGATTCGCGTGATCTCGATGTGCGCGAAGTCGCACTCATGCCGCCCTCGGGTGCTCCTCAACAGCTGTCGTTTACCATCGGCAAGCGGGATGCAATTCTCGGTGCGCCGCTGACGATCACCCTGCCGTCACAACTGCAGGGCGCGCAGCCACAGATTCGCATTCGCTACGTCACCTCGCCGGATGCGTCGGGTCTGCAATGGCTGGAGCCTCAGCAAACAGCCGGTCGCAAGCAGCCCTTCCTGTATTCGCACTCGCAGCCGGTTCATGCCCGCAGCTGGATTCCGCTGCAAGACACACCCTCCGTACGCCTCACCTACAGTGCGCGGATTCACACAGCCAGAACCCTGCGTGCGGTGATGAGCGCGGCGAATGATCCCGCTTCTCCGCGCGATGGCGACTACGCCTTCGAGATGCCGCAGGCCGTGCCGTCCTATTTGATCGCGTTCGCCGTTGGCGACATGGAGTTTCAGCGCATCGGTCCGCGCACCGGCGTTTACGCAGAGCCGAGCGTCGTCGCCGCAGCCGCGCGCGAATTCTCCGACGTGGAAACGATGTTGCGTACGTGCGAGCAGATGTTCGGCCCGTATCGGTGGGGCCGCTACGATCTGCTGATTCTGCCGCCGAGCTTCATGTGGGGCGGCATGGAGAATCCGAGAGTGTCGTTCATCACGCCCACGGTGCTTGCCGGCGACAAGAGTCTCACTGGCGTGATCGCGCATGAGCTGGCCCATTCGTGGTCGGGCAACCTCGTCACGAACGGTACGTGGCGGGACACGTGGCTCAACGAAGGCTTCACGACGTACCTCGAGAGCCGCATCGTGGACCGCGTGTACGGTGAAAAGCGCCGCGCGATGGAACAGGTGCTCGGGCTGCAATCACTGCGCCGTGATATCGGGGATCTGGATGCCAAGGGTGAAGCAGAGTTGACCCAACTGGCGCTGGACCTGCGTGGCCGCGATCCCGACGAAGCGTTCACCGACGTGTCCTACGAAAAGGGTCGGTTGTTCCTGGTCTTCCTGGAGTCTCGCGTCGGACGCGAGCGACTCGATGAATTCTTGCGCAACTACTTTGCGCAGTTTGCGTTCCACAGCCTGGTGACCGAGCAATTCCGCGAGTACCTGGATACGCACTTGCTCCAGCGGGTGCCTGGGAAGGTCAGCCTGCAGGAAGTGGATGCCTGGTTGTATGGCCCTGGCATTCCGGCGTCCGCTGTATTGCCGCAATCGGATGCATTCACACAGGTGGACGAGCAGACGCGTCGGTGGCTGGCGGGTGAATCTGTACAAACGGCGCTGCACACGAAAGAGTGGAGTACGCATGAATGGGTCCACTTCCTCGACAACCTGCCACAGCTCTCCAGCGCGCAGATGGAATCGCTCGATCGCGCCTTCGGCCTCACGCAAACGCAGAACGCCGAGATCGCACACAGCTGGTTACTCAACGTGGTTCGCAACAGCTACGAGCCGGGATACGGCAGGCTGGAACAGTTCCTCACGACCGTCGGGCGCCGCAAGCTCGTGCGTGACGTCTACGAAGCGTTGATGAAAACACCGGCAGGTCAGGTCCGTGCGCGTCAGATCTATGCCAAAGCGCGCCCTTTGTACCAGGTCGTGTTTCGTTCACAGCTGGATGCACTGATCAACGACAAACAGCAGACCGCCGGCTGACCGCCGGAATGTTTCCTTTCCGCGACGACAACCGGCCTTCCCGACCACCGATTGTCACGCGGACGATCGTGGCGCTCTGCGTGCTGGTGTTCCTGTAGCAGTTCTCGGAGTGGAGCTACTCGAACCGTTCCTCGCTCGGTCGCGCCAGGTATTCCTCCGCACTCACATACCCATCCGCATTCGCATCGACTGCTGCAAACCGATTCGCGAGATCCCGATTGGAGCTCGCTTCATCTTTGCTGATACGTTGATCCGAGTTGCGATCCAGCGCCTGGAACTTGGCCTGCGTGCGTTCGGTCTCCTCCGCCACATCGTCGGCCAGTGCCACGCTCGCCAGGAAGGGAACCGCGACCATCAATAAGAACATGCGTGTTTTCATGGCAACCTCCAATCGATCTGGCCTGCTATCGGTATAAGCGGAAGGCGGCCCTATTCGTTCCGGGGCGGCGCACCGTCCGTTGATCAAGCGCGCTTTGCGCGGCGGTTCTGACGAACAGCGAGGAGATGCAATGCGAACAGCGATTCTGTGCTGTGGAATTGTCTTGAGCCTGAGCGCCTGCGGCAACTTCGAACGCGGTGTCGCAAAGTTCAAAGGTCATTCGCAGCAATGCGTCGACGGCGTCATGTATCTGCAGTTCTCCAGCGGTGCGACGGTCAAGTATCGGCCGGATGGAAGCGTCTGGACGTGCGGCGGAACGCCGAACGAACCTGTCGCACCGTAAGTACAATGCGGCATGGTCAACGTTTCCTTGCTGCCTCACCCGACTGTACCCGAGCCCGCAGTAGCTGGGCTCGGCGTCATGATCGACCGCACGACGGCCGACCTGCTTCGGCTGGACTATCGGCTTGAAGGTGAGCTGGATGCGCTGCGCATCGAGGACTTCGTCGCTTTGCAGCGGTCCGATCGTCTGTGGGAACACACGTGTTTCGAGCTCTTCGCGCGCTTGCCGGGCAGCACGGCGTATTGCGAGTTGAACTTCGCCACATCGGGTGCATGGGCGGCGTACCGTTTCAACGACTACCGGGCGGGCATGGAGCCGATGGCGCAGGTGAGTCCGACAGTGCGGATGCAACGTGAGGGCTCGACACTGCACCTTCAGGTGTCGCTCTCGCTGGCGGAGCTTGCTCCGTCCTACGCCGGTGCCGCGCTGCAGTTGGCGGCGTCCGCCGTCATCGAGAACCGCGCGGGATATCGCAGTTACTGGGCCGCGCGGCACGCCCCAGGCAAGCCCGACTTCCATCATGCTGACGCGTTCGCCATCGCGCTCGCTGCCGCTTGAGCATTGACTCGCGATCGCAGTTGCGCCGACAGTTCAGCCATCGTCCTTCAAACGGCCCTCCATGTACTTCGGAATCGACCGACTGCTCAGCGATGCAAAGCTCCGCGCACCCTTGCGCGGTCGACGGGTTGCGTTGCTCGCCCACCCGGCCTCCGTGACGCGCGCGCTTACCCACAGCATGGATGCACTTGCCGCGTTGAGTGACGTGAAGCTCAGCGCCGCTTTCGGTCCCCAACACGGACTGCGCGGTGACAAGCAGGACAACATGGTCGAGTCACCGGACTTTCGCGACCCTGTGCACGGCATTCCCGTCTTCAGTCTGTATGGCGAAGTGCGCCGACCGACGCCCGCGATGATGGACAGCTTCGACGTCATTCTCATCGACTTGCAGGATCTCGGCTGTCGCATCTACACGTTCATCACCACGCTCTGCTACATCCTTGAAGAAGCCGCGCGCTTGGGCAAGGAAGTGTGGGTGCTCGATCGGCCCAACCCCGTGGGCCGTCCCATCGAAGGATTGCGGCTGCGTCAGGGATGGGAGAGCTTCGTCGGCGCAGGCGTGCTCCCGATGCGACATGGACTCACGATGGGCGAGCTGGCGCACTGGTTCGTGCGCACGTTCAAGCTCGACGTGCAGTATCGAGTGATCGAGATGCAAGGTTGGCAACCGGCAGCCGCGCCCGGTTTCGGTTGGCCGCTCGGTGAACGTATATGGGTTAACCCGAGCCCGAACGCGCCGAATCTTTGGATGGCGCGCTGCTATGCAGGCACGGTAATGCTCGAAGGCACGACGCTGTCTGAAGGCCGCGGCACGACGCGACCACTCGAGCTGTTCGGCGCGCCCGATCTGCAGCCGCGCACGCTCATCGCGAAGATGTATGAGCTGGCGCCACAGTGGCTTCGCGGCTGTCGCTTGCGCGAATGCTGGTTCGAGCCGACGTTTCACAAACATGTCGGTCAGCTCTGCGCCGGCGTGCAGATTCACGTCGACGATCCGGCGTACGCACACGAGGAGTTCCAGCCCTGGCGCGTGCAATCGCTCGCGTTCAAGGCGCTGCGCCAATTGCGTCCCGACTATCCACTCTGGCGCGACTTTCCTTATGAATACGTTCGTGATCGCCTCGCGATCGATGTCATCAACGGAAGCCCGTTGCTGCGCGAATGGGTGGATGATCCGCAAGCCACTCCCCACGATCTCGATTCGCTGACGAAGCCGGACGAAGAGTCTTGGAGAGACGAGCGTGAGGCGGTATTGACCTATAAAGACTAGCTCCACATTGAACACTTGCGGGTCGCGGGCTACCGTCCCGCCATGAGATCGAAACTCGCTCAGCACGCAAGCAGGGAACTCAATAGAGGCGGCCCGTAAGCTGACTCATGAGCAGCGGCCGGCCGCGTTCTTCGAGCACAGCCGATTGAACAAGGCGCATCTCGATCTGTAACTGCTTCGGCGACTCGCCGGAACGTTCGGCAAAGATGCTCTCGCCAGCGCGCGAGCGATTGCTTGCCGAGTGCCGCGCAGAGCCATAGCTGGCTGCCGCTGAACAGCCTGGAGCTCAGGCGCCCGGCACCGGCGAACGCGCTTCTGCAGTTGCCACCAGGGCTTCTACCTGCGCCATCACACGGTCGAGCAGCGCTTCATCGGTGCTGCGCATGACTAGCGTCGTGCCGACCCGACCGCCTTCAAAGAACGGGTAGCTGCCGATTTCAACCTGAGGATGAGCTTGCTGTAAGTCCTGCAACGGCGTGGCAATCGCGCTTTCCTCCAGATAAGCGGTGACCGAACGGGATTGCAGCACGGCACCCCCCGTCAGTTTCGATCGTAGCGAGGTGAGCATCACGCGCATGATCGGTGGGACGCCGGCCAGCACATAGACGTTGCCGATGAAGAACGCCGGCGGTCCCCCGGTCGCATTCTCAACCAGCCCCGCGCCGGCAGGGACGCGCGCCATGCGCAGCCGGGACTCCAATACATCGGGCGATGCCGGGTACTTGCGGATCAACGCTGCAATCTGCGGTTGCTCGATCAGTTCCACGCCGAAGGCCTTGGCAATGCTCTCGGCCGTGATGTCGTCATGCGTCGGGCCGATGCCGCCCGTGGTGATGACGTAGTCGTAAAGCGCGCGCACTTCGTTCACCACGCTCACGATGGTGTCTTCAATGTCGGGAATGACGCGCGCCTCCATGACGCGAATGCCCCACTCGCCGAGCGTGAGCGCAATCTCGCGCAGGTTCGAATCCTGGGTACGGCCCGAGAGGATCTCGTTGCCGATGATGATGACGGCTGCGGTGATGATGCGCTCGCTCATGGGTACAACTCACGTGCCGGCGGCTCGATTGGAGCATTGTATCCGCAAGTAGCGATCGAACTGAGCTACTCCGGTCCAAGAAGCTCGATCAATGGCTTGATCTGCGCTTCGTACTTCCGCCACCGTTCCACCGACGTCCGATAGATTGGTTGTCTAACCTGTACCGAGCTCGCGGTAGTCACGGGCGCCGCATTCTCGTGGAAGGCCAGTACCTCGGGCCGATACGCCAGGCCGCAAAAATCCAGCAGACGCCGTGCCTCCCGGTCCGTGTCTTCGATCACGTTCTCGTAGTGAACTTCGAGAAAGGCGTCAGGGATCGTCTCCCGCCAATGGCTCATCAGCGCATCGAATTGCTGGTAGTACCGGCCGGTGTCGAGCAGATCATAGGCATAGTTGTAGTACCAGAACCCGGTGGCAAAGACCTGCCGGTAGTTGCTCAAGCAAGTGTCGAGCGAATTGCGGCGCAAGCAGATGATTCGCGCCCGAGGCAACGCCCGATGGATCAAGCCGGCGTAGAAGAAGTTGATCGGCATCTTGTCGATGAAATACGGCGTGTGACCGGTGCGTGGGCGGGTGCTCTCGATGTAGTCGCGTCCGATCGCGGCGAAGTTCAGCGCCTTGGTCGCAAGCAGCGTCTCTCGATCCAATACGGATGGGCCGCTTGTTGCCGCTGCTCGTTTGACGGTGAGTGCGAAATTCGTCAGCTCACCCGCGGCAAACACGTCCGGGTGACTGGAGAGAATCCTTTCCACGAGCGTCGTGCCAGTGCGTGGCATGCCGACAATGAAGATGGGCTCGGCACAGTGGAAGCCATCATCGATGCCGCAGAACGCAGGCGTGCACACAGCGCGCACCGTGTTGAAGAGCTCCCGATCTAGCTCGAGCGAGTAGCTCAGCGCGCCGCGCTTGCGCCGCTTCCCGGCCTCCAGCTGCTCGAAGGCGCGCCCGTACTCGCCGTCGTCTTCTAGGTGCTTCGCGAGCGCGTGACGGATGTGCAGCTCGGCGTCCGGATCGAGCGTTCCCCGTGCCAGGAGCTCTTCCAGAAAAGCCACATCGACGTCGTGCAGTGCTCCCCGGCGCAGGTGAGCAAGTGAGGACCAGGCACGATGATGCGATGGATCAAGTCGCAACGCGGCTCGATACTCGGCCTCGGCACTTTCGAAGTCACCCGCGAACTGCAGAGCTGCCGCAAGGTTGTAGCGATAGGAGGGCTTGTTCGGCCCCAAGCGAACCGCTTCGCGAAACGGCGCGAGTGCCTCGCGTTGCGCGCCTGTACGCGTGAGCACCACACCGACTGTGTCGAACGTGAGCGCATCGGCGGGCTGCAAGGAAAGTGCGTGCAACGCACTTTCGGCGGCCTCGCGAGGCCGGTTCAGCGCGAGCCGGCAGCGGGCGCGAAGTGCATGGTATTGAGGACGCGCCGGCTCGAGGCGCAGTGCACGATCGAGGACATCCGCCGCTTTTCTGAAGTTGGCGTGCTCCGCTGCGATCATCGCCAACAGGAAGTACGCCTCCGCGAACAGTGGCTGCTGCGCGAGAATCGCCATGCACAGCTCGTGTGCACGGCGAAACTCTCGCGCCTCCAGTGCGCGCTCAGCCTCGCGCTGCAACGCTTGTAGGTCTGCGTGCGCAGCGTCGGATGGCACGACCGCTAGAGCTCGAAGTCGTACGAGAAGCGCAAGCCGACCTCTCGCGGTCGCAAAATGTCGTGATAGTAGCTGCGAACCCGTACCGGATTGCCGTCGATATCGGCGAGCGCCTGTGCGGCACGCACGTTGGAGCGCACGCCCGTGAACGCGTACTTGTTGAAGAGATTCTTCGCGTAGAGGCTGAGCGTCCAGTGATCCGCCTGCAAACTGGCCGATGCATGGTGAACGGCGAAACCGCCGAGTGCCTCGCCTCCCGCGAGGCGTCCGGTTCGCGTGAGAACATCGCTCTGCGCTGTCAGGCCATAGTTCAAGCGCACGCTATATGCCGAGCTCCACGGCATATCGTACGTGAGCCACATCGAGCCTTGGTGCTTGGGCGAGCCGGGCAACCGATCGCCATCCGATCCGTCGACGTACTCGCTGCCGAATCCTGGCGGCACGAACTGCGTGAGCAGATTCGGAGCGTCTTCGGTCAGCTCCGCGTTCGTGTAGGCATATGCGCCACGAATAAACAGGCGCTCTGTCAATTGTGTTGCGAATGAAAAATCGAAGCCCTGGCTGCGTGCGCCATTGCCGTTGGTCGTAATCGGTACACTGCCATTCAGCGTGGCACCGGCGACCTGGAGATCGTCCCAATCGATGCGATAAATCGACCCGTTCAGGAGCAAGCGCCCACCTAACCACTCGCTGCGCACGCCGAGCTCGTAATTCGTCGTCGTGTCCGGCTCGTACTCCAGTTCGTTCGGCAACCCGCAGGCATTCTGCCCCGGAGGCAGCGGATCCTCGCACGCTTCGACTCCATTGGAGTTGCCGATTCGATAGCCCTCACTGACGGTTGCGTACACCATGACATCGTCGGTGAGGTCGAACGACGTGTTCAGTTTGAACAGCTCGCCGTTGTGCTTCTGCCCGCCCGGTGTCGATCCGAAATCGATTTCGTCCGGACCCGCGCCCAAGAATGATGTGAACAACAGCGGCAGGGCGACGTCGGTGTTGGTATCGAGATCGTACTTGTAGTGCCGCACTCCCCCTGTCACCTGCCATCGGTCGGTGATGTGGAAAGTGAGCTCGCCATACAATGCGTACTCTTCCAGCCTGCGCTTGTCTCTCTGAAAGTACTCCAGACCATCGGGTCGATACCCGATCGACGGGTCGAGCGACACGAGGAACTCGCTGTACAGCGGCGTGAACTCGCGCGTTGTCGCGCGTCGCTTGAGCTTGTTGTAGAAGGCGCCTGCAATCCAGTCGAAGCGTCCTTCCGTGTTGGAGACCAGGCGCAGCTCCTGGTTGAACGATTCATCCTTTTGCGTCTCGCGCGTGAAGGCCGAGAAGCTTGGAAACAGCTCGTAGCCGGTTTCGAACTGCAAGAGCAGATCCGTTTGATCGCGACCGCCGTGTTCTTTGTACCACGAGGCCCCCGTTGCCGAAGTCAACTCCGCTAAACCGAGATCTGCCATGACCTCGAGCGCAAGGAGCTCATTCCGGCGATCGTTCGGTTCCGGGTAGCGCGCTGCGAACTCGTAGCGTCCCGTATCGAAAGATCTGCTGTGTGTGGCTGTGCGGCCGCCGGTTTCCTGATCCTGGAAGTAATACGTGAGGTTGACGTCGAGCGCGTCCGTGGGCTTGATCCGAAATGCGACCCGACCGGAGAGCGTCTGTTCGTCGTCGGCATCTTTGTCGCGACGCAGGTTGGCATCGCGTGCGCCGGCCGGCGGCTCGGGATCCGATACGCCGGGGGTGCGAACGAGATAGTTGTAATCCACGAACCCCGGATCATCCAGGTAGTTCACGCTCGCGCGCACCGCGAAGATCTCGCCAAGTGGCACATTCGCCGTCAGACCCACATCTTTGCCGAAGCCGTCGCTGTGAGAGAGCGCGTAGCCCGATCCCGTCACCTGAACCGAGGTCGCATCGAACTGAGGACGCATCGGGATATAGCGGATCGCTCCGCCCAACGTGCCGGCGCCGTACAGCGTGCCTTGCGGGCCCAAGAGGACTTCGATGCGCTCGATGTCATCCGGTCTCAGATCGACATACAGCGGGATTTCCCCGATATACGTCGCAACTGTACCGCCGCCGTTATTGCCCAATTGCTCGCTGGCCGTAACCGAACTTGCATTGAGGCCGCGGACGACGATCTGATTCGCGGCGCGCGCACCCTGGTCGACGACAAACAACCCAGGGACGGTTCGCGCGACCTCCGCCAGATCCGAAAGGCCCTCTTCCTTGATCGCATCGCCGCTGACTGCCGCGATGTTCAGTGGCACGTCCTGAATGCTCTCCGCGCGCCGCGTGGCCGTGACGATTACTTCCTCCTCAGTCCTCGGCCCCTCCTGCGCGAAACTCAATGCCGGTGCGCAGGTCAGTGCGCCGGAGATTGCTGCAGCCAATGCTCGCGATCGATTGCGAGTATCTGTCCGCGAGACGGACGAAGGCGGGCGAACGCGAACGGATTGGGGCATGATGTGCCTCATGGTTTTGTAGTTGACGGTTTGGTAGCTCGGGCCAGTCCGGCGCCGAGTGTAACAATGTGCACGGCATGTGCCACGCGCACTGCCGCACAACTCACGCATGTCTCACGCCGACGGGCGACGCGACTGCGCCTTGGCTGCCGGCGGTGCCGCATCGAATTGCGCTTGCGCCGCCCGCGCACGTTGGAACGCCTCGGAGCCTAAGTCGGCCTGCATGATCGATCGTCTGCGACCCTCTCTCACCACTCGCTTCGCACTCGTTGCCTGTGTCTATCTCCTGGCCGCCGCCACGCTACTCGCGTGGCTATGGTGGAGCGGTCGGCCCGTGCCGTTGGCCAGCGTGGCAGGCGGGCGCGTGCAATGCCTGTCGTACAGCCCTCCGAACGCTGATCCTGCCGACGCGAAGGTCACACCGGTCACCCGGATTAGCGCCGATCTCGAACACCTGGCGGCTTACACGAAGTGTGTACGGACGTACTCCGTGTACAACGGCCTGGACCAGGTGCCGGAGATTGCCCGCGAGCTCAAGCTCAAGGTGATGTTGGGCATCTGGATCGGAGAGGACAAGAAGCAAAACGAGTGGGAGCTGAGGCGCGCCCTCGAGCTCACGCAGTCTCACCGCGATGTCATCGAATCCGTGGTGGTCGGCAATGAAGTGCTCCTGCGGCGCGAGCAGACACCGGCCGCTCTCAAGCAGTACATCCGTCGCGTACGCGCAGGGACCGATCTGCCGATCACCTATGCGGACGTGTGGGAGTTCTGGGAGCGCAATCCAGAGGTGGCTGAAGATGTCTCATTCGTAACCGTTCACATGCTGCCGTACTGGGAGGACTTTCCGGTCGCGGTCGAGCAAGCCGTGCCCCACATCGGCCGCGTCCTCGAGCGCATGCAACGGGCTTTTCCCCATCATCCGGTGGTCATCGGTGAGGCAGGCTGGCCCAGTACGGGCCGGCAGCGGGCGGGGGCGGTGCCCAGCCGGGTCAATCAGGCGCGCTTCTATCGTGAGTTCACGCGCTACGCCGATCAGCACGGCGTGCAGTACAACTTCATCGAAGCGTTCGACCAGCCCTGGAAGCGGACGCTCGAAGGCACGGTCGGCGGCGCGTGGGGCTTGTTCGATGCCCAGAGCCGACTGAAG
>JBEVDW010000128.1:0-6926 GCA_040513115.1 Steroidobacteraceae bacterium | reverse complement strand
TCAACTGCCCGCCCGCGCGGTTCAACGCGCCCATGGTCCGCAGCAGCACACGCAGGGCACGCGGCAGCGAGTTCGCATGCTGGCGCGCGATCTCCGACAGATCGCGGCTCGGCAACAACACCATCATGTCAATGAACTTGAGCTTCACCCCATCGACCTCGACCGGTCCGATGGCTTTCACGATCGTATTGATCTGCGTGAGCCGCTCGAGATCCGAATACAGCCCATCGACGAACAGCGCATCGAGCATATAGCCGAAGATCTGCCCGAAGCTCGGTGGCGTCTGCATGGCGGCTGCGGATGGCAGCACTTGAGCTTCGTTGCGCGTTCCGATCACGAGCAAACGGTCGGCGCCCAGATGGATAGCAGCGCTGAACGGCGTCGACTGCCGCATCGAGCCGTCACCAAAATATTCATCGCCCATGCGGACAGGCGGGAACAGGAACGGCACAGCAACGCTCGCCATCAGGTGATCCAGGTCGATCTTGGCCTGCTCGCCAGCGCGTCGCGCGCGGACCCACGGCTTCAACCCGGGCTTGCAATGAAAATAGGACACCGACCGCGCGCTGGAATACCCCGCTGCTGACAACGCCAACGCCTGCAGATGCCCCTGGTCGATCGATTGGTCGATTGCCTTGAAGTCGAAATGTTGCTTGAGCAGCTCGCGCAACGGGGTGTTGTCGAAGAGTGCTTTGGGTGGCGGCAACAGCCATCCCGCGGAAGCAACCGCCAATGACCAATGCAGCCCGGCGCGCCACATCGTTGGAGCATCTGCGCGATAGACCTGCCCGACCTGGAAGTCGCGCCAGACGCGCTCGAGCTTGCCGATTGCACCGCGAAATCGTGCGGCATCGATGGCGAGGGCCGTGGCATTCACGGCACCGGCAGAAGTGCCACTGATGACAGGGAAAGGATTGGCAGCCCGCGGCGGCAACAGGTCCGCGATGGCTCGCAGCACGCCCACTTGATAGGCAGCCCGTGCGCCGCCGCCCGGCAGCACCAAGCCGAGATTCAAGCGCGGATTGCCAGACGCTGCATCCATCACTTAAGTGCTCGTATCGATTGCTGCGCGAGCCGGTTGCGAGCCATTCAGAGTTAGTATGGCACAGTGCCCTACATAGACTCGGTCGGCCACCCTCAGGAGTGACTCATGTCTCGTTATCGCATGCCACTGGCTCGAATGCCTCACGCAGTGCTCAGCGTATTGCTGTTCGTCATGGCGAGTGCCGCGTGGGCGCAGACTCCGCCGTTGGGTAAGCCGGCGCCGGAATTCCGCCTGCAGGATCAAAATGGCAAGTGGCATACGCTTCAGGACTATCGCGGCAAATGGGTCGCGCTGTACTTCTATCCCAAGGACCAAACGCCTGGCTGCACTACTCAGGCTTGCGAATTTCGCGACAACATTTTCGCCTTCAAGGAAGCCGGCGCCGTGATTTTGGGCGTGAGCGTCGATGACGTGAAATCGCACGAGGAGTTCGCCAAGAAGCACAGTCTACCGTTCTCGATCCTGGCGGACTCGACGAAGGAGACGGCGAAAAAGTACGGCGTGCTGAAGAGCTACCTGGGGACGATGGAGCTCGCCAAGCGCGACACCTTCGTGATCGATCCCGAAGGTCGCATCGTCAAACACTATTCCGATGTGGATCCGAAAGGCCATTCACAGGTAGTGCTGGCCGATATCAAGGCGCTGCAGGCGAAGCGGAAGGGGTGAGCGCAGCGTTTCACGCTGCGCTGGCTTGTTGGCCAACTGGTCTACTGGTCGGTTGGCCAGAAGATCAACACCTCTGGCCAACAAGCCAACCGACCAGTTGGCCAACCGACCGCGCTCTCAATGCAGCGCTTTGATCGCTTTATCCAACCCCTGCAGCGTCAGCGGGAACATGCGGTTCTCCACCAACTCGCGCACGACGTTGATCGACTGCGTGTAGTTCCAGCGTGACTCCGGCTCGGGATTGAGCCAGACATGGTGCGGCCAGGTCTTCACCAGACGCTGCATCCATACCGACCCTGCTTCCTCGTTCCAGTGCTCGACGCTGCCACCGGGCTGCACGATCTCGTACGGACTCATGGCGGCATCGCCGACGAAGATCAGCTTGTAGTCGTGCCCATAAGTGCGCAGCACCTCTTGCGTGGCGATGCGCTCTTGATGACGTCGGCGATTGTCCTGCCATACGCCTTCATAAATGAAGTTGTGGAAGTAGTAGTACTTCAAATGCTTGAACTCGGAGCGGGCCGCCGAGAACAGCTCCTCGCATACACGCACGTGCGGCTCCATCGAACCGCCGACGTCGAGGAACAACAGCACTTTGATCGCATTGTGCCGCTCGGGCACGAACTTCAGGTCGAGCAGACCCGCGTTGCGCGCCGTCGAGCTGATTGTGTCGTCCAGATCCAGCTGATCGGCGGCGCCTTCGCGTGCGAACTTGCGCAGCTTGCGTAACGCAACTTTGATGTTGCGCGTGCCGAGCTCGATCGTGTCATCGAGATTGCGGAAGTCGCGTCGATCCCAGACTTTCACCGCGCGCTTGTTGCGCGTCTCGTTCTGGCCGATGCGCATGCCTTCCGGGTTGTAACCGTACGCGCCGAATGGCGAGGTGCCATTGGTACCAATCCACTTGTTGCCGCCTTCGTGACGCTCCTTCTGTTCCTTGAGACGTTCCTTCAGCGTCTGCATGAGCTTGTCCCAGCCGCCGAGCGCCTCGACCTGGGCCTTCTCTTCCTCCGACATGATCCGCTCGCTCAAGCGCTTCAGCCATTCTTCGGGCAACCTGGCGACCAGCATGTTGAACACGTCTTCGAGGCCTTTGAAGTACGCCGCGAACACGCGATCGAAGCGATCGTAGTGACGCTCGTCTTTCACCAGGCATGCGCGCGACAGGTAATAGAACTTCTCGGCACTCGATTCGGCGAGCTGCGCGTCCAGCGATTCGAGCAGCAGCAGGAACTCCGTCAGACTGACGGGCACACCGCCTTCACGCAGCTTGAAGAAGAAGGGAATGAGCATGGGATGCTCTCAGCGGCTCTGCCTTCGATGCAAAAACACCAGCTGCTCGAACAGATGCACGTCCTGCTCGTTCTTGAGCAGCGCGCCATACAGCGGCGGGATCGCCTTCTTCGGATCGTCCGACCGGAGCGCCTCCGGCGGAATGTCCTCAGCGAGTAGCAATTTGATCCAATCGAGCAACTCGGACGTTGACGGCTTCTTCTTCAATCCCGGCATCTCGCGCACACGGAAGAATGAGCTCAGCGCTTCAGCCAACAGCTCGCGCTTCAGATCGGGATAGTGTACGCGCACGATGCGCTCCATCGTCTCGGCATCCGGGAAGCGGATGTAGTGGAAGAAGCAGCGACGCAGGAAGGCATCTGGCAGCTCCTTCTCGTTGTTGCTCGTGATCACGATGATCGGTCGATGACGCGCCTTGACCCATTGCCGCGTCTCGTACACATAGAACTCCATGCGATCGAGCTCGTGCAACAGATCGTTCGGAAACTCGATGTCGGCTTTGTCGATTTCATCGACCAACAACACCGGTTGCACGTCGCAGTCGAACGCTTCCCACATGCGTCCCTTGACGATGTAGTTCCCGATGTCGTGCACCTTGGCCTCGCCCAGTTGCGAGTCGCGCAGGCGCGAAACCGCATCGTATTCGTACAGGCCTTGCTGGGCCTTGGTCGTGGACTTGATGTGCCAGCGGTACAGCGGCCGCTTGAGCGAGCCAGCAACCTCTTCCGCCAGCTGCGTCTTACCCGTGCCCGGCTCTCCCTTAACCAACAGCGGTCGACCCAGCGTCACAGCGGCGTTCACCGCGAGCATCAAATCGTCGGTGACGACATAGCGTTCAGTGCCTTCGAAGCGCGAATTCATTACATCTCCGGGCGGACGGCGGGGGAATGCGCCGCAGGATAACGTCTGAGAGCCCCAAATGCAGCGTATCAGCGGCTCGACGGCACCAACGCCAGCCGATGCTGCGTGGCCCCCGGCAGCAAAGGCTGAGCCACGCCATCGGCCCAGGCCGCATGGGTCGAACGATAAAACGGCGAGAGCGGATGGCCGGAGGCACCGCCGGGTGTGGAGAGAAACCCTTCCGCCTCGCGTCCTGGCACCACGATGAGTCGTTGAGACGCTCCGAACGACGGACCTTGCACGCGAGGCATGTTCACATCGCCCGGCAGCGGCTGCACCGGCATGTCCAGGTACTGCGAGAGCCGCGGCAGCGCGCGAGTCAGAGGATGTTGCATCTTCAGGCGATTCGCCTCACCCCACGTGCAACGGGCGAGATCGCTACATTCGGCAGCGAGCTCATCCACCGCGTGCTTGAAATCATCCAGCAGTGCTTGATGCCAGCTCCAGTAGCGCGGATCGAGCAAATGTTCGGGCTGCTGCGTGACGAGCTGCCACAGCGCGCCCTCGAACTGCGGCGAGGGATGGAATTGCTGTCCGTTCAATGGCCGAACCGTCGCCGTGAGCGACTCGAACACGCGTGACTGCACCTGAGCGCGAAAGGCCCGCACGATGCGATAACCCACATCATCGACACTCGCGCGTCCACCCCAGCGCTCGACGTACTCGCGCGCCTTGCTGTGAACGGGTGTGCTCAACTCAGCTGGCGTGCGCAGTTGTTCGAGCAGCAGATCGCGCCAACGGGCAAGGAACAGCGCCCGGTCATCGAGTTGGACCTTCAACATGTCGGCCGGTGCCGCCGACTGCAGGGCGAACAGGTCATCGCGGATCTGGGCCGCGCGCGCACCCAGGTAATAGTCGCCATCGCCCAGGAGCCCGAGCCACACCTTCGCATCGATCGACCTTGTGTTGGCGGTCCAGATGCGACCGGTGGCCGGATCGACGACACGCGGATACTCCGCCGGTGTGCGCCAGCCAGTCCATCCAGTTTGCGCTGCGCGCCAGCTGGCAACGAAGCGCGAGTCATATCCGGCGCGCACCGGCATCTGACCCATCACAGTCCAACCGATGTGACCCTGCGCGTCCGCCACGACGAAGTTCTGCACTGGCCCGCCACTGCGATTCGCGACATCGAGTGCTTGCTGCACGCTGCGCGCTTGCTCCAGCGCGAGCAAGCCGAGGTTCGTTGCCTCCGGAAAATGCGCAGTCCATGCAAGCGCCAACTGCCGACCTGCGGCATCCTCGAACACAATCGGGCCCCACTCAGTCCAACGTGTGTCGACGGTGACCGCCACATCGTCTTTCACCTGGATCACTTCGCGCCGCAGCTCATACGGGCGCGAGCCGGAGCGTCCGAGGTAACGCTTCGAATTGGCGGGATCGGATTCCACGAGCACGAGATCCGTCCAATCGCCATAGCTGTTGGTCAACCCCCAGGCGACCTGACGATTGCTGCCCGCGAGCAGCAACGGCAATCCCGGAATCGTCACGCCCACCATGTCGCAGGCTTCCAGTCCGCCGGGAACGATCAGGCGCGCGCGATACCAGACGTTCGGCACGCGTAGTCCCAGATGCATGTCGTTGGCGAGCAAGCCACCGCCGGTTTGTGTTTGCGAACCGGCGAGCGCCCAACTGTTACTACCGAGCCAAGTGATCGCACTGTCGTCGCGGATCACCGTGCTCACTGGGCGAGAGAGCGCAGCAGTGCGCGGGGCGCCGGTACGCAGATCGAACACCTCAGGCCCTGGAATCGGCGCGACACGCCAGCCGCTGCCATCGATCGGCGCATCCCATTCTGTACCCACGGGATGTAGGAAATCGAACAGCGCGGGTGGCAGCGTCGCGCGCAACTGCGTCCGCGCGAGCTCGGTATCGCCAGTGGAATCGTTCAGATCGAGATAGAGGGCATACGCCACCAGCAGACTATCGGCAGCGAGCCACGGGCGCGGCTTGCTGCGCAGAACCCAGTACTCCCACGGTCGCGATGGCATGGCCGCGAGCCCGGCGTTGACACCCTCAACGTAGCCCTCGAGAACGGCTCGTTGATCCGGTGTTACGCGCTGGATGACTTGCTCTGCGAGGCGGCGAAAGCCATGCGGCCGCAGACGCTTGTCCGCCGGCACAAGGTTCGCTCCCAACAACTCAGCCAACTCACCCGCGGCGGTACGTCGTTGCAGATCCATCTGGAAGAAGCGGTCCTGAGCATGGACAAAGCCCGTTGCGAAGGCCAGCTCCGCACGAGAGTCGGCACGAAGGGTCGGCGTGCCGAGCGCGTCGCGGTCGACCGTAATGGTGCCGCGGATCGAGTTGACGTCTGTTCGCCCATCGAGCTGCGGCAGACTCGCGCGCAGCATCGCGTACGCAACCACGAGCGGTATGACGACGACCAGTGCGATTGCGATCAGGAGCAGCTTCAGCGCGCGCATGCGCAGAGTGTGGCGCTTTGTCGGGCGCTTGGGGAAGCGTTACCGCATTCGTTCTGCGACACGCACGGGAAATGCAGAATGGCTACAGCCGCACCTCCAGAATCTTCATCGCATTCGTCTTGCCCGAAATGCCGGTCAGCTCGCCCTGCGTCAGGATGATGCGCTCGCCATCATTCACCAGATGCTCTTCCATCAGCCGCTTGAAGATCGCCGCGTAGATCACTTCGGGATTGGTGTGCGTGATATCGAACGCCACTGGATACACGCCGCGATACAGCATGACGCGCGAACGTGTCGTTTCATGGCGGGTAAATGCGTAGATCGGAATGTCCGACCGAATACGCGACATCCACAGCGGCGTCGAGCCACTCTCGGTCAAGGCCACGATGGCACGCACCTCGTAGTGATTCGCCGTGTACATCACAGCGCGCGCAATCGCCTCATCCGTGCGATGGAAGCCGCCCTCTTCGGCTCGCTGCCGTGTGGGCGTATGCGCCATTTCGTACTTCTCCGCGCCCTCGATGACCTGCGCCATCGCTTGCACGGCTTTGACCGGATACTTACCCACGGCGCTTTCGCCCGACAACATCACGGCGTCG
>JBEVDW010000127.1:0-6889 GCA_040513115.1 Steroidobacteraceae bacterium | reverse complement strand
GTGTTGGAGGCCGGTATGAGACCTTGCTGCGGCCAGCGACCGACGCTCGGGCGGAAACCGACGCCGCCGCAGAACGCCATTGGCAGGCGGATCGACGCGCCCGTATCGGTGCCGATGCCGGCTGGGACAACGCGCGCGCAAACGGCGGCGGCAGTGCCTCCGCTCGAACCACCCGGCACGCGTTGAAGATCGTAAGGATTGCGACTGGCGCCGAAGGCGCGATTATTGGTCGTGACCCCGTAAGCCAGTTCGTGCAGGTTGTTCTTGCCAAACAAGATCGCGCCGGCATCCAGCAGGCGCTGTACGACGAGTGCATTGTTCCGCGGACGATGGTGCCGCAAGCCCGGCGTGCCGGCGGTGGTCGGCAAATCCGCCGTATCGATATTGTCCTTGATTGCAAGTGGAATGCCGTGCAACGGTCCCAGTCGTTCCCCTGCTCGACGCCGATCATCAGCCGCGCGCGCCTGCGTGCGCACGGCGTCCGCATCGAAGCTGATGAAGGCGTTCAACGAAGCAATCTTCTCCGCTTGCTCGATCAGCGCCTCGGCATATTCCACTGCCGTCAGTTCGCCGCTGCGCAATAGATTTGCGGCTTGGCTCGCGGTGAGACCCGTCAATGCTTGATTCGCGTAGGTCATCGGCTTCTCGATGGCTTACAGCCAGCGCACTCCGGTGAGCCCTTCACAGGCTTGCCAGAGCTTCATGGCGACCGCCGCATCGTGCGATCGTCGCGAGGAGCGTTGTCTGGTGGCCGGCCCTGTCATCGTGGTCATGCCTCCCGGACCGTAGAACTCACCGCCTTTGGCCGAGGGATCGACCGCAGCCCGGATCGACGGCATGGCGCCTGCGTCGGTGGACTGCGTAAACGGCTGGGACAGCACATTCAGGACCCTCAGAAAAGGATTGTGGCGACTCAAATCGGACTGGGTGCCGCCGGGATGCGCGGCCAGCGACTGGAGGGACGCGCCAGCGCTCGTGAGCCGCCTTTGCATCTCATACGCGAGCATGAGATCGCCGAGCTTGCTTTGTGCGTAGGCCCGCCAGCTGCTGTAGCCACGTTCGGCATTGAGGTTGTCGAAGTCGATGCGGCCGTTCCAGTGCGCGACGCTGGAGAGCCATACCACGCGTGCGTTCGGCGTGCGCAGCAGCAGCGGCAGCACCAGGCCGGTGAACGCGAAGTGACCGAGTACGTTGGTGCCGAACTGCATCTCGAAGCCGTCGGCCGTGCGCTGTAGCGGCGGCATCATGAGGCCTGCGTTGTTGATGAGCGCGTCGATCTTGTCGAGCTCGGTGTTGACTTCCGCGACGCACTCGCGCACCGAAGCGAGGCTGGAGAGATCGAGTCGCACCACACGCAGATCGGCATGCGGCAGCTCGGCTTTGATATGCGCCCGCGCACGTTCACCTTTTTCTTGATTGCGGCACGCCATGACGATGGCCGCCCCCTTGCTGGCAAGCAGCTTTGCCGTAGCGAAGCCGATCCCGGTGTTGCTGCCGGTCACGACGATGGTGTTGCCGCGCAGACTGCGGACGTCGTTCATGCTCCAAAGCATCGAGTGGTTTCTCTGCGCAATTGGTCGCGCCAAGCCGCTTCGACTCGTCTTGCTCTCAACTAGGGTAGCAACCCCGTTCGCCTGTCCCAACCGGCTCGTGGGATTGGGATCTGCGGATCACGTTCGGTGAACTCGCGCATGCGCTCCGCGTTGCGCTTCGTAGCGAGATCCTCGGTGTTGAAGTTCTGGCACATGGGGCGCGCTCAACTTGCTGACGGACGAGGGGCTAGTAAGTCGCGTCGATTGGCTGCCCGTGCCTGATCTAGTGATGCGACGAAGAGATCTTGAGACGAAAACGGACGACACTCAATCGCACTTCGTCCGAACAAACGCACACTTTGTCTTACCCTCGGCAAGTACCGATCTAGCTGTCGAAGAGTTTTGGCCGGCGATTGAACCTGTGCCGCATGAGACGTAGGTGTACGCCCGCAACGTTCGGGCTTTGTTCCATCATTCCCAGGATCCAGCCAATGGCAATGGCGGCGCGAAGTAACCTTTCAGGAAGAGAGGAGTATGCCCTGCCCGTTCGCACGAAGGTTCGATAGTCTGCTGATGTCACCGGAGGTCAAGCGAACGGGGATCTTGCCGTTGCTGCTGTTGGGCATGGCCCCACATCTATGCGTCCGCAAATGTCGCGGGCGGCAATAGTAATCTCACAGCGTCTTTGATTCGCTGCATCGAACACTACGGCGGTGAAGTACGCACGCAAGCGGAAGTCGTGCGGATCAACGTCGGCGATGGCAAAGCGAAAGCGTGATGCTGCTGGGGAGGTGGCTGCAGGTGCGGATCCTGGCAGACGGCAGCACCGCGATTCACGATCTTCATGCAAGGTCCTCGAACCGCAACGACCGAATCGCGGTGCCACAATCAACCGCCTTGCGTGCCAGATCATAGTTGGGTAGCAATAGCATGTTGGTTCGTACAGTCGACGAAATGTCCATACGCTTGGACGCAGTCCATCATGGCGAAACCTACGCCGAGAGCTACTTCCGCGTAGAGACCGACTGGGTGGCCAGCGCTGTTGAACTCGCTCATGGCACGCAGGTCGTCGACGATGAGCGCGACATGATGAACGCCCGCAGGCCCTGGGGGTAGAGATCGCGAAACATCGAGGGCGCGCATATCGACGTCTTCCGCGGCCTTTACGCCCAGGAACTGTTTTCCAGTTTCAAATCTTCTTGGTCTACTGAACGAAGCCGCCGAGCAGCTCGAGCGCATCGCTAAAGAGTGTGAAGCCCTGGACTGCGGGCGTCGTTCTGTCGATATTCGCCAAGGACAGCAGATCCGCTCGATCATTGACCGCGCCACGACGTGACAGCCATACGGATTCCTCTTCAATCCTCTATTCGCCCCGCTGCCCTGAGCGGGATTTTCTCCTCAACTCAATGTGACCACGATCTTTCCCATATGCGTGCCGCTTTCCAAATGTGCGTAGGCGGCTGCAATGTCTTCCATTGCAAATGTGCGATCGATCACGGGTCGGATCTGCGATTGCTTCATCGCCGACAACATTTCCTCGAAGTGCCTTCGGCTGCCCATCATGAAGAAGTTGATGGATAAGGCTTGTGTTAGCAGCAACGGCGTAGGACTCGGGCCACCCCCCTGCCCGGTGACGAAGCCTACACAAGAGATGTGACCGCCAACACGGGTGCTCGCTATCGAGCGCTCGAACGTGCCACCGCCGCCAATTTCGATGACCCTGTCTACGCCGAGTCCCTCCGTAAGCTCGCGCACTGCGACGTCCCAGTCCGGTCGTTCGTTGTAATTGATCACAGCATCGGCACCGATAAGCCGCAGGCGCTGCGCCTTCGATTCGGAGGAGGTGGTGGCAATCACTCGAGCACCAAACGCTTTCGCGAATTGCAATGCAAACAGAGAAACACCACCCGTGCCGAGAATCAAAACGGTGTCGCCGGCGCGTACTGAACGCCTGCCCTCGGTGAGGCAGCTCCAAGCAGACACTGCCGCGCACGGTAGAGCGGCCGCTTCGGCGAAACTCAGATAGTCGGGAATATGCACCAGCGCGTTCGCGTCTAATACGGCGTACTCGGTGGCCATGCCATCGATGTTGAAGCCGTAGTTAGCGACGATGTGCTCCGGTTGGATATCGCCCGCGGGCCAATTTGGAAGCGGCGTCGCCGCAACACGATCGCCCTCCTTCACACGAGATACACCAGGCCCGACAGCGACGACCTCGCCGGCACCATCCGATAGTGGAATGCGTCCGATGAAATCCCAGGCTACCGGGAAGCGGCCCAACGGCACCAGAAGATCACGATAGTTGAGGGATGCGGCATGAAGGCGCACCAGCGCGGTACCCGGCTCAGGAGTGGGCTGATGCCGTTGCACCAGCCGCAATCCATCGAAGCTGCCTATTTTTTGAATTTCGATGGTCTTCATGGAGATGGATCATAGATGATGCCCGGCGGGCCTGCGTGGCACTATGGAGTAACCCGGAGAGTAACCCGGCATGTGCCGGGCTGCCGTCCAAGATCACCAAATAGACCGGTACGGCCCACGACCGTTAAGCCGTGCATCGTACGGGCGTTCAATTCTTGATGCGCAGCCGAAGAAATCGCCCCAGCTTGCACGAGATTGACCGCGAGTCGCTTTGAACCTCGAGGGTTCGGACCGAACATTGGCAACCCGGACCGCGGTCTTGCTCTGGTGATCCGAAAGTCCGCATTGTCGCTCGTAATGAAGAAACCAGTCATCGGATTCTGAACAGCTACGCTGCCACCGCAACACGTGGGCCTTAGCGGCCGCGTAGACGGCGAAGTTCTCCATGCCGCATTGTCCAAAAATTGCGCCGAGTGCCGCAACTCTCAAGCCGCGGCGCAATGGTAGAAATTGAGCATCCCGCCCAGACGCTGGCGACGCTTCACTCGACCATCCCTGCGGCTTTCAACAGCGCCGGGGCTCTGCAACAGCTGGTTTCTGAGGCCTTGATGGTTGCGCTCTTTATGGTAGTGCGTCACGTATTCGCTCAGCGCGCGCTCAAGCGATGATCGGCCAAAGAAAACCATCCGACCGACACACTCCTCCTTCTCAGAGCGAACGAATCGTTCTGCAAAGGCGTTCAAATTGGGCGACCGCGGCGGCAGCCGAATCGGCTCAATCCGCTCTCGCGTTAGTGCCGCGCGAAATGTCGCGGAATACTTCGTATCCCGATCCATGATCAAGAACCGAGCGCGTCGAAGGAACGGTTCCTCGGCATCGGTGAGATTGCGCGCCATCTGTATCATCCACCCCTCGTGCGGATGAGTGGTAATACCCGCAATCTTTACCGTCCGGCTCGCCACATCGAGAATGAAGAGAACATAGTGGGTGACTAAACCGCGCAGGGTGAAGACCTCCACCGTGAAGAAGTCAGTGGCCGCGATACTCTCCCAATGCGCCTTGAGGAACCTCGACCACGGCGTGCGCTTCCCACGCTCGGGCGCAGGATCGATGCCGTGCTCGCGCAGTACATCCGCAATCGTGCCACGACCCACGTGATGCCCTAAGTTCGCCAGTGCACCTTGGATTCGCCTATAGCCCCAGGATCGGTTCTCGAGCGCCATGCGGACGATGAGCTGGACGATCGCAACCAAACCATCAGCGTGTCCGGCGTGACCAACGTATCCAGGTCGCTGAGTGCCTTGCGTCCCAATGCATGCGCTCTGCTCGCGAGTCGGCGCCGTTCGGCATCAGTGAATCGCAGGCGTCGGCCGCCGAGACGCTCCTTCAGCAATCGATTCTCTTCCTTCAGATAATCGATCGCATCGATTTGCCGGTGATTGATCCAGCCCCCAAGCAGGGTCAGAAGGAATTGCAGGGGCTGGATGTGGCAAAGCATCGAACGCAGTAGAGCTCGCAGCTACACCCGTTCGAGTTTCTGGACACAACGGGCTCAGGATCCGCAACTCGCGGCGATTGATGAAGAGATTGCGGGGCTGCGGGGGGATCTCGGCTGAGGAGGTCAACTGCCATCGCAGTCCGCCGCGGATGTATGATCCGCGCATGCTCGAGGACGTAAAACTCAGGGCGACTGGTCGGTTAATTGCGAACTATGCGCTGCCTCATCAGCTTGCTGCGAAGCACTTCGCAGCTCGCGTGAAGGACATAGAGATTGCGAATCGGCATCAACCGTTCGGCGAGTTTTGGAATGACATCAGAACGTATGTGACCGGGACAATTCTGTCGTCCGCGTCCGCAATGGAAGCATTCATCAACGAATGTTTTTTGCTGCCAAACGGTGAGCTCAGGAATCGGATCAGCAACTTCGAAGCTGAGTTTTGGGGAAGGAATGGAATCGAAAGGCTGTCCATTCTCGCGAAGTACAATCACGCCTTGCGCTTGCTTGATAAGCCGGAGCTGAAAGACATCGACGGAGCAGCCCTTGCACACGCTCAAGCATTGGTCGGACTTCGGAATACGTTGGTGCACTTCAAGCCGCTCTACGATGCGCCCCGTGACACCCAACTCGAACTGGAGCAGAACCTTCGCGCTTGTAGCTTCCCGCTGAGCCAATATCACGGCGCGGAGTCGGATTTCGTGCTGCAGTGTATGAGCTCCGGTTGTGCGGACTGGGCTGTTCGAACGAGTGCCGATCTGGTCCGAGTATTTGCCGACCAGACCAGAATACAGACGAACGTTGCGGAAGCCTTCCAGTAAAAAGAGCCCCGCGACCTCTCGGCGGCGGGGCCCCTGAGCACGGATCCGGCAGGCGTTACGCTTCCGCGCGCCGTTCCTTGCGTACGATCATCCGCCCGTACTGCGGATCATGGACGAAATCGAGGCTTCACGGTCGGACGCTTACGCTTGGCTGCTCGTAGCTGCCGTCAGCCATGGGACACCTCCCGCATGCTCGTCTGCACATACTTGAGCACCGCAATCCAGCCACACGTTTCAACTCCGCCGCTGGCGTAATCGATTCTCGGGTCGACCGGCTCGACAGACGAGAGGTATTCGAGCATGTCCGCGCACTGCGCAAGCGTGGGGTCGAGCGTGTCATCCCCACTCAGGTACGCCATCGCCAGTTGCTCGATCGCTGTCCGGCCGGCGTGGAAAGCAGCGTTGTCGCACCAGCGGCAGCCACGCAGCGGCTTCACGCTAGCGAGGTACGCTCGAATCTGAATGCCGATCTGGATGGCGAGCTCGCGCTCATGGTCGCGCCCATGGTCGTAGGTCGCGTTCTCTTTTTTCCGGAACGGGATAACTATGGATTCAGCCATCGTCTAGCGCTCCCGGTGGTGCGCGGTGGTTAGGTCATTGCCGGTGGTAGTACACCGGTCGCGGCCGCTTATGTTGCCTCTCGGCACAAATCAGGTATTGCCGCTCGCGCTCAAGCGGGA
>JBEVDW010000126.1:0-3079 GCA_040513115.1 Steroidobacteraceae bacterium | reverse complement strand
TCGGGATGTTGCAGCAGCAGGAGCAACGCCATGGCGATCATGTGCGCGGTGGTCGTGGTGCCGCCCGCGAGAAACACGGCCGCTTGTAGTGTCACGTACGGTAGCGATAGTTCGCCGTCGCGCTGCTGCTGAGCATGCAACAACTGTGAGAGGCCGTCCTCGCGCGGCACCTGCAGCCGTTCCTCGAGTGCCTTGCGCACGTAGACTGCCATCGAGGTTCGCGTCGCATGATGTTCGGCGAACTTTTCCGGTGGTAGGAACGGGGCCCCCGACGCTTCGATCTGTCCCCACGCTCGCAGGTCATCCACAAGACTGTCCGGCAAGCCGGCGATACGAGCCGTTACGAGGGCAGGCAGCTTGTTGGCGTAGTCGGCAACGAAGTCGCAGTGGCCCTGTTCGATGAAGGAGTCGATCAAGTCGCTGCTGATCGCTTCGATCATCGGCCGATAGCTGCGCATAGCGCGCGGCTCCAGCAACTGGAACGTGAACTTGCGGTGCTCATCGTGATTGGCACCATCGCTTTCCATCATGGCCCGGATCTCGATGCCGGACGCGGTCGTCGGCTGAGGTTCAGGCTGGCTGCCGAGCGTCTTGCCCACACTGGAAAAGATTTCCGGATGTTCGGCAACGTAGCGCACGTCCTCGTGACGGCTCACGAAATAGACGGCTTTCCCGGGCAGTTGATAGACGGGATGCTCGCGCTGCGCCCAGCTATAGAAAGGGTAGGGGCACTCGGCGCCCTCAATGGATGGGTAAGCGACCGGACACCCATCAAGCGCCTGCACGCGCTCTTGTACGGCGCCGTGCTCCATCGTTGTGTAGTCAGCGGATGCTTTCAGGAATTTCGCAGTACTCATCGAAGCGTACTTTCTTGGTGACCGCGACCTGTCCGTTGGCGCCGCCGCACCAGCTTGGCATAAAGGCCGAGTAGGCTCCACCTTCAGCGCCGCCGACCATGATCAAGAGATCATCGGGACTGGGCACCGCATGCAGGATCTCGCCGGAGTGGGGTGCCATCTCCACTCGCGAGCCTGAGATCGCGCGCAATGCCGTGCGCGTGTTCGATGCATATTCATAGAGCCGCTCCTGAACTTGCCTGCGAGACAAACCGGCATCGCTCAGGACACGCACGTGCAGCGGTTGCAGAATGACTGCCACCGCACCTTTGCAGAAGAAAATATTGTTGGAGCCGGGATTCGCAATGGCTGCGCCCAATTGCTTCAACAACAGATCGGCACCGCCGTGTTGCACTTCATCGAAATCGAAGATGAATGAGTGCGGGCCTTCCACGCCGAGCGCAGTGACAGTGCTGTCCTCGGCCGAGAAGCCGCGCGACACATGCAGCGGTTCCCACGGGCTTTCTTCTTGAGCTTCACCCATGGCACAGGTGAACTTGGCGGGTGATCCCAGAGTTGCCATGTCACCCACGCCGGGCTGACCGCCGCCGACGTTGATCAGCACGAAGCGCACCGCACGCCCAAGCGTCGCGTTCGTGCGGAAGCCGGGACCCAACGCGCCGACGCCGCAGTTAACGTTGAACATCTCGCGCGCCGGGCCATTCACGATCAGGAAGGGCGTGATGCAATGGGTCGTCACCTGCATCGGTCCCGCATCGAAGAGCGGGTCGGCGATAGCGGAGCACGCTGCAATCACGAGCGGAAAGATTTCCGGCTGACAGCCCGCCATCACGGCGTTGACCGCCGCTTTCTCGACAGTGAGTTGGCCAGCGGCAGGACCTACGTCGCCGAGGACGACATCGCGGTCCAGGCCACCAGAGTAGTGGAGCATCGCTTCCACTCTTTCCTCAGTGGGAACGACGATGGGCAAGCCATCGGTGCGTCCGTCGAGATAGAGCGCTTCGGCGGCAGCAGCCTCATCTTTGGCCGTGAGTACGTGAGCCTCCTGCCGCCGGGCATTCATGCAACCTCCGCGTGTACCAGCCGTTGCTCGACGAAATCCGTCGCGTACTGGGTCTTCCCCTGCGTCAGCGCTGTCACGATCAGCGGTGCAATGGCGCGCCCCAAGGCACGCTGGAAGGAGAGCTCGCGACCCGCTGTCGGTTGCGGCAGGAATACGAATGGCACGTCGGGAATGCCGGCTGCGCGTGAAACGAAGTTCGCTTCGTCCATGAACTTCTGCGTGACCAGCGCAACGACGGGAATGCCTGCGCGCGCGAAGCTCACTGCGTCACGTACCGTTCCGTTCGTGCAGCTACCGCAGTGACCGAACGCGGTGATCACTGCATCGCTCGCGGCCGCGATTTCAGTTACGCGGGTTTCGTTGAGCGGATAGGAAGTGTGACGTCGATGAATCTTGTCGAAGAGGCGGAACGTTGCACCCGGCAGCAGCGGGCGCAACGGCTCTTCAAGATCGGTGAGGAACGCCGTCGCGTCGGTGAACATGTTCGAGAGGAAGGAAATCCTCAAGCCGCGACGCGAGGTGTCCAATCGTGGTGTGTAGGGATCCGGCGCTTTGCCCGGGGGAGAGAAGGGATTCAGATACTGAAAGCTACCAGCAGAGTCGCTCATGGTTCGTACCCCCAATCAGGTCGGTGATGTCCCTGCCGCAGCTCAGCCCAGCAACGGCGCGCCTTCGGTGAGTTGCACTATACAGTGCAGTGCCAATTTTCGACAAGGCAAGCACATATATATGTATGCCGCGCCGCAAGGTCGAAGGTCAGCCTTACCGTCAGGGGTGTTCCCGGCGTAGCAGACCGTGCAGAAAGTTATCGACGGCCGCCTTCAGCCCCTGTTCCCGCCGTGCTGCGCCCTCGTGATCGATACCCAGGATGGCGCGATGACGTGCGGATCCCACGATCGAGCTGAGGAACCGGTCGGCCGCGAGTGTCGTGTCGACCGGACGCAGGTGACCGGAGTCGATGTGATCCTGCAGAACATGCGCCAGTTCTATGACCGCGCGCTCAAACCCTGCGGAGTAGCTCAGCTCGACGAGGTCAGGGTGGCGGTACAGATCGGAGACGAAGAAGCGATAGATCTGCAGGTTCTCCTCGCTCAGCATCATCTCGATATATCGTCGCCCGCAGACGAGCAGAAACTCTTCGATGCTCGTGTCGCGGCTG
>JBEVDW010000125.1:0-4687 GCA_040513115.1 Steroidobacteraceae bacterium | reverse complement strand
TCTGCTCGTACAGATCGCTGGACCCGCACAGGCGGAAAGCCACGTCACCGATCAAGCCTCCCTCTCCTTTCCAGTAGGAACGCATGACATCGCGATAGCGGCCGTTCCATTCCGTCCATCCGACCGGAAAGCGTCCGACCTGGTAACCGCCTTCGCCGAGATCCCACGGTTCGGCGATCAGCTTCACCTGCGAGATGACGGGGTCCTGGTGAATGATGTCGAAGAAGGCACCGAGGCGATCGACTTCGTGCAGCTCGCGCGCCAACGCCGAGGCGAGATCGAAGCGAAAGCCGTCCACGTGCATCTCCTCGATCCAGTAACGCAAGCTGTCCATGATGAGCTGCAGCACACGCGGATGCCGCATGTTGAGCGTGTTGCCGCAGCCGGTGTAGTCCATGTAGTAGCGTTCGTTGTTGGGCACCAGGCGGTAGTACGCGGCGTTGTCGATGCCGCGAAAGGACAACGTCGGCCCCATGTGATTGCCTTCGGCCGTGTGGTTGTACACCACGTCCAGGATGACCTCGATGCCGGCCGAGTGGAGCGTGCGCACCATCGTCTTGAACTCGCGTTCGGACATCGAGCTCGACGAGTACAGCTGTTCCGGCGCAAAGAAGCCAATGGAGTTGTAGCCCCAATAGTTACGTAGGCGCTTCTCGACGAGATGCCGATCCTGCACGAACGCGTGGATCGGCATGAGCTCGACGGCGGTGACCCCCAGACGCTGCAGATGCTGGATCACAGGATCCGTGGCCAGCGCTGCATACGTACCGCGCAGCTGGGGAGGGACGTCGGGATGCTGCATCGTGAACCCGCGTACGTGCATCTCATAGATCACCGTGTCGTGCCACGGCGTGCGCGGGCGGCGATCGTCGCCCCACGTGAACGCCGGATCGATGACCTGGCCTTTGGGCAATCCGGGGGCGTCATTGCGTCGGTCGAACGACAAGTCTTCGCGCGAGGAACCGATGCGATAGCCGAACTGGGCATCGCTCCATGCGATCTGACCCACGAGCGCCTTGGCGTAGGGATCGATCAGCAGTTTGTTGGCGTTGAAGCGATGGCCTTCCTCCGGCTTGTACGGGCCATGCACCCGATAGCCATACAACTGGCCGGGCCGCACTTCAGGCAGGTAGCAGTGCCAAACCTGATCCGTCTGTTCGCGCAGACGGATACGCTGCAGTTCGCGCCGGCCACGCGCGTCGAACAGGCACAGCTCGACCCATTCCGCATGCTCGGAGAAGAGCGCGAAGTTCACGCCCTCTCCATCCCAGGTTGCACCCTGCGGATAGGGGCGCCCTGGCCAGACTGCTGTCACGACGTCGGCCATTCACTCGACTCTGTTAGTTGTGCAGAGAGCACCGCACGGTTCGGTTCGTTGTCCCGGCCGAGGCGTGGCCGCCCCTCACCCGCCACCGTACCGCTGAGGCGATGCCTGCGTATCCGGATACAACTTGCGGGCCATGCAATAAGTTCAAATCCAATGCATCGGTGCGTCCTGCCCGCTGGCCAGGCATAGGTTCACTACCGGCGCAACGTGACGAAGGATCCACCACGCCGCCTCAATCGTTACAGGTGAAATCCTTGGAGGATTCACACCATGCTCGAGATCCAGCAGTACCAATGGGCCACCGCCGGCGAAGCGCCGATCCTGGTCGTAGACGGCGATGATGTGATCGCACATGTATACCGGCCCGAGTACGCACCGGTGTTCTGCGCCGCCCCGCAGATGCTCGATCTGCTCGAATCGCTCAGCGAGTCCCTGTCCGATGCCTCCATGGTGCCGGCATTCAGGGAAGCGATCGACGAAGTCCGCCTCGTCCTGCTCGGCGTCCGTCAGCAGCAATCCGAACTGGAAGCGACGAACGATGCGACGGTGACGATCATGGATGGCGTCGATTTGATCGCCTACCTGCAGCAACCCACGTATGCACCGGTGTTGGCTGCAGGCTTCAAGATGCTCGAGTTGCTGCAGCAGTTGAGCACTGCCGCCACGAAGCCCTCCGATCCCGTCACATCACGCGTGATGGATCAGGCGCGCGATCTGGAGCTGGCGATTCGCGTGCAACAGTCATCCGTGGCGCACACCCGCGGGGTGACGATTCACTAGCAGGCTGTTGAAAAACAGCCTGCTAGGGCCGCGCCACGGATGGCTCGGCGAAATCATGCGCCGCAAGCGCTTGATTTCGGGAGCGCGCGAAAGTCGCACCTTTCGCAAGCGACGTTGAGAAAGGGCAGGACAGCCCTTTTTCAACACCCTGCTAAGGGCGATACACGTCTTTTCGGTGCGCAACTTTCACTACGAGCACAACCAACCTCGTGTCTTCGATTTCATACACGATGCGATAGATACCCTGGCGTATGCGGTAACGCTCGAGTCCGGACAGCTTCTCGGAGCCCGGCGGTCGCGGATCTCCCGCTAAAGCACGGACTTTCTGCAATATGCGCCGGACATCCTGCTGCGGAATCGCGCGCAGGTCTTTTGCCACTGATTTCTTGAAGACCAGTTCATAACTTGCCATGCGCTTTCAAGTCCTTGAGTAGCGCCTCGTACGAGATAGTGGGTTCGGCAACACGGTCATCGAACGCAGCCAGATCTTCCTGATCCTCGCGCAACGCCTGCCTCACGGCATCGTTCACTATTTCAGACATCGAGCGATGGGTGTGAGCAGCCTTCAGCCGAACAGCTTTGTGCAATGCGGGTTCAAGATAGATCGTTGCTCTTTTTGCAGCTTCATCGGCCATGGCGCACCTCCGTCGACGACACCCTAGCGTCTTGACGTTCTGACGTCAAAACGTCACAGCACTGCCGTTCAGGCTAACAGCCTCATCAATCCCCGCACGGGGATTCCAATCCAGTTCGGCCGGTTGCTAGCCTCATAGCGCACTTCATACAGCGCCTTCTCGATCTGGAACAGCGCGATCAGTCGCTGTGCATCGCCGTCCTCTTCCGGCCACACGAGCGCGCCGCTCAAGCCGCCGCGGTAGCCTTCCAGGAAAGCGGAAACGGACGCGCGATACCAGCTATCGAAGGCGGGGGCGAGCGCGTCGCGGGCATCGGGGCGGCCGGTGAGTGCGCGATCGAGTGCTACGGCACGAACGTAGTCGAACGAGCGCAGCATACCGGCGACATCGATGAGCGCGGAGTGCTTGCGGCGACGCTCTTCCAGCGGACGCGCCGGCTCGCCTTCGAAATCGGTGATCAGAAAATCATCCGCGCACAACAGGATCTGACCCAGGTGCAGATCGCCGTGATAGCGGGTCTTCACCGCGCGCACCGGTTTGGCACTCGCCGCGCGGATGCGGGTAAGCAAGGCTTCGCGCGCATCGAGCAGGGCCTGCGCATCCGCACGTTGCTCGTCAGACAAGCTTGCCAAGCGCGACTGCAGCAGCTGCAACGTCTCGTCCACATCGTGCTCGACGCGCTCGGTCCACGCACGCATGTCATTCGCATCGATGAACTCCGGTGCGAACGCGGCGTTGGTGGTCGAGCGCGCCAGGGTCGCATGCAACTCGCCGATGCGCAGACCCAATGTGCGCATCTGAGCGAGGAACAACATGTGCGGTTGTTCGCTGCGTTTGCTGGCATCGGCCAGCAGCTCTGTCGCATAGCGTTCGAGATGGTTGAGCGCGTAGCCCCATCCGTCGCCCTGATTGCGAACGTATGCAAACAACGCCAGCAGCAGCGTCGTTTCGCCGTTGACTACCATCTGCAACGTTCCGCCCAGGCGCGGGATGCGTGCGAAACCGGCCTCGGTGAGATAGCCCGCAACTTCGGCATCCGGATTGATGCCCGAGCGTGCCTGGCGATAGGCCTTCAGGAACAGCCCGTCACCCAGGATCACGGCGGTGTTGCTCTGTTCGCGGCCCAGGTGCTGCACGGGCTCGACCCCGCGTGCAACCAGCTCCTCGAGTGCATGCGTGGGCTCGAAGCGGATTTCACCGTTCTCCATAGCGATGCGTTCGCCGCGTTGCATGCCTTCCACGATGGCGAGACAGAAGCCTGGATCCGCGAATGCATCGACCAGCACGCCCGCACGCGCATGCTGGCGCACCTTCGCCAGCGTCCATTCGGTTGTCCGCAGCGTGCCGCTCTCGACGTCCTCCCACGTTGTACCGAGCGGCAGGAAGTAGCGTTGCTGAGTGCCATCGGCGAACTGCATCAGCGACGCGGCCAGCAGCCATTCGCCGCGCGTAGTGCGCCAGGGTGTGCGCTCGACCAACTGTGCGCGCGCGATCGGCGCCCCCTTGCCGGCGAACCAGCGCCGCTGCTTGACGAACTCGGGCAGTACCTCGTCCTGGAACTGTTGCAGCGTACGGCGTGCAGTGTTGCGGTCGGTGCCGTCGGCACCGTGCAGAAAGGTATTGAGCCCTTCGGTCAGCACCAGCACCGGCAATTCCGTTGCCGGTAGGCGCTCGACATGCCACGCGGGCGGTGATTCCGACTCGCTCAACAGCAGCCAGAAGAAGCCATGCGCTTGCAGCGTCAGGAAATACGGCAGATCGCCGATCGGCGGAAATGCATTTCGTCCCATCAGCTCTACAGGCACACGACCTTTGAAGCGCGACAGGTCGAGCTCGACCGACTGCGCCGACTGTGCGAGGTTCGCAACGCACAGGATCGTCTCGTTCTGATACGTGCGTAGGTACGCCAGGATCTTGCGATTCTGCGGCCGCACGAAGTCGAGCG
>JBEVDW010000124.1:0-4616 GCA_040513115.1 Steroidobacteraceae bacterium | reverse complement strand
CCCGCGTAGACCAGGCGACCACCGTTCAAGCGCGCAACATGCGTGATCGCGGCGGGCAACTCGTGCGTGCGATGCGTCGTCAGTATCCATGCGCTGGGTTCGACATCGCGCTGGCGTTGCTCCAGAGCTCGTTTCAGTTGCGCGCGAACCCGGCTGTCCAATCCGTTGAACACTTCATCCAGCAGCAGGACACGGGCTTGCGCCGCGAACGCCCTCGCCACGAGAACCAGCCGGCGCTGACCGTACGACAGGGTCAACAAGCGCCGTTCTCGCAGACGCCACAACCCGAACCGCCTTAGCAAACCCTCGATCCGCTTCCGCTGCGCCGCGGTCGGCGTGGTGAGCGGGCGCTCTTCGTGAAAGAGCCCCGTCGTCGCGATCTGCGCGACCGTGAAATTCCAGTTGTAGCGGAGGTACTTGTCCTGACGCTCAGGACCGATGTATGCAATCGCTTCCTTGCTACCGGCCGGTTGCGCCGAGGCTCGGCCATGCAAACGATAGACGCGACGCTCGGGTCCGACCGGGGTCGGCCACACATCGCCGCTGAGCATCTTCAGTAGAAAGGTTTTGCCCGAACCGTTCGGGCCGACGAGCGCCCAGCGCTCACCTGCGCGCAACTCGAAGCTGACGTCGTTGAGAATGCGTTGCTCGTCGAGGATGAGCGAACAATGTTCGAGCGCGATGAGCGGCGCGTCGCTGACGCGCGCGGGAGATCGAGACGCAGCCATTACGCCGGATTGCCCGCGTTCGTGCCGGCCCAACGCCAGATGCGCGTGGGTTCTTCACCTTGCTGCACGACCTTGCCGTCTTCGCACAGCTTGATCAGATGGGCCAGGAGCGAGTAGCGCGCGACCGGATGAATGCGCGGATCGACATCGTCGTACACAGGCGGGACCAGGTCATCCGTCGTTGCGGCGCCGCCCGCCTCCAGCAACTTCGCGATCACTTTCGCCTCGCGCTTCAGACGATGTGCGATGACGCCCGCGATCTCGCCCTGACCGTCCTCGATCACCGCACCGTGTCCGGGCGCCAGTGCGCGCACCGGCTCGGTTTGCAGGCGCTCCAACGATTGTAGATAGGCGCGCATGTTGCCGTCGGGTGGTGTGATCACGACTGTCGATCCCTGCATGAGGTGGTCGCCTGTCAGCAACAGCCCATTCGGCAGTAGATAGCACAGGTGGTTGGATGCATGACCCGGGGTGTGCAAGGCGCGAACTTGCAGGCCGTCGACGTTGACGACTTCGTTGTCACGCAACTCGCGCGTCGGCGCGAACGTGGGGTCTTGGCGTTCAGCGTGGGCCGCGCGCATGCCATACAGTGCCGCGCCGGTCCGCTCGCACAAGGCACGCGCGCCCGGCGAGTGATCCTGGTGGGTGTGCGTTGCGAGCACGGCAGCGATGCGCCCTTGGGTCACTTCGAGCAGTCGGTCGATGTGACGCTGCTCCTGCGGACCTGGATCGACGACGAAAAACCGCTCATGACCAATGACATACGAGTTGGTCCCAGGACCTGTCATGTAACCAGGATTGTTGGCCACGAGGCGCCGGACGCCGGGGCCGATCTCATCGAACTGTCCTGAAACTAGCGCGGGCATGACGATCACTGAGCTTGCAAGCGACGGAGGGAGTGTAACGCCGCGCACGTGCGTGCCGTAGCGCCGTCGTGCGGCGCGGAACCGCGCTCGCTACGAGCCCGTTAATCCGATAGTTACCACGGTCTTGGGGGATTTATGGAGCGCAGCACACCGCCACGCCGCTTGGCAGGCAAGATCGGCTGGATTCTATTGTGGTTATTGGGAATTCCCATTCCGGTTCTGTTGGCGCTATTTCTGCTGCGGGGTTGCACCTGAGACCCGCTGAGGGAGTACTGCAATGTTAGTGACCTTCCGCTCACGCGCGACTGAGCCGATCACGATGTTTCACGACGTCGCTCTGGATCTCATCAAACTGATGGGCGCGAGCGGGCGGATCCCGAGCGCGCTGTCTGCTGACGAAGTGCCTTCAGCGGCCAAGCGTCTGCGGGCAGCATTGCACGGTGCCCCTGCGCCGGTCCCCAAAAAAGCTGACGAGAAAGCTGATGAGGACGACGAGGAGCCGGAAGAAGCCGTTGCGCTGCCGACTCGCGCCGTTCCCTTGTTGGATCTGCTCGATCGTGCGGCAGCCAGTCATGCAGAGGTGCTGTGGGACTCGCGTTGACGCCGGCAGATTGACTGTGGGCGAGCTGCTATCGTGCAGCCCCACTGCCAACTCCCAGCGTCAACCGCATGACAGCCGACCGCTCCTCGACCGCCACGCCTGTCGACGTTCTCATCGTCGGGAGCGGCTTCGGCGGCCTGGGGATGGGCGTCGCACTGGCCAAGGAACGCAAGCGCTCGTTCGCACTCCTCGAACGGGCGGCCGAGTTGGGCGGCACGTGGCGCGACAACACATATCCAGGGTGCGCCTGCGACATTCCATCGCATCTGTATTCGTTTTCGTTCGAGCCCAATCCGAACTGGTCCCGGATGTATCCGACGCAGCCGGAGATCAAAACGTACCTGGGGCATGTCGCGCGCAAATATCGCGTGCTGCCGCATATCCGCTTCGGGCGCACGATGCGCGGGGCTCGCTTCGATGGCACCACTGGGACATGGCGTATCGATACCGTCGAAGGCGAATCCTTCCAGGCTCGCGCGCTGGTCTTTGCGTCGGGCGGACTGAGCAAGCCGCGTACACCCAAGCTTCCGGGCGCAGAGTCGTTTCGCGGTCAGCAAATGCATTCTGCGCGTTGGGACGCCGCTTATGATCTGAGCGGTAAGCGCGTTGCAGTCGTCGGTACCGGCGCGAGCGCGGTGCAGATCGTGCCTGAAATTGCGGAACTCGCGGCTCAGATCCATGTGTTTCAGCGCTCCGCGCCGTGGGTGCTCCCTAAGCCGGATCGACCGATGAAGCCTTGGGAACGGCGCTTGTTTCGCTGGTTGCCCGTGAGTCAGCGCCTGCTGCGTGCACGCATCTTCCGGTTCAACGAAACGCTCGGCGAATTCATTCTCGGCAAGCGCGATCTGGCGACCGCTCAGGCTGCGGCAGTCCGCTTCATGGAACGCCAGGTGTTCGATCCCGAATTGCGGGCGAAAGTCACACCCGACTACGCACTGGGCTGCAAGCGCGTGCTGTTCTCCAATGATTGGTATGGCAGCTTGCAGTTGCCGAACGTGGAGCTCGTGACCGAGCCGATCAACCGCCTCGAGGAGCACAGCATCGTCACCGCGGATGGAAGGGTGAGAGAAGTGGACTGTGTGATCTATGGAACCGGATTCGACGTGCACGGCACACCGCGATTGGAGGTGCAGGGCCTGGATGGGCGGACGTTGGCGGATGCCTGGCAAGAGCGTCGTGAAGCGTATCTGGGTTGCACGGTCACGGGCTTTCCCAACCTCTTCTTCGTGATCGGCCCCAACAGCGGCACCGGGCACAACTCCCTCGTGTACATCATGGAGTGTCAGATCCGGTACATCATGAAGCTGTTGCGCGCGCTGGATCGCAAGCGGGCGGCATGGGTACAACCGACCGCAGATTCACAACGCGCATACAACGACGAGCTGCAACGCCGGTTGGCAACCAGCGTTTGGACGCAGGGCCGTTGTCACAGCTGGTATCAGGATCCGAAGGGTCAGGTGACGACGTTGTGGCCGGGGTTGCTCACCGAGTATCGGCACGTCGTGCGTGCGGTGGATGAGACCGCCTTCGAGTGGGGTCAGGTGCGGTAGGTACCGCGTCGCTGCTGAGCGCGCCAATAGCGGATGATCACGAAGCCGGTTGCCATGCCGCCGAGATGCGCAAAGTGCGCCACACCCTGCTGAGTCTGTGTCACACCCAGATACAGCTCGAGCAATCCGTAACCCGTGACGAACAACCATGCGGGCATGGGAATCGGCGGAATCAACAGCACGATCATGCGTTTGGGATACGCCATGCCGAACGCCAGCAAGAGTCCGAACACCGCGCCCGAGGCGCCGACTGCAGGCACTGGCGGCAAGTCGGCGACGCGCAGGATGATGAGATGCATCAGCGCCGCACCGATGACGCAGAGGAAGTAGTAGACGATGTAGCGCTGTCGGCCGAACAAGCGTTCGATCTCGCCGCCGAACATATAGATAGCGAACATGTTGAAGAATAAATGCATGCCACCCCCATGCAGGAAGGCATAGGTGACGAGCTGCCACGGCATGAAGCGGGGCGCATCGGGACCGAGATCGGCCCAAGGCCACAGGGCCAGGTGATAGCTGAGCAATCCGCCGAGTATGTACTTGTCCAGAAAATAGACGAGGACGTTGGCGATGATGAGCGCGCGATTGACGGGCGTGAGACGTTCGAACATGGCACGAGTATAGGGGCAGCGCGGACGATCCCAAACAAAACGGTTCGCGGCACGACGGTGCTACATTGCGCCCATGCTACATGTCGAATCGCTACACAAACGCTACGGCGCGGTGGAAGTCGTGCGCGGCGTCAGCTTCGCTGTGCACGCGGGCGAGTGCTTCGGACTACTCGGACCGAACGGTGCGGGAAAGACCACGACATTGCGCTGCTGCCTGGGTCTTGCGTCGCCGGATTCAGGCCGCATCGAGCTGGCTGGCC
>JBEVDW010000123.1:0-5334 GCA_040513115.1 Steroidobacteraceae bacterium | reverse complement strand
CGGTGTACACGCGAAACATGGCCGAGAGTCCATCGACCGCAAGATTGGGCAACGCCTGCTTGATGCCTTTCGGTCGCCCAGTCGAGCCCGACGAATACAACATGTCGGAACCGCGACTCTCGTCGGCGATGGGTGTCGAGGGTTGTGCAGCGATCTCGCGTTCGTAGTCGAGATGGCCCGGCACCGTGTGATCCACGGCGATGTAGGTCATCTCCGGCAATTGCCGGCTCAACGATTGGACGAGCTCCGCCTGTTGCTGCGTATACAGGAGCACGTTCGCGCCGCAGTCGCCCAGAATGAAAGCAATCTCTTCCGGCCGAAAACGCCACGAGATGGGGGTGTAGTACAAGCCCGCATTCTGTGCCGCCCAGGCAATTTCGAGAAACCGGGGATGATTCTCGATCAACATCGCGACATGATCGCCACGGTTAAGACCGAGTTTGCGAAAGAGGTGAGCCGCCTGGTTGGCACGGCGGTCGAGCTCGCCATACGTCACGACCCGCCCCGATCCTGCCAAGACGATGGCGGGTCGATCGGGATCTGAAACTGCCCAGCGTCGTGGATGCTCGCGGAACTCGCTCATCGCTTTCCTCGTAAGGCGCTCGCGGCTTCATCGATTGCGAGCGTGGTTATACTCATGTCGGCGTTGGCCGCCGACAATATGGGTGGCACCATACACTGCACATCGCGTCAGGCAAGAGCCCGGCGATGTCAAAGTTGTGTGCGGGCACGCACACGAATCCAAGACCGCGGCGAACACGTCAACGAGCTCTGTCATGCCGAGACTCGCAAACAAAGTGGCCATCGTAACCGGGGGTGGTGGCGGTATCGGACGCGCCGTGGTGGAGCGGTTCGCGGAAGAGGGTGCGCTTGTCGTGGTGGCCGATATCGATGAGGCCGCTGGCGTCGCTGTGGCCGAGGCTGTCACGAATCGTGGCTGGCGCGCGATGTTCGAGCGGCTGGATGCGGGAGATGAAGAGAGTTGGCGTCACGTGATCGACCGCACTGTTCAGGAGTTCGGCGGTCTGCACGTCGTGGTGAACAACGCGGCATTCCGCAAGCCAGTCACGCTCGATGAGACGACACTCGACGTATGGGAGCTGAATCAGCGCGTGACGGCGCGCGGTGTCTTCCTGGGCACGAAGCTCGGCGGAGAAGCGATGCGCGCGGGCGGCTCCATCGTCAATGTAGCCAGCGTCGGTGCGTTCGTGGGATTGCCGGATTCATTCTCGTACAGTGCGGCGAAAGGCGCTGTGCGCGCGTTGTCCCGATCGGCGGCGCTGCATTACGCCCGCGCCAAGCGCAACATTCGCGTGAACGTCGTGGCACCGGGTTCGACGCGCACTGAAGCCGTGGAACGACAGTTCGAGGCCTTGGCCAAGGCGCGTGGTGGATCCGCAGCAGACACCGTACGAGCTGAGATTCTTGCGACCGTGCCGCTCGCTCGCATGGCGGAGCCGCGCGAGATCGCGAACGCAGTGCTGTTCCTTGCATCTGACGAGGCCAGTTACATCACCGGTGCGGAGCTGCTGGTGGATGGTGGCTTGACCGCCGCATGACGGTAGAGGAGGAGAGATGGGACGACTGACGGGCAAAGTAGCATTCATCGCTGGCGCAACGGTCGGTATCGGAAAGGCCACCGCCATCCAGTTCGCACGCGAGGGCGCGCAAGTCGTCGTTGCCGGGCGGCGAGTGCCCGAAGGAGAGGCCGTTGCAGCCGAGATCAAACGCGTGGGCGGCGAGGCCATTTTCGTGCGCACGGATGTCACAGAACCGGATCAGGTGCGTGACGCAATCGAGACGACTGTGCGCACGTACGGCAAGCTCAACGTGCTCTTCAACAATGCTGGCGGCTCATCGAATGCGGATGGCCGCGTCACTGCGGCTGCGCTCGATGAGTTCTGGCGAGTCATCAAGCTCGACTTGTACGGCACGTTCCTGTGCTGCCGCTTCGCCATTCCGGAAATGGAAAAGGCGGGTGGCGGCTCGATCATCAACAATGCCTCGATGGTGGGCATCAAGGGCGAGCTCAATCGCGCGGCGTACACGGCGGCGAAGGGCGGCGTCATTGCGCTCACGCGCTCGATGGCAGCCGACTTTGTACGCAGCAACGTGCGGGTGAATGCCATTGCGCCCGGTGCTGTCAAGACAGAGCGCATTCTTGCGATGATCGAAGCCAACCCGGCGGCGAAGAAGGCTGTCGAAGTGCAGCCGCTCGGGCTCATCGACCCTTACGAAGTGGCGCAGCTCGGTGTGTTCCTGGCATCGGAGGAATCGCGCTCGATCACCGGTGAAGTGTTTCCGATGAGTGCCGGACGCTGACGCTTCGCGGGCGTTAGCCCCGCGAAAGGCGCGGCCAACGTCAGGTGCGATGGCGAATGATGCGCGTGCGATCATTGTCGCCCCTGGCGGCGGCCACTATAGTGCCCACGCCGGCGCACGGCACTTCCCCCGGAGAGTTCTGCGATGCAACGACAAGTGAGCGGTTTCAATTTCGATGAAGGGGTCGCGTTCGTGGCCGGCGGTAGTGGCGGCATTGGCGCGGCCATCGTGCACGCGCTGGCGGCGGCTGGCAGCGACGTCGTGTTCACTTACTACAAGAACAGAGAGGCTGCCGCGAGCGTACAAGCGGCCGCTGCTCAGACGGGTGCTCGCGTTGAGAGCGTGCAGCTCGCACTCGAAGATCCCGAAGCGGTCACGCGTGCGCTGAATGAGCTGCGTAGTCGCAACAAGATTCACAGCGTGATCTATGCGGCGGGACCGTCGATTCCCATTCACTATGTTGCCGACATCTCGCACGAAGCGTGGGTGAAGACGTTCGCGCACGACACGCATGCGTGCTTCAACCTGGTTCACGCCGCGCTGCCGATCCTGCGCGAGCAAGGCTTCGGCAGCTTGACTGCCGTGACCACGACTCAGTTCGCGCGTCACGTGCCGCTGAGCGTGCTGTCCTCGGCACCGAAAGCCGCAATCGAAAGCATGATGCAGGTGGTGGCGAAGGAGTACGGGCGCTTTGGTGTGCGCGCGAACAGCGTGCGCTCGGGATGGCTGGGTGGCGGCAAGCTGGCCGACGGCATCGGCGGCCAAGTGCAGGAGAAGGCGATGAAGGCCATCATCTCCCAGATCCCGATGGGGGCGCTGGGTGATCCTGCGGACGTCGCCAACGCAGTGTTGTTCTTGTCCTCGCGTCAGGCACGCTACATCAGCGGCGACGCATTGACCGTCGATGGTGGATGGAGACTCTGATTCGATCGTCCATCGAGGTCACGATATGAGCACGCCCGAGCCGTTTCGTCTTCACGTCAGCGACGCCGAGCTGGATGATCTTCGCCGCCGTTTGCGTGCCACTCGCTGGCCTGATCGCGAGGTGGTCAGGGATTGGTCGCAAGGCGTGCCGCTTGCGTATGCGCAGGAGCTCGCGACGTATTGGGCCGATCGCTATGACTGGCGTGCACGCGAGACGCTCATCAACGGGTTTCCGCAGTTTCGTTTGCGGGTGAATGGTTTCGGCATTCACTTCATTCACTTGCGTTCGAGCGAGCCGAATGCGGTGCCGCTCCTCATCACTCATGGTTGGCCGGGCTCCATCGTCGAATTCTTGAAGGTGTTGCGACCATTGGCGGAGCCGCGTCAGCACGGCGGCCCTGCGAGCGATGCCTTTCACGTCGTCTGTCCTTCGTTGATTGGTTATGGCTTCTCCGACAAAGCCACCGAGCCTGGATTCGGTATTCCGAAGATCGCGGAGCTGTGGGATCAGCTCATGGTGACGCTGGGTTACACGCAGTACTTCGCACAGGGCGGCGACTGGGGCGCAGCGGTGACGACGGAGATCGCCGCGCAGGATCGCGGACATTGCCGCGCCATCCATTTGAACTTGCCGATCGCGCAGCCCACGCCAGAGGCTTTGAAGAACCCGACAGTGGAAGACAAGGCGGCCTTCGATGCCAGAGCGCGCTATCTGGACCAGGAGGCGGGGTATTCAGCTCAACAATCGACGCGTCCGCAAACGCTCGGCTACGGGCTCGCGGATTCCCCGGCGGCGCAGGCCATGTGGATCATCGAGAAGTTCTGGTCCTGGACCGACTGCAACGGTCATCCCGAGAACGCGCTGACGCGCGACGAGCTGCTGGACAACGTGATGTTCTACTGGTTGTCGAACAGCGGGGCCTCGTCCGCACGGTTGTACTGGGAGAGCTTTCGCAAGAGCTTGGGCGGTACGGCCACCGTCAAGCTGCCGACCGGTTGCAGCCTCTATCCCAAAGAGTTGTCGAAACCGCCGCGCAGCTGGGTGGAGCGCCGCTACGAAAAATTGATGTACTGGAATGAACTGTCGAAGGGCGGCCACTTCGCCGCCTTCGAGCAACCGGAGCTTTTCGTACGCGAAGTGAGAGACTGTTTCAGATCACTGCGGTAAGCCCAAAAAATGGGCTTTGTCGGAAGGTGCAGCGCAGGGTCTTTAGGCAGCGCGGCGAGCCAACGCAGGTTGGACTGATACTCTACCGTACGATATCATCGCCTAACAGTTGTGCAGCGTGCCACGACGAAGCATTCCCTGTAAGTCTTCGTCCGAACGCCAATTCTCATCCGATTGCGCCCATCCGAAGCCGCGCGTCGGGTCCTAGCGGAAGTCACCAGACGGGAGTCCTCGAATGAAGCTGTGCGAAGGCCGAGTAGCAATCGTGACCGGTGCCGGTCGCGGTATGGGTCGCGAATATGCGCTGATGCTGGCGCGCCACGGCGCCAAGGTCGTGATCAATGACTTGGGTTCAGCACCGGATGGCAACGGCAGCGATGCCTCGCCCGCCGAGGAAGTGGCACAGCTGATCAAGAAGGAAGGTGGCGAGGCGGTCGTGAACACCGCCGATGTCAGCAACTGGAAGGCGACCGAGCAGATGATCCGCCAGGCGGTCGATACGTTCGGTGGCCTCGATATTGTCGTGAACAACGCTGGCTTTCTGCGCGACCGCATGTTGTGGAACATCACCGAAGAGGACTGGGACGCCATCATGTCCGTGCCCCTCAAGGGCACGTTCCTGCCGACGCGGCACGCCGCCGTCTAGTGGCGCGAGCAGCAGAAGGCCGGCAAGAAGGTCGATGCGCGTGTGATCAACACGACCTCGCACTCGGGCCTGTTCGGCAACGTCGGTCAGTCCAACTATGCGGCCGCCAAGGCCGGCATCGCGAGCTTCACGGTGGTAGCCGCACGCGAGCTGAGCCGGACTGGCGTCACGGTCAACGCGATTGCACCGCGCGCCAACACGCGCCTCACGCCGCAGGCCACGTGGACCGAAGAGCAGATCGAGAAGCGTCAGCCGGTCTGGACGGCAGCGTTGA
>JBEVDW010000122.1:0-4529 GCA_040513115.1 Steroidobacteraceae bacterium | reverse complement strand
ACTCAACATCACCGCTCGCAGTTATCACGACACGATCAACCTCGGCTTCCTGGGCTGCCGCGACCTGCTGCCGCACTTCCAACATCTGGCTGTCTATACGGGAGAAGCACTGGCTGAGCTGGAACGTATCTATGGACTTAAAACAGATCAGCCACCCGCGCCCGCGAAATCTATCCACCACGATAATGTACTGGATATAAACGACATCAAACACTCAAGGAGCCATAAGGTCAGTAATGCTTGACGTGTGTATCCCGATGCCAAGATCGTCGCCCCGCATCGCGCTCGGGTTAAGCCGCTGGGCTCCTCTTGCAACACCAGTCATCACCGACTGCCCATTCAACCAGGAATTCGATGCATCCTATTCGACGTTTCAGTCACTGAAGATCATCGAAGTCTCGAAGTCACAAGGTAGTTGAAGCCGTGCGCCAGAAACTGACTCATCTGCAACGCCTTGAAGCCGAAAGCATCCACATCCTGCGCGAAGTGGTGGCCGAGGTGGATCGGCCCGTCATGCTGTACTCCATTGGCAAGGACAGCGCGGTGATGCTGCATCTGGCCAAGAAGGCCTTCTATCCTTCGCAGCCCCCGTTTCCGCTGCTGCATGTCGACACGACCTGGAAGTTTCGCGACATGTATGCGCTGCGGGACAAGGCGGCACGCGATGCCGGCATGGAGCTGCTCGTCTACCACAACCCGGAAGCGCTCTCTAAAGGCATCAATCCGTTCGATCATGGCCCCTTGCACACTGATATGTGGAAGACGGAAGGATTGAAGCAGGCACTGGATCTGCACGGTTTCGACGCCGCGTTCGGGGGTGCCCGCCGCGACGAAGAGAAGAGTCGCGCGAAAGAGCGGATCTTCAGCTTTCGCAGCGCAAATCATCGCTGGGACCCCAAAAAGCAGCGACCCGAGCTCTGGAATCTGTACAACGCGCGCAAAGCAAAGGGCGAAAGCATTCGCGTGTTTCCGATCTCGAACTGGACCGAGCTCGACATCTGGCAGTACATCCACCTCGAAGGAATCGAGATCGTACCGCTGTACTTCTCCGCGCTGCGGCCGACCGTCAAGCGCGATGGTGTGCTGCTGATGGTCGATGACGATCGGTTTCGCCTGAAGGCGGGGGAAACCCCTGTCATGCGCTCGGTCCGATTCCGCACTCTCGGTTGCTATCCGTTGACGGGTGCGGTCGAGAGCGAGGCAAAGACTCTGCCCGAAGTGATTCAAGAAATGCTGCTGACCACCACTTCCGAGCGACAAGGCCGAGTGATCGATCACGATCAGGCCGCGAGCATGGAAAAGAAGAAGCAGGAGGGTTACTTCTGATGAGCTCGCAAGATGTTGTGTATAAGACCGATGCGTTGATCGCGGAGGACATCGAGGCTTATCTGGAGCAGCACCAGCACAAGACGTTGCTGCGCTTTATCACCTGCGGCTCGGTCGACGATGGCAAGTCGACATTGATCGGTCGGCTGCTGTACGACTCCAAGATGATTTTCGAGGATCAGCTAGCCACGCTCGAAGCCGATAGCAAGCGCATCGGCACGCAAGGGCAGAACATCGATTTCGCGCTGCTGGTGGATGGCCTCGCCGCAGAACGCGAACAGGGCATCACGATCGATGTGGCGTATCGCTTTTTCGCGACGGAGAAGCGCAAGTTCATCGTGGCCGATACTCCCGGTCACGAGCAGTACACCCGTAACATGGTCACCGGCGCTTCCACCGCCGACCTGGCAGTGATTCTCATCGATGCCCGCAAAGGCGTGCTCACCCAGACGAAGCGTCACAGTTTTCTCGCGCATCTGATCGGCATTCGCAACATCGTGCTGGCCGTGAACAAGATGGACTTGGTCGGATACGACCAGGCGGTATTCGATGAGATCGTATCGGACTATACGGAGTTCGCCCGCAGTATCGGCATCCAGGATTTCGTCGCGATGCCGATCAGTGGCTTCAAGGGCGACAACATCACGGGCGCATCGCCCAACATGCCTTGGTACGCCGGTCCGGCGCTGTTGCCGCATCTGGAGACGGTGGAGCTCGACACGAGCACCATGCAGGACCATCCCTTCCGCATGTCCGTGCAATGGGTTAATCGACCCAACCTGGACTTCCGTGGTTTCTCAGGGCTCATTTCGAGCGGCACCGTGAAGCCAGGGGATGCAATTCGGGTGCTACCTTCCGGCAAGACCTCCACGATCACGCGCATCGTGACGTTCGGCGGCGATCTCGACCAGGCGGTTGCGGGTCAATCCGTGACCTTGACTTTCGCCGATGAAATCGATTGCTCGCGGGGCGATGTCATCGCCTCCGCGACTGATTCCGTGCACACCGCAGATCAGTTCGAGGCGACGATCGTCTGGATGGATGAAGCGGAGATGTTGCCGGGCCGGCCTTACTGGCTGAAGATCGGTGCGCAGACTGTCTCGGCCACTGTGCAAGTGCCGAAGTACCAGATCAGCGTCAACACCATGGAACACCTCGCGGCAAAGACGCTGGATCTCAACGCGATCGGTGTGGCTAACATCGCCACCGATCGGCAAATCCCTTTCGAGCCGTATGCAGACAACCGCAACCTTGGCGGCTTTATTCTCGTCGACAAGATGACGAACGCCACCGTGGGGGCCGGTATGATCCACTTCGCACTACGCCGTGCGGAGAACGTACCGTGGCAGGCGGTTGATCTCAGCCGCGAGCACCACGCGAACCTCAAGAACCAGAGGCCAGCCGTGCTCTGGCTGACAGGTCTGTCCGGTTCTGGCAAGTCCACGATCGCGAACCTCGTCGAAAAGAAGCTGGCGCGGATGAACCGCCACACGTTCCTCCTCGATGGAGACAACGTGCGGCACGGCCTGAACAAAGACCTCGGCTTCACGGATGCGGATCGGGTGGAGAACATACGCCGGGTCGGGGCAATCGCGAGCTTAATGTCCGATGCAGGCCTGATCGTGATTACGGCGTTCATCTCGCCGTTCCGTGCCGAACGCAACATGGTCCGACAGATGATCCATCCGGGCGAGTTTTTCGAGGTCTTCATCGACACCCCGCTCGCCATTGCGGAGGAGCGCGACACCAAAGGTTTGTACAAGAAGGCGCGCTCCGGTCAGCTCAAGCACTTCACCGGCATCGACAGTCCGTATGAAACACCGGAGCGGCCCGAGATCCGTATCGATACGACGAAGATGACCGCCGAACAAGCTGCGGACGCGGTCGTAGCAATGTTGATTCCATGACAAACGATGTTCATACCATGACAAACACTTCAATGAACGACGCGGATCTCGCCGCACATTTGGCCGAGGTGGCGGGCAAGCTGCTGTTGGATGTGCGAGCTTCGGGCCTGTTCTCGCCCAAGGCGCTCGGCAAGGCCGGCGATGCCACGGCGAACCAATTCCTCGTGCATGCCCTTCGCGAGATGCGGCCGGACGATGGTCTGCTCTCCGAAGAGATGAAGGACGATGGCGATCGCCTAGGGAAACAACGCGTGTGGATCATCGATCCGGTCGATGGCACGCGGGAGTATGGCGAGAGTCGTGCCGATTGGGCCGTGCACGTCGCGTTGGCCATCGACGGCATCGCGACCATTGGTGCGGTGGCGCTACCTGGTGCGGGTGTCGTGATGCGCTCCGATAAACCCTCGCCTTTGCCGCGCGCAGGCACACCGCTGCGCATGGTCGTCAGCCGCACGCGGCCGGCGAAGGAGGCCGTCGAAGTTGCTCAGAAACTCGGCGCTGAGCTCGTGCCCATGGGCTCCTCCGGCGCAAAGGCGATGGGTATCCTGCGTGGCGAAGCTGACGTGTATCTCCATTCCGGTGGGCAATACGAATGGGATAGCGCGGCGCCCGTCGCAGTCGCTCAGGCTCACGGTCTGCACTGCTCGCGCATCGATGGCAGCCCGCTCAAGTACAACAACGCAGACGTGTACATGCCAGATCTGCTGATCGGCCGCAAAGAACATGCACAGATGGTGCTGAAACTACTGCAGGAAATGAAAGGTTGATCTGCTCAGCAGCGCTGGGGCCCCGCAGCGCTGTGAATGCACTGACAAATGTTCACAATGGGAGGGAACATCAACAGCGAGCTGCGCCGGCCATTCACCATGGCGCAGCCTTTCGTTCGCCGACGCAACCGAATTTCTTACGCGCTGCTTGCAGTGAGCGCGACGGAGGCCCGTCCAGCGCGCTCACCTCTCGTCGAAGCTACCGCTCAGGTTGCCCGTGCAGCTTTTCGCCCTCCTCGGCGAATGATTTACTGTCTGGCGCGCGATGGATTCTGCGATTGAGCACGTCATCCCAAGTGATCAATGGATACAGATTGTGCTTGCGGGCTTCTTCGTCGAAGAGCGCTTTCAGCTTCGAGAGCTTCTCCGGGTATTTCTTGGCTAGATCGACGCGCTCGGTGTAGTCCTCTTTCAAGTTGTATAGCTCCCAGGCGTTTTCATCGAACGGCTTGCCGCCTTCGGTCTTTACGCTCGCAAGAGGACTCGGGTAAGGCAGAGCGGCTTTCCAACCATCTTCGTAAATCGCGCG
>JBEVDW010000121.1:0-2982 GCA_040513115.1 Steroidobacteraceae bacterium | reverse complement strand
CTCCGCATCGCGGGCAAAGAGCTGCGAGAACGCAGCGAAATCACGGGCATCGAGCGTCCGTCCGTACTCGGCCCACAGCGTCCGAATGGCCTCGCGATCCTCGAGCGCCCGGACACGCGCAGCCATGTCGCCGCTGGCTTGTGAACCCTGTGCGGCCAGCAACGCCGCAGCACAACCGACCACCGCAACCACGATCAGGGGTGTTGAGCGCATCCGATCCTCCCGAGAAGCAGGATTATAGTCAGCGTAATGAGTCGAACCACAGCCAAACCCGGCGGGGGCGCCCTCGCAAGCCTCGCCCTTGCGATGCGGTCGAAACGCACGGCGTTTGTCGTCCTGCAGATGTTCTCCTCGGGCCTGCCGCTTGGTCTCGTGTGGATCGCCATCCCCGACTGGATGCGCAGCATCGGCGTGGACATTCGAGTGGTCGGCCTGATCACGCTGGCGCAGGCGCCCTGGACGTTCAAGCTTCTATGGGCACCGCTGATGGATCGCTATGTTCCTCCATTCTGGGGGCGACGCCGCGGGTGGATGGCGGTGACACAGATCGCACTGTTCGGCGTGAGCCTGATGCTGGCAGGTGTCGGCCAGCGGCCGGAAGCGATCTGGGTCGTCGGGGCCCTGGCAATGGCGATCGCGCTCGCGTCGGCAACGCAGGACGTTGCGATCGACGCCTATGCTGTGGAGGTCCTCCACCAGGATGAGCAGGGCGCTGCTTCTGGCGCACGCGTCGCGGTCTACCGTGCCGCCATGTTCGCGTCGAGCGGGTTGGCGATCAGCATGGCAGCGCGAGTCGGCTGGCCAATGGTCAATGCCGTGCTGGCGTTCGTCTACCTGCCGATGCTCATCATCACCTGGAAGTCGCCAGAGCCCGAAGTCCAGCCGCCAACGCCCCTGACGTTGCGCGACGCAGTCTGGCAGCCGTTTCTCAGCTTCCTCACCCGGCCACGCGCGATCGAAATTCTCGCCTTCGTCGTCCTCTACAAGATCTCTGATCAGCTCACTCAGGCGCTGACGCGGCCGTTCCTGATCGACATGGGCTACAACGCCGATCAGCGCGGCATCGCTCTCGGCTTGATTACGATCACCACGACGATCGTCGGGGCGGTGTTCGGCGGATGGGTCACCACACTTGCGGGGTTGGGGCACGCGCTCTGGATCTTCGGATTCCTGCAACTCTTCTCGAACGTCGGCTACTACTTCCTTTCGGTCCTCGGTAAACCGGTCCCCGGCGCCCTTTATGCAGCGACTGGCTTCGAGTTGCTGACATCGGGCATGGGGACGGGTGCGTTCTCAGTGCTGCTGCTCCGGCTGACCGAAAAACGCTTTTCCGCCACGCAGTATGCGCTTTTCTCGAGCCTCTTTGCGCTGCCGCGTGTCATTGCGGGACCGATCACCGGATTCGCCGTCGCCGCCATTGGATGGTCCAGTTTCTTTCTCACGACACTCGTGATCGGCGTCCCCGGCCTGCTCATGCTCAATCGGTTCGCACCGTTTGGCGTGAGAGAGCCGCAATTCGAGCACGAGCGTGAAACCGCGCCGGTAGCGGCGGTGTCGGGTCTCTTTCGACCCGGGATGACTGCGGCGGTGGGCCTGGCAATTGTTGCCTCGCTGCTGCTGGCCATGCTCGATGCAATGGACAAGGTGCGGACGGCACCGGGCACGGGCTTCGACATCTCCGGCGCGATGTGGCGCCTGACGCACCCCGCGAATGCAGGTGACTGGGTTCAAATCGTTGGCATCGTCACCTTTGCGATCGTGGGCGGCATGTTCATCGCGGCCACGCGCGTGCGCCGGGCACGCACGTCACCCTGAAGTTTCTTCGCCAGCGTTCTGAGATCGGCGACAAGTGGCGCTAGCTCGACCTTCACCAACGACCGTCTGCGTCGCATGGCGATAGAGATCGCAGCCCTTGCAGTTCAGCGGCTGCCTGCTTTGCTGTACGAAGCGTCGGCCTGGGCGGGACGAACGGCGCTGCCGACTCTCGTTAGCAGACACTTTGACCTTCCCACTCAACTTTGACCTTCTTACTTATCGTTAGTGGCAACGCTCTTGCCACCTTCGACCCATAGCCGAGCAGACGGTCTATCTGAAAGGAAGGCATCATGCCGCGAGCGATCTGGACCGGTTCCCTCTCTTTCGGTCTCGTGAACATCCCCATCGAGGTGCATACGGCCGTGCGCGATCAGCGTCCGCACTTCCGGATGCTGCACGCGAAGGACCGGTCCCCGATCAACTTCGAGCGAATCTGCCAAAAGGACGGTAAGTCCGTGGCCTGGAACGACATCGTCAAAGGCTATGAATACGAGAAGGGTCACTTCGTTGTGCTGGACAAAGAGGACTTCGCGGCGGCAGCGCTGGAGAAGACGCGCCGCATCGACGTGCTCGATTTCGTCGAGGCCCAGGCGATCGACGATCGCTATTTCGACAAGCCCTACTACCTGACTGCGAAGAAAGGCGGCGAAGTGGCGTACGCGCTGCTTCGCGAGGCCATGAACGAGTCCGGCAAAATCGGTATCGCGAAGTTCATCATGCGGGAGACGCAGCATCTTGCCGCAGTCGAAGGCATCGGTGATGCCCTCGTGCTCTCGACGCTGAGGTTTGCTGATGAACTCGTGGACACCAGCTCACTGAGTTTCCCGAGCGGCAAGAACCTGAAGAAGGCGGAACTCAATTTGGCAAAGACATTGGTGCAGAACCTCGCCGCCGAGTGGGATCCGGACAAGTACACGGACGACTACCAGGAGAATCTGATGCGAGTGATCAAAGCCAAGATGAAAGGAACGGAAGCGAAGCTCGTTACGGACGAGCGCCCGCGAGACTCGAACGTGATCGATCTCATGGAGCGGCTGAGGGCGAGCCTTGGTCAATCAGGCAACGGCCGGATAAAGATAAAGAAGACTGCACGCACCAAGACGCGGAAGCCTGCGGTCCGCGCGCGCAAGCAGCGGCGCAAAGGTCACGCGGCTGCGTGACCTAAGG
>JBEVDW010000120.1:0-7660 GCA_040513115.1 Steroidobacteraceae bacterium | reverse complement strand
GATCGCCCCCGAGTCGCGAGATCAACGCATCTGGCGTCTCGGCTCTCAAGGGCTGGGTTGCTTCGACCAGCTTACCTGCGAAGGCCTGGAGCACTCTGTCGCCCATCACATGGCCGAATGTGTCATTGACCCGCTTCAGGAAGTTGAGATCTATGCAGAGGATCGCGACCTGATCACCCGCCCTGGCCGCATCCTGAAAAAAACCCTCTGCAGTTTCCATGCACCGCTGACGATTCGGCAGATTCGTAAGAGGATCGAAGTACGCGAGATACTCGATCCGCTCCGCCGCTGCGCTGCGCTCTGTCGTGTCACGGCGGAGGACGACTACATCGCCCGCTTCGCGGCGACTGAAGCGGAGCTCGTAAGTTGCTGGTTCACCACTGGCGCGCTGACCGCGGTAATCGATGGTTCGTTGCATGCCGTCGCGCGCGGTCCTCTCAATCGCCGTGCGCACGGTCGACAACAGGGGGATGGGTACTCTCGGTCGGCCCGGGCCGATTGTGTCATCGGCTTTGGGAACCCACTTTAGTTCTCCCTGGGGCGTCACAACCCACAACGTATCGGGTAGTGCTTCGACCAAGGTATTCACTTGCACCATACGCTCGTTCAGCTCGCGCGCAGCAGATGCGTTGCGCAAGATGTACTCGAGCCTGCGGGGCAATAGCGCCCAATTAACTGGTTTTGAGATGAAGTCCGTGGCGCCCGCCTCAAATGCTCGCGTGATGGCCGCGGAGTCTTCATGGCCTGTCACCATGACGATCGGAATCGTGGCGAAGCGCTGTTCTGCCCGCAGGCGCCGGCAGACTTCGTAGCCATCCATTTGCGGCATGTCCACATCCAGCAGAACGATGGTTACGTTGTGTGCGAGGGCGGCGTTGAGCGCATCCACCCCGTTGTCGTACTCCAGCGATTGCAGTCCGACTTCATTCACTGACTCTGCGAGCAACACGCGGCCAGTGTCTTCGTCGTCGGCGATGATCGCGAGGTTAGCCTGGGAGATCTGTGTGGTCATGCGGTGGCCTGCAGGCTGAATGAGCACAGCGCGTCGATCAACGGCAAATGTGCGGCTTGCAATTGGTCGTGGAGGCTACGGCCGTTTTCGATATCACCAGCGTTGCAGAGTTCTTCGAGGCGACGCACCTGTTTGGCGTATGCGAGCGCGCCGACGTTCGCTGCACTGGAAGCGAGCTTGTGACAGATGCTCGCAGCTGACTTCAGATCGTGCGCGTTCATCGCCGCGCTCAATTGAGCCATCGACTCCGATGACCCGTTGCGGAACAAGCCCACCAGCTTGGAATATAAATTCGTCTGCTTACCCGCACGCAATTTGCGCAGTTCGGAAATGACCTTCGCGTCGATGCTAGTCAGTGTGTCAACCATGGATACTGGTGTTGTAGAAGTGTCCGACACTAGCGTGTCGTTACGGCGCGCCAGCCATTTGGACAGCATGCGTGCACAGTCTTCGAGTACGTACGGCTTGCTCAGAATGTCATCCATATCAGCCTGAAGGCACTTGTCGCGATAGCTGCTTGCTTCGTGCGCAGTGAGCGCAACGATTGGGACCCGCGTACGGCGGTAGTGGTGTTGCCGAATGAGCTTCGTTGCCGCAAAGCCATCCATGTCGGGCATGTTGAGATCCATGAGGACCAAGTCGAAGCGTTCGGCCGCGCTGCGTGCGGCGGCGTCGGCTGCCGTCGTCACCCATACCGAGGTACAACCAAGCGCTGCAAGGTAACCTTCCGCCACGGTCGCGTTCACCGGCTCATCCTCCACGAGCAGCACATGTCCGCTGAAACGGGCACTTGGCGTCGGGACATCGCCACTGCCAACGGGGTCGAGCGCTTCGATTCCAAATGCAGCCGCGAGCGCTTCGCGGATCGCGATCCGATGTACGGGTTTGAGAACAATGCGGCGCTCCTCGATCAGAACGCGCAAATCGTGCGCCTCGACTTCCGCCGCAGTTGCAACAATAATCAGTTTCTGCCAAGCGCTCTTCGGCGCGACCAGCATGGACTTCAGGTCTTCCAAGTGTGTGCTGACGTCTAGCACGGTCACCATGTCATCTGGCTCTGCTCCCGCCGGTAGATTGCCGCGCGGTGCTGGCGTGAGCCCCAACAGCGAAGCGTGACGCGAGAGTGACTCCTGCAGCGATGGACGTCGCGTGAGAATGCGGACCGGTGTTGCCGAAGGCAGAGGCAGCGGGTCACTTGCTGCTTTGTATGTATCGACCTTCAGTGGCAACTCGAGCGAAAATGTCGAGCCCACCTGCGGCTGGCTTTCTACGGTGATCTTGGCGCCCATGAGATCCGCGAGCTCGCGGCAGATCGACAGGCCCAGTCCCGTGCCGCCGAATCTGCGCGTCGTAGTTTCGTCGGCTTGTGAGAAGGGCTCGAAGATGCGCGCGATCGCGTTGGCGTCCATGCCAACGCCCGTGTCGCTGATCGCAATGAGTGCCGTGGCACCATCGGCAACGACGCTGACGTCTGCTCGTACGACGACTTCACCCTTCGTGGTGAACTTCACGGCATTGCCGACGAGGTTCATCAGGATCTGGCGCACGCGCAATGGATCGCCCAATAGAACGTCTTCGTTGCGCTCTGGTGGGCACACAATGAGCTCTATACCCTTGCTCTCGGCTGCCCCCGCGAAGAGGCTGGTGCATTCCTCGAGGACCTGTCCGAGATCGATCGGCAGGGCTTCTAAGGTCACCTTGCCGGCGCGGATCTTCGAGAGGTCGAGCAGGTCGTTGACAATCTGCAGCAGAATCTGGGCAGAGGAACGAATCGTCTTGGTGAGGTGGGCCTGAGTTGCAGACAGCACTGTGCGCGACAACAGCTCAGTCATTCCAACGACACCATTCATGGGGGTGCGCAGCTCATGACTCATGCGATCTAGAAAGTCGCTCTTCGCTTGCGCAGCTTCTGCAAGCTGACGGTTGCTCTCCACTAGCTCTCGCGTACGCAACTGAACTTCAGATTCGAGACGCTCCTTGGCTTCAACGATCGCGCGCAGCTTGCGGCGTTGGCGATGCACCCGATAGACGATCAAAGCCAGAACGAGAGCTGCATAGATCGCATACGCTGCGGGTGATCGCCACGGTGCCGGCTCGCGGTGGATGGTCACCTGCAAAGGTGTAGTGCTCCAGTCCGAATCGGGTCCAGCGGCACGCACCTCGAGCACATGATCGCCAGCGGAAAGATTGGTGAGGGTGACCCGACGTTCACTGCCGAGGTCTATCCACTCCTCCGTCAACCCCGGCATGCGGTAGGACAGCCGGTTGTGACGCGTAGAGCGGAAGTCGAGCACACCAAAATCCAGCGAGACGATACTGGCGCGATAATCCAACGGAACGCGTTCCAGCAGCCACGCAGGCGTCGTGGTTGGCAGACGCACACCGAGCACTTCGATATTCGTCAACGCAAGCCGCGGAGAGTCTCGCTCTTCTGTGAGTTGCGCCGGATTGAAGATATTGAAACCCCCGGCCCCCCCGAAACAGACACGCCCATCGCGCAATCGGTGATGAGCGCCGAAGGTGAACTCCTCGCCTTGCAATCCGTGCTCGCGATGATAGGTCTTGACCGTCTGGCGGGCTGGGCTGAAACGCATGAGCCCAGCGTTGCCGCTTAGCCAAAGATTGCCGGTGCCATCGGGTATGACGCCGTACAAAGTGTCGCTCGACAACCCTTCGGCGCGTGTCATGACCTGGAACCGGATCGCCTGCGGTGCGGACGCGGAACCGACGACACGTACGAGACCACCACCTTCGGTCGCGATCCAGACCCGCTCCTCTGCGTCGATCGTGATTGCGTAGATTGAGTTGGCGGGAAAGCTGGCCAGGTTGTTCGGCTCGTGCTTGAACGACATCAAAACGGTACCGTCCGCACGCACCAGGTTGAGACCGGCTCCCTGAGTGCCGACCCAGAGATTGCCACGCGTGTCCTCCGCGATGGCAGTCACATTGGCCCCGCTGATCGCACCGGGAACGCCACTTCCATACGGCAGTTGTCTGATCATCCCCGTTGCAGGATCGAGGACGTTCGCACCACCGCCGAAGGTGCCAATCCAGATCGAACCGGCGCGTGTCTCGAAAATCGTCATGATGCCCGGCGCGCTCGTCGCCCGCGGGTTCCCTTCGGCCACCGGAATCGTTTCGATACGACCGTCGGGGGTGAGCCGCTTCAGCCCGTCCAGCATTGTGCCGATCCACAGCGAGCCGAGATGATCCTCCCGCAACGACATGACACGGGCATCGCTGAGCGCAGTGCGACGCCTGAGGACAGCATCCAGAGTTCTGCTCTCACCAGTTGTGCTGTCGAACTGAACCAGCCCGCCGTCCAACGATGCGATCCACACTCGTCCCTCGGGTGCGTCAGCAAATGCGGTAACGGATCCGCTGCCGACCCAGGTTGGCCGATGTCCACCGAACTGCCAGCTGTGGGGGTTCCAGCGACTCACCCCGCCGGTGCGGGTGCCGACCCATAACAGGCCGGCCGGATCCTCGTAGAGCGACATGATGAATGAGTCGCGCAACGAGTCTGTGTTGTTCTCGTCGCGGCGGAAGTGTGTGAAACGTCCGGTCGACCGATCCAGCAGATCCAGCCCGTCCGCCGTGCCAATCCACAAGCGTCCGGCGCGGTCCTCTAGCACTGCACGCACGTCATCGTTAGCGATTGAGTCGCTGTGGTCAGCGGCATGGCGGAAGACGTTCAGCAGTCGGCCCTCACGGTCGAGCCGAATCAGCCCACCATTGAAGCTACCGACCCACACCGCGCCGCTTTGATCCTCGAGGATTTGCGATACTTCGAGACTGCCAACAGAGTCAACAGCCTTACTTCGAGGTTCGAAACGAACGACAGCTCGTTGGTCCAATGCCGCTAAGTCCAGGCCGGCTTTCGTGCCGATCCACACTCCGCCGGAGCGCGCGAGCGACAATGTGGATACCTGATCGCTGCTCAGAGAGTCGCGCTGCGCCGGATCGTGGCGGAGGTGCTCGATGCGGCCTGACTTCGGATCAAGGATGTCGACGCCGGCATCCGTGGTGCCGATCCAGACGCGACCTCGCGGATCGACCAGGAGCGCACGTACGCTGTCGCTGCTGAGCGAGTTGGCGTTCTTCGGATCGTGGCTATAAACGGTGAAGGTGTCGGTCCTGCGGTTCCAGCGCGCCACACCGCGATCGCTGATTGCGATCCACAGATCTTGATTTGCGTCTTCTACGATGTGCCAGATGTAGTTGCCAGGCAGCGCATTGCGTTCGTTGCGCGAGTAGGCATAGCGACGGAGCTCGTGGCCGTCATAGCGCACGAGACCATCTTCCGTGCCGAGCCAGACGAAGCCCTGCGAATCCTGCAGCGTCGTCATGACTGTCGCCTGCGGCAAGCCATCCGAGATCGTCAGATGCTCGAGAACAAGCGGCGAAGCATCCATCGCGGTTGCGACCGATGCTGTCAGCATCCATCCGAGCAGAGTATTCAGCGTCGCCCGCCAGGCGCTCGCCAGTGCTTGTGCGTTCACCGGCCTACCATGGCGCATCCAAGTTGCCGTGGCGTTGAACGACGTCAGCATTCGGACGCCGGCGGCCCGAGGATGCGCGATCTACATCACAGTCCTGAGCCTTGGTACCGGCACCTACCGAACTGTCGGCGCGGGGCTTGCCAGGGGCGGTCACGCTCCGGGCATCGAGAACAAACCGCCGCCGCCTTGCGTGCAGCCCATCTCCAGCAGCGCATCCCGTTGCGCCTGAGTGTCAATGCCCGGGGCGATGGCTGTAATGCCGAGGGATGAGGCAATGCCGATCGTGGCACCGCATATCTTGCGGGCAACCTGGTCCGTACAGAGCGCGCCGACCCACGTGCGATCGAGCTGCAACCCAGCAAGAGGTGTTCGCACGAGCGTAGGGAGCGAACTGGTGGCACTGCCGCTCTGATCGACCACGAGCTGGACACCCCGCCGCTGCAGTATGCGCAGATGCCGGATATCTCTTGCAGCGAGTGTCTTCTCCGCGATGCGCAGCTCCAGATGCTCGGCGGCGATCAAACCATCGAACAACAGCCGCTCGACATCAGTCACGAAGTCCTCGTGGAACAGATGGTCGCGGAGCGGTGCGAATGACACGCGGACGTCCGGGGCCCACCGGCTTGCCCGTTCAGCGAACTCCTTGCACAGCAGCTCCAGAGCCGCACGAGACAACATCACTGCAAGTCCTGTGCTGCCCGCGATGCGCAGAAAATCAGCTGGACCAAGCTCGCCGCGCAGCGGGTGATTCCATCGCAGATACCCGACCTGAGCAACCAGTCGTTCCGAGCTCAACTCATACCGCTCGTAATAGCGGAAGCGAATGTTGCCTTGTGCAATGGCTTGCCGTAGTTCGCGCCCCAGGTCCAAGCGAGCGAGCGAGCGCTCCTGCATGTTCTCGCTGTAGAACGAAATGTCCGCGGAGGCGGCCTGTCGCGCTTCATCTGCCGCGGAAAGTGCATGGTCAAGAAGGTGTCGAGGCGAGGCAGAAGCATCGCCATCAACGAGCTCGACACCCACGTACGGCGTCAGTCGAAATTCCGCCTCTCCGGCTGCAAGCGGCTCGCGCAAACTGTTGCAGATGAGCGTGACGCAGCGTTCGATTGCATCCCGATCTGCAGTTTCGATCACCATGGCGAGCGTGTTCTCGCCGATTTGGCCGAGGTGCCATCTGGGCTCCGCCTCGGTGCCATCGCCCAGGCGTGCCGAAATGCGCAGCAACGCAAGGTTCATGAGCTGCTCGGACACTCGCGCCGCAATGATCTGAGCGATGTCTGGAATGCCCTCGATCAGTAGCGCGGCGACTGCAAGCGGCTGCTCGCGCAGAGTGGCCACCGACAGTAAGTCGCTCAGGCGTTGCATGAAACCGCGGCGATCCAACCCGAGTCGATGAGTGCCGGTGTCGTCAAAGCTGCGCGCACGCGCATCCGCCTGAAATGATCTGATGACGACGATTGCGCGATCGGGACCCTGGGGAGTGACTCGGGCGTCGAACCTGCGACCCTGCTCCTCGAAGTGTGATTCGATAACCTTCCGACTGGCAGTGCTCCGACGCACCATTTGCTTCAGCAGAGTACTCGTAGCATCTGACCATGCGATCTTGAAGCCGGCTTGTTCCGACTTGCCCGAGCACAGCTCGGTCAGACCCGCACCACCCAGTTGGCCAATAATGGTCCCATCACGTCGCATCAGAAGGGCGAGGTCGGGCAGAAGTTCCATCAACGGGTTGCTTGAAATGTTGGCTTGCGTTCTAAAATGCGCTCGCGTCATAGGACCGACCCACGTGCGTTCGAAGATGTACTCGACTTCCACGCGACTGAAGCGTGAACCACTGAGCCGTACACCTTATCGAGGTCCCTAGCCTGGCGATGCGAACTGGACCTGGTTCTTTTGTACAGTCACTCCGGCGGCCGGACTGTCCGGTGACATCTCTCAGGGCTCCATGTCGAGCGTCCAAGGTAATATGTCATGTGCATTGCCACGATTACCCAGCGAGCGGATCAGATCGGGCGGGTTCGATTCGACGCGCCATAGCAAGCGCTACCTGCTGTCCGGGTTGTTGCAATGTGATGCATGCGGCTCGCATTACGTGATTGCCGATGGGCGTTCCTATGCCTGCTCGGGCCCTATCAATGGCCGAGCCTGC
>JBEVDW010000119.1:0-3945 GCA_040513115.1 Steroidobacteraceae bacterium | reverse complement strand
ATGCGGCCGAGCGGTTTCGCGTGCACGGCATCAACGGCATCGGTGTGGCCGATCTGATGAAAGGCGCCGGCCTCACCCACGGCGGCTTCTACACGCATTTCGACTCGAAGGATGCGCTCGTGACGGAGGCCATCGAAGCGGCGCTCGATCAGACGCTCTCCACGCTCCAAGACGCTGCAACGAAGGCGGGCCGCAGGAAAAAGAGCAAGGCAGTCCGGGAGGAGTATCTGAGCATTGCCCATCGCGACAATCCGCAGGTCGGGTGCTGCATCGCTGCGCTAGGGGACGATATCGCACGCCTCGATGCGAATGCGAAGCGGGCCTTCGAGCAGAACGTCGAAAAACTGCTGGAGCTCCTGAGCGACGACGGCGAGCGCAAGCGCACGGAAACGATCCGTGAGTTGTGCAGGATGGTGGGCGCGCTCGTCATCTCTCGAGCGGTGCGCTCGGATGCCGTCTCGAAGGAAGTTCTGGAAGCCTGCAGGTGAGGAGCACTCAACCCTACCCCTCCCCCGCGACGCCTCGGAACCCTTGGCGAGGGAGGGAACGAGAGATGAAGCCCTCTCTAGCAATGATCTCGTTCAACTGACTATCGAGCTTCACCAGATAACGCGCATACGACGACAGGATAATAGGCAGTGCCGATACGTCGTCGTAGTCGCCGCGATTGAACTGGCGCATCGCGACCACGCCGTAGATGGCGTTGCGCACATCGCCGAATACTTCGCAGTACGTGAGTGCCTCTTTGTTCGGCGCGCTGCCGCCCGCGGCGACATAGGCGTCGATCAGCGCGTCCGGCTTGCCGATATACGAGCGCACATAGGCCAGGTCTTCGGCAGCACTTCCGGTATGCACGAGCTCCCAATCCAGCAACGCGGACACCCGCCCCTCGTGGAACAAAATGTTGTGGTAGCCGACGTCGCCATGAACGATGACCGGGGCACCCGCGACCAGATGCGCATTGGCTCGCAGCCACGCAAGCCCGACCTCGAGTGATGCAGCGGGCACATCGATGGTCTGCCTGTAGATTGAGATCCAGCCATCGATGCGCGTCTGCCAGTTGATCGTGCTGGCCGAGGCTCGCTCGAAACCCGGCGCATCGAGCAAGTTGACATCAATGGTGTGCAGGTGGGCGAGCAGACGCCCGAGCGTCCCTTCCGGATCGAAGTTGGGGACCTCCTTGAGACCGAGCGAGTTGCCGTAGAGCTTGCCCGGCGCGCGTTCGCTGACCATGAACGGCGTCGCGAGAACCGCAGCGTCCGCTTCCACGTACAGCGGCTTGGCGACAGGAACGCCTTTCTCATATAGCGCCTGCAAGAGAGCGAACTCCGACGTCACGGAAGAACGATCGCGCTCAGCAGTGGGCAAGTCGCGACGCATGACGAGCTGTCGCAGCGCATGCTTGCCCGATTGCACTTCGAAGAAGATCGTCTGTTTGGAATTACCGCCGATGGCGCGACCGACGAAGCGAGCTGCGGCGGACTCATCGCCCGTGGCATGCCGCACCACGCTCGTCAATGCAGCGTCGTCCGGCGGATCGAATGTGGACGCCGTGACGCCTGCCGCGGCTATGAGCGCCTCCCGATACGTCGCATCGTCCGTGCGGTAGAAGCGAGTATCGGCGCTCAACAGCTCGGTGATTCTTCGCGCCGCTCCATCGTCAACGGAAGAAGACGTCAGCTGCCGCAACTCTTCCGCCCTACGCTGCGATTGCGCGGCGTCGATCGTGGCGTTGTGACGTCGATGCGCGAGATGAATCAGCATCTCGATCGCACACTCGGCGGAAAAACGTGCATTCGGCTCGGCTAGCGCGGGCAATACCCGCTGCCGCAGCGATCGTTCCAACGCTTGCAGCAAGCGGTCGGGATCGACGAAGACGGACATGACTCAGTCGCGCCAGTTCTCTATCGCGAACTGCTCGTAGACGCCCACCTGCACATCGCCGTAGCCGGTGAGCCCACGATAGGACCATTCAGTGAGGCAGAAGAACGCGGGCAGATTGGGCCAGAAGTAATAAGGGAGGGCCGCCTTCGTCTCGCCGTGCAACATGTGCACTTCGTCGCGCTCGTCGGTGATCTCGAGATCCACGGTCGTGGGACCGACTCCATGCAGACCGAACTCATGCAGCGTGCGCGTGCGCTTCACGCCACGCAGCTCGCCGTCCTTCCACACATAGCCCCACAGCAGATTCTTGCCGTTGTCGTAACCGGGATAGCGTTTGCCGATCGTTGGATTCAACTCGGGTGAATCGAATGAAAAGTCATGAAACGCGAGATCCTCGGAGAACACCGCGACATGCCAGCCCGCGGGTGCCGGATCCGTCTTCGCTTCACTGCGCGGATCACCCCACGAGCGATCGCGGGTGAAGAAGCCATCGATCCGATAGCGCTCGCCTCGTAACAACAGCTCGCCACTCGTCTTCAGCGCCTGCGTCAGATGACCGCCGACGGGGCGAAACGCCGGCGGCATGATTGCTTTGAGATTGAGCTCCAGCCGCGTCTGCGCAGCGGGATCCTCGAACGAGATCTCCCACTCCTGCATCGGACGCACCATGCGCACGCGAATGCCGTTGGCATACGTGCAGTCGGTCATGTCGTCAGGCTCGGGCATGTAGTTCAGCCAGTTCGCGTAGCGCGCCTGGAGCTGATTTGCGCGGATGCCCTGGAAGATGAAGATGCCGCCGCTCACGACGCCATACATCGGATGGACCCAGTGATAGATCTCGGCATTGATGCCGGCTTCCGGAATGCTGAAGCCGAAGTAGCTGGTTTCGATCAGCTCCTTCGGTGCATCTGCTGGCCAAGGCTTGTGGTAGCGCTCATCAACCGCGCTACCTGTGCCGAAATAGGCGCTCTCGGTCCATTTCCAGGCGAGGAACTCGGTCATGTCACCACCTCGCTCGTACGTTCCATCAGAACTTCATGCCGAACTTCGCCCCGTAGGTCCGACCGATGTTGTCGTACGCGTGGGCAATGAGCCCGCCGACATCGTCACCCAGCGTGATGAAGCGCTTGTCGAACAGGTTGTCGCCATACAGGGTGACCTTGTAGCGGTCCCCGGCATCGAACGAAACCGCTGCACTGGCCACACCATACTCGTCCTGGAAGCCGGACGGATGATTCGTGTTGGACTCGGTGAACTTGGAGCGCCAGTCGTAGCTCACGAAGAACTCGGCCGAATCGAAACCGAACACCGGATTGAATGGCACGGTGTACTCCGCCGAACCGCTTGCCGTGTACTCGGGCGCGTACGGCATGGGTGTATCGCTCAGATCGATGACTTGTCCATTCGTTGCGTTGACCGATTCGTACGACGTGTATTCGGCCTTGAGATAACCGAAGGTCGCATGCACCGTGAACTCCGGAACAGGCCGGAAGAAGCTTTCGAACTCGATCCCCTTGGTGGTCGCATCCGCTGCATTCGCCGTGACCTGCACGAACGTATTGTTCGGCCCCGATTGTGTGATGTCGCGCTGCATGTCCTTGAACTTCACGTCGAACAGCGTGATGTTGACCAGCAATCGGTTTTCCAGCCACTGGGTCTTGAAGCCCACTTCGTAGGACTTCGAGGTCTCGGGCCCGAAGCCGACGGCCGCATCCAGGCTGCCGGGAAGACCGACGAAGCCACCGCCGCGATAACCTTCGGCGTAGCGGAAGTAGACCATGTGATCCGGCGTGAGCTGGTACTGCGTTCCTGCCTCGTACGAATTGTTCTGGAATTTCGCTTTTTGAGAGTTATCCAACGGCGGCACCTCAATGCCGGGCTGACGCAGCGAGAACCGGTGCTTGGTTTCGTCCCAGCTGTGGCGCGCGCCGAGTGAAATGGTCCACGCATCCAGAATCTCGTAGTCGAGGTGACCGAAGACGGCCTGGCTGTCGCGCTCCACGCGTTCGTTCTGCTGACTCTGTGCGCCGAACGCGTCGAGTCCCTGCCAGGAGTCCGCCT
>JBEVDW010000118.1:0-5017 GCA_040513115.1 Steroidobacteraceae bacterium | reverse complement strand
AGCGTGACGTCGCCCAGGACAGCAACAACATCGCGCTTCACTTCGCCGGCAACATCCGCATCGCCAAACACCGCGACGACCGCTTCACCGACTTTGCCGCTCGTACGCGCGTCGCCAAACACGGCAACGACGGCCTCATCGACGTCGCCTGCCGCAATCGCCGACCCTGCGATGGCAACCACGGCATCGGCGCGCTCGCCCGCACCGAGCTGCGCATCGCGATCGATGGCGAAGATCACACGATCGTGATCTTCTTGCTCGTTCACGTCGCTATCGTCATGGACACCGACATCTGTTTCCACAGCACTGCTGACGGGAACAGCCGACTGCGATTCCGACACGGGATCCTCTGCTTGCACCGGCGACCAAACGCCGAGTGCAACCATCATGGCTACCGGTGCCAACAGACTTCGAACCCATCTCATGTGCATTTGCTCCGAATCGTTCAGCGTCGTGCGTACAGCACGCGATACCCTGCTACACCCAAACCGAACACGGCCGCGTACACCGCTGTGATCGCAACCGCGCTGCCAACGAGCCATTCGCTGGAAAAACCGTGCGCGACGAGCCGCATCGCTGTAGCGATGGCATGCAGCATGGAGATCTCCGGCAGCGACTCGACGCGGTTCGTCACAGCTGTCCATTCACCTTCCAGCCTGCCTGTGACCAGATACGCGAACACCGCGGGCAGACATGCGCCGACGAGGAAGAACGCACGGGCGGCTGCGGGCCAGCGCGCGAAGTCGCTGCGCCACCAGGGCTGAGCTGCACGTCGTTCGACCTCGGCCAGGACGGCGCGCGCCAACGATGCCGGCGCTCGACGCAGCGGCTGATCGCGCGTCAATCGCTCGACAGCTTGCTCGAGCTGCTCAGATGTCTCGCGTGAGGTCATTGCTCGTCCCCCAACAGATCAATTCCGCTCTCGGACAGCAGCTTGGCGAGTGCTGCCCGCGCACGATGGATGTCGACCTTCACCTTGGCTTCCGAGATGCGCAGGTGCGCTGCGATCTCCTGATACGAGAGCTCTTCGAAGTGAAACAGCACCAGCGGCAGGCGCCGATGCTCGGGCAGCCGCTGCAAGGCCCGCTCGATGGCCTCATGCCGCGCGTTCGCCTGCAGAGGCTCCATCGAACCATCCGGCACCGCAAAGGTCGCCTCTTCATGAGCGCCGTCATCGTCGCGTGCAAGCTCCGAGAACAAGCGCCACCGTTTGCGATAGCGCGTGACGTGATTCAGCGCGAGATTGCGCGCAACCGTCTTGAGCCAGCCGCCCGCAGCGGGACTTTCCCGCAGCTGCGCGAACTGTTCATACGCTTTCAAGAAGACTTCCTGGGCAAGGTCCTCGGCGTGCGCATCGTTGTTGGTGATGCGCACGATCGTGGAGAAGACCATGTCCTGATAGGCGCGCATGAAGCTGGCGAACTCCACGGTCGTGATTGCATTCGAGGGTGTGCGAGCCACTGGAAAGGTAGGTTGGTTGAAGCTCAGAACACGGCCATCGCCAGAAAGTTACAGCCCGGCTGTGCGACCCATGCCGGCACTGCCGGGCAAACACCTCGATGGAGGCCGGAACTTCCACCGCCGCGCGTGACATTAGAACTGCAACGTTGCAGCACGGGACCTACCGATGAGCGTGACTACCTACCAACAATCGAGCGAGATACCCGAACGCGAGCGGGGCCGGGACGCACACACACCGCGTGAGATTCCCGGCAAAGGTTGGCTCGACATTCTCCTACGTGTCAAAACGGAGCTGGCACAGGACAACGTCTCTCTGATCGCCTCCGGGCTGGCGTTGTATGGACTGTTGGCTGCTTTTCCGGCGCTCGCCGCGGCGGTATCGATCTATGGCATGTTCGCGTCGCCGGGCGATGTGGCTCAGCAGATGCAACAGTTTGCGGGCTTTCTGCCGGCGGAGGGCCAGCAGATCCTGCAGCGGCAGCTACAGCAACTCTCGGCGCACAGCGACAACACCCTCGGCGTTGGCCTCGCCCTCGGCATCCTCGTGGCGCTGTGGAGCGCGCGTAAGGGCATGGTTGCACTGATGACGGCCATGAACGTGGCCTACAGCGAACGCGAAGAGCGCGGCTTCTTCAAACAGATCTTCGTGTCGCTCGCCTTCACGTTCGGTGCCGTGATCGGCTTCCTCATCGTGCTGCTATTGGGCGTTGCGGTGCCGCTCGTACTCGAAGCGTTGCCACTGGGACCGGCCACCGAAATCGCAATTCTCGTCGGACGCTGGGTCGTGCTGTGGCTGGTGGCGGTCACAGGACTTTCGATCGCGTATCGCTACGCTCCCGATCGAACCGACCCGCAGTGGGGCTGGGTGACATGGGGCTCGGCGATCGCCGCGACGTTGTGGTTGATCGGCAGCGTGCTGTTCGCGCTCTACGTGCGCCACTCCGGCAGCTACGGCGAAACCTACGGCGCGCTGGGCGGAGTAGTGATCCTACTGATGTGGTTCTACCTGACGGGGTACATCATCATTCTCGGCGCGGAGATCAACTCCGAGATGGAGCGGCAAACCGTCAAGGACACGACAGTCGCCAAGGGCGCTCCTCTCGGGGCGCGCGGTGCGTATGCGTCCGACACCGTCGGCGCATCGAAACCGGAGCATTCACACCACCACCCAGCACATCGCTGAGCAATTCCTGCGAGGAAGCAACCATGGCAAGCAAGAACCCACCGCTCGGATCGACTTTGGATGCCCTGGCAGTGCTCGAGCGCGACCACCGCCTCGTCGAGCGCTTCTTTTCAGATTTCGACCATGCCGGAGCGCTGCAGCTGGACCCGATCGGCCGACGCATCTGCAAGATGTTGCGCATTCACACGCAGATCGAAGAAGAGATCTTCTATCCGGCAGCGCGGGCCGCTTTGTCCGATCCCACACTCATCGATCGGGCCGAAGAGGAACATGCTGCTGCCAAGCAGACCATCCGCGAAGTCGAAGCGCGCACCTCGGATGCGAAGGACTACGTCGATGTCGTGCATCGATTGTGTCGTCTGGTCGAAGCACACGTGCGTGAGGAGGAAGGCGACCTGTTCCCGAAGGTGCGCGAGACGGAGCTCAACCTCGACATGCTCGCCCTGGTGCTCCTGGAGCGCCGCAATACGCTCATGGATGTGATGGGCCTGCACAGCGATGATGAGCACAGCGCCACGCCGGAGCCGCCGCGGGTGAGCGAAGGCAACGTTCCGGAAAATCCTTCCCTCAGGGATCTCTGACGGCGATTGGTCCGGTTAGACTTCCTCGCAGGGTCCGCGCTACCTTAGCGCGTAGAAGGCGCACGCCCCGCGCACACGCGGCGGCGACTATCCCGATACGAAATCAAATTCAGGAGCGATGACAATGAACGTGCACGATTTCTCGGCGCGCACTATCGAGGGCAAAGATACCAAGCTCGACGCGTACAAGGGCAAGTGGCTGCTGGTCGTCAATGTCGCCAGCAAGTGCGGTCTCACGCCGCAGTACACGGGCCTCGAGTCGCTGTACAGGAAGTACCAGGACAAGGGGCTGACGCTGCTTGGTTTCCCTTGCGACCAATTCGGCAATCAGGAACCCGGCACCGAAGCCGAGATCCAGCAGTTCTGTTCCACAAACTATGGCGTGAGCTTCCCGCTCTTCAGCAAGATCGAAGTGAATGGCGATCGCGCGCATGCCTTGTACAAACATCTGCGCACGACACAGCCGGGTGCCATTCCCATCGAGCCGGTCAAAGGCAACATGCTGCACGAATGGCTGGCGAAGACGAATCCGGAGTCATTGCGCAGCGATGTCGTGCGTTGGAACTTCACCAAGTTCCTGGTCGACCCGCAGGGCAACGTGGTGAAGCGCTACGAGCCGGATGTCACGCCTGAGCAGATCGATGCGGATCTGGCGACGCGGTTGAACAAGCCGCACTAGATACCTTTACCCATTCCATTTCTGCGTCCCTTCTCTGCCCTCACCGCGAGGGAGGGGACGCAGTTGGACAGTTCTGCGCAGGAAGCCTGTCAACCGCTCTCCCGCCACTGCGTTATCCCCTCCAGTTCTGCCCCAGAAGTAAAGGCGATCGATGGGTAGCTGGCTTTGCTACGCTTGGGTGCAGCCGCGGTCCAGTCGAGAACAACGCGGCAGCGGGCAGCTGGGAGGACGGTTCTGGATCAGGTGGCAGCACTCGGCCGCTTCTTGGCGAGTGTCGAACAACGCGCCTATCGCATGGCACGCATTGCCGTGCGCAACGACGCCGACGCGCTGGACATCGTGCAGGACGCGATGCTGCAGCTTGCGCGTCATTATGCCCATCGCCCGGGCGAGCAGTGGCCACCGCTGTTCCATCGCATCCTCCAGAACCGCATCCGTGACCATCAGCGCCGACGCAAAGTGCGCGAGCGGGTATTGGCATGGGTGCCGGGATTTCATTCATCCGACGAGAACGAGGCCGATCCCGTGGATGCGGTTGCAGCACCGGACAAGGGCGCGGTCGAGACGCTGATGGAGGATCAAGCCATACAGGCGCTGGAACAGGCGCTTGCTCATCTGCCGGCCAGGCAACAGGAGGCATTCATGCTGCGCAACTTCGAGGGCCTGGATGTCGCCGCGACTGCGCTGGCAATGGGCTGCTCCGAGGGCAGCGTGAAAACGCATTATTCACGTGCGGTACACAGCCTGCGCGCGAGCTTGGGAACGGTGTGGTGAACGCGCCCGACGACGACAGCGAATTCGAACGGCGCGCCAAGGCGCTCTTCGACCGCAGCGTGACCGAGCTGGATGCACCCACGCGCACGAAGCTGGCGCAAGCGCGCGCGACTGCACTGAACGAGGTTGCCTCGCCTGCCACGCATCGTCGCTGGCGCGTGTGGGCACCCATTACGGGTCTTGCAGCGGCTGCCGTTGCGGCAGTTGCGGTTCTGATCGAAACCAAGACGCAACAGCCGCAAGACAGCTCGTCGCTGGAAGATCTCGACCTGCTCGCGCAGGAGGACCTCGACATGATTCAAGACGTGGAATTCTATGCGTGGCTCGATGAACAGGCGG
>JBEVDW010000117.1:0-4661 GCA_040513115.1 Steroidobacteraceae bacterium | reverse complement strand
CTGGGTGACACCACGAAGGCGGCTCACTGGCTCACAAGCAGGAGTCGCATTCTGGATGGCATGCCCTATCGAATGCTTGACACGGATATTGGGAGTCAACGAGTCGAAAGGGAACTGCGGCAGATTTAATTTGGAATGCCGGTGTAATCGGAGTGCTACGCACACTCTGGCGCCTACACCGAGCTGCGCACGGCAGGCATGGATGGAATCGGTGACTTGTTCGCCGCAGGCCGTTGGCACAAGCAGGGATCGCTGATCGTGTCCTGCGGCTCGACAGCTTCGACTGTGGTGCTCGAGCGATTGGCTCTCCTAGATCCTGTTGATTCGCGACGGTAACTGTCACAGCAACCGCTGCTTTGCGTGGCGAGGAAGTCCAGTTTTCCAAGGGGGGTTCGCGAGTGAATGTGATCCTCACCGGCTACGTCATTCATTATAAATCAATGTCTTGCATAGATATTTGCAGGCAGCATCACAGGCGTCATCCTTGTTCGTGCGCTGAGGGGGATGCGGCGACTTCAGCCATCCTCTACATATATATGTATCTGTGCGCTCTCGGTGCGGGCGACCCCTCTCCAAGCCTCTTCGCTGCTGACTGCAGGTTACGCAAGGCCGGCGCGATGAACGTTTGGTGGTGTGAATGATTCCTCAACCAACATCAATTGGCAGGGTGGAGTTTCGATGAATTTTCATGTGATTCTCTGAAAAGAGGTCAATGCTATGGCGCTGAACCCAGCGCCAGGCGCATACACAGCTGCTGATTACGAATCGAGTCAAGAACGCCGTCGTTTCGCGCGCGAGTGGGCACACGCTCGGAACTGTGAGCAGCTAAGTTGAGGTCCGGTTCAGCGGCGCTGCAACGATAGTTCAAAACTCAAATGCGCAGAGGGCGACATCAGCATGAACCTACATCGCATTTTCGAACCGATCCGCATCAATGGGGTCGAGATTTCCAATCGGATCTGTCGGCCGGGCCATGGTACGTCCTTCACCATCGGCAGTCGCATCACGGAAGACCTGATTGCCTACCACCTCGCGCGTGCCAAAGCGGGCGTCGGGTTGATCTTCCTCGATCTCGCGACGGTGCATCCATCGAGCTTTGGCTTCAATCTGCATTCGTGGGACGACAGTATCATCGAGGGCTACCAGCGATTCTCTCGTGCCATTCATCCCACGGGTGCGAAGGTCTTCCATCAACTGTGGCACGGCGGAGCCCACTGGCCTCCGGTCGACGGCGGCCCACCGTGGTCGAGCTCGAGGCTTGCCGCACCGTTCACCAACATCGTTCCTGTCGAGATGAACCACGATCAGATTCACGAGATCGCGGCGGCATTCGCAAGAGCGGCGTGGCGCGCCGAGCAGGGCGGGTTGCATGGGGTGGAGATTCACGCTGGGCACGGGTATCTGCTGCATCAATTCCTCTCGCCTTTGACCAATCGCCGTTGCGATGACTATGGCGGCTCGTTGGATAATCGACTGCGATTCACGCGGGAAGTGTTGATCGCCGCGCGCAGCGCGGTCAGCCCAACGTATCCCGTTGGCATTCGCATTTCCGACCAGTTCGCGCCGGGCGGTCTGTCGATCGAGGAGTGTGCGCAATGCGTGCGTCAGCTCGAGGCGGAGGGCCTGATCGATTTCGTCAACGCATCCCAAGGCAGCTACTACTCGATCCCTGCGATGCTGCCGTCGATGTCGGAGCCGATCGGCTCGATGTTGCCTTCGAGCGCGCCGATCGCAGCTGCCGCTTCTCGCGTCCCGCGCATCGTTTGCGGACGGTTGCGAACACTGGAGGAAGGCGAGCAGGTGCTCCGCGATGGCATTGCCGATCTCGTCGGATTCGTGCGACCGCTCATCGCAGATCCCGAACTCATCAGCAAGACGCGCAGCGGTCGGCCGGACCAGGTAAGACCGTGCATCGGCTGCAACCAGGGGTGCGTTGCAGGCATCCTCAGCATGGCGCACCGAATGGGATGCGTCGTCAACCCGGCAGTCGGCTTCGAGTCGTCGCGCAGCGAGGACTTGATCGGCCGAACGGACAACCCGAAGAAGGTGCTCGTCATTGGAGGTGGACCGGCGGGCATGGAAGCTGCGCGCACAGCCGCGCTACGTGGTCACCGCGTGACGCTGTGCGAAGCAGCGCCGCACTTGGGAGGCGCGTTGCGGGTGGCCAGGCTTGCACCCAAGCTGCACGGAATCTATGACATCGCGGACTGGATGGAACGTGAGATATTCAGACTCGAAGTATCCGTGCGAACGGGCTCATACATGGAGGTTGACGATGTGCAGCGCGAAAGCGCGGATGTAGTGATTGTCGCAACGGGTGCCGTCCCCGCTCATGATGGTGTGCTGATCAGTGTTCCTGGAGAGCCTGTCGCGGGCATCGATCAGGCGCACGTGCTCTCATCCACGGATGCAATGACGGATAAGCATCGAAATCTCGGCGCGTCCGTACTCGTGTACGACGATCGTGGAGACTATGAAGCGATCGCTGTCACCGAGTACCTGCTCGCGAAAGACATCGCGGTCACGTTTGTGACGCGCTGCGCGAGCTTCGCGCCATCCATCGACATGGCTGTCCGGGCCGAGCCGGCCCTCGAAAGAATGTATGCGAAGGGATCGTTCGACCTCATCACGCGAGCTCACCTCGTGACCATCGAGCGCGATCATTGCGTGATCCGACCGCTCCAAAGCCATCGGACTCGGCGCATTGCGGCAAACAGCGTGGTGATGGTTGCGGGAAAAAGCCCGCTGAATGATCTGGCGCGCGACCTGCAAGGGAGGGTCCCTTCGCTTCATCTCGCAGGCGACGCGCTGTCGCCTCGGGATCTGCAATCCGCCATTCGAGAAGGGCACACGGCCGGCAGAAGCATCCTGTAGCAGGACCGGCAGCGCGCATCGACTCACCACGCGAAGTGTGCGGACCCCACAGCGTGACAGGCTCACGTGGAAGTCGTGAGATGCATCACTTCTGAAAGCGAGATGCGAGAGGTGTAGATCAATGGCCAGAGATTTCGACGTGATCGTGGTGGGTTCCGGTGGTGCAGGGCATGCCGCAGCGAATGCAGCTCGCGAGAAGGGTGCGAGCGTGCTGGTGCTGGAGGCCGCAAGCAAAGTGGGCGGAACCACGTCCATGGCGGGTGGCGTCGTGTACGCGGCTGGAACGAGCGTGCAACGTGCTGCCGGAGTGCATGACTCGGCAGATGCGCTCTTCGAGCACTACATGACTTTCAATCAGTGGCTGCTCGAGCCTGCAATCGTGCGCAGATACTGCGACGAATCGGCGCCGGCGATCGAGTGGCTCATCGGCATGGGTGTCGTTTATAAACCGGAAAAACTCTATCGAGCCGGTGTCGAACCGGTACCTCGCGGACATCTGGCTGAAGGCTACGGCTACGAATACCTCAACACGGTGCACAACCATGCTGCCGGTCGTGGCGTGGAATTCGCGTGCAATAGTCGCGTCGAGCGACTGCTCACGGACTCCAAGGATCGTGTGATCGGTGTCCGTGCGGCCGGTGAGGAACTGTCGTGCGGCGCCGTCGTTCTCGCGTGCGGCGGTCTAGGCGCAAATCGCGAGTTGTTACGCGAGTACTATCCAGACGCCGCCAAACACGATGACTGGCATCATTACATTGGAGCACCGACGAATCATGGCGACGCGGTGCAGCTGGGCGTTGCCGTGGGTGCAGCCGTGGCACGCTCTTCTTGGAATCAGGGCGTGTTGCTGCGTGCCCCGCACTTCAACAACACAGAAGTGGAAGGCTTCATGCCGCCTTGGCTCGTGTTCGTCAATCAAGAGGGCCGCCGCTTTGCGGATGAGACCGCCCCCTACGCAGTCATGGATGGACTGATCAATCATCAAACCGGTCAGCGCTGCTGCGCCATTCTCGATCATGCGATGTTCACGGGGGCAGACGGCGATAGCCAGTACGCGGATCCTTTCAATCCCGGCGCACGCTGTCCGAACTGGGAGCATGCAAATCTCGAAAAGCAGTTGAGTCGGGGGAGGGTTGTCAAAGGCGAAACGCTCGCTGAGCTCGCTCAGATAGCCGGCATTCACGCGGGTGCGCTGAAAGCCAATGTGGAACGCTACAACGACGCCGTTGCGCGCGGCCGCGATGATCAGTTCTTCAAGGACATGCGGCGGACGATGCCCATCGTTCACGCGCCGTTCTATGCAACCGAATTGCGCGCGGTGACGATGGTGAACTCTTCGGTTGGGCTGGAGATCGATGCGGAAGCTCGCGTGGAGAACCAGTCCGATACGGCAATCCCCGGGCTCTACGCAGCGGGTGAAGCGGTTGGTGGCGTTGTGGGCAAGTACATCGGGGGTGGCAATTCGCTGGGGTGCGGAGTCATCTTCGGGCGCATCGCGGGTTCGAACGCGGCCGCAGAAGCTTTGTCGCGGCGTTGAAATCCTAAAAGGTGATCTCTATGACGTTCGATCACACCGTTGCGGTGATCACGGGCGCAGCCACAGGGATAGGTGCCGCCACCGCGCGAATGATGGCGGCCGGCAGCAGCGTGAACGTCGCATCCGCCGCGGCAAAACAGGCCGTCGTTGGCACCAGCATGTATGCGGCCTCGAAGGCACCTGTCATCGCTTTCACTCGAACGGTTGCCGGCGAGCTCAAGGGATTGCGCATCCGTATCAACGCCGTGGC
>JBEVDW010000116.1:0-3189 GCA_040513115.1 Steroidobacteraceae bacterium | reverse complement strand
TGAGGCGAAGGGGAAAAAGTGTGATTTTTCCCCTTCGCTCGCCACCTCCGGCGGCGGGCACATCCATGTGCCCGGGTGGCACTCGATAGACTGTTTCATATCTTCGGTGTCGCGCGCAGCGCGATGGAAAACTAGCTAGTCGCCTGACTGGCCAGCAAGCGCCCCGCGTTACGGAACGAAGTTCCTGTGCCGCGCTCTCACTAACCGCCATCCCTGCCGACTCGTACATGCCGAAGCTTCCACCCAGCCCTGAAAGTGAGGGCATCGTTCTCGCTGGCCGCTGGACATGCCTGGCGCTTGTGGGCGTGCTTGCTTTGCTGACGGCGTGCGCCGATAACGACGCGCCCGCGCAGGCCAGCGAGTTGATGAAGGGGCGCGAGAACGATGCGGCTCGCGCCAAGCCCGACAGCAGATCGACGGCCATCGTGGTGAGCGAAGCCACGCACAAGGACTTCGGTAACGTCGTGGAGGCCATCGGCACGGCGCGCGCCAACGAGGCGCTGGATGTTACTGCGAAGGTGTCCAATCGCGTCTCGGCAATCCGCTTCCACGAAGGCGAGGAGGTCAAGGCCGGCGCCGTGCTCGTGGAATTCGACAGCGAAGAGGCGCGCGCCAATCTCGCGGAAGCGGACGCGGCGCTGAAGGACAGCCGTAGTCAATTCAAGCGCAGTCGCGAGCTGTATCAGACGCGGGCATTGTCGGAGGCGCAGCTCGATCAACTGCAAGCGACGTTGAGCGCGAACGAGGCACGTGTAGCTGCGGCCCGCTCACTGCTCAACGATCTCACCATCCGCGCGCCCTTCGCGGGTCGGGTTGGATTGCGCAACATCAGCGTCGGCAGTTTCGTCAGCCCGGGCACGGTGATCACCACGCTCGATGACACGCGCATCATCAAGCTCGATTTCTCCGTGCCAGAGATTTTCTTGCCGGTCTTGAAGGAAGGCCAGCAGATCGACGCACTCAGTGCTGCGTATCCGGCGCAGCCATTCAAGGGCACGGTTGCGAGCATCGACAGCCGTGTCGATCCGGTGAGCCGCTCGATTGTCGTGCGCGCCCGCATCGACAATACGGATCGACGGTTGAAACCCGGTATGTTGATGACGGTGCGCCTCATGCGTGCCGAGCCGCCGGCCCTCGTCGTGCCCGAAGAAGCGCTCGTTCCCCAAGGTGAGCGTCAGTTCGTATTCGTCGTGCGCGACGGTAAAGCCGAACGCATCGAAGTGCAGATCGGCCGGCGGCGTCCAGGCGAAGTCGAAATCGTGAAGGGCCTCGCGCCGGGCGAGCAGGTGGTCACCGAGGGAACCCAGAAGGTTCGTGACGGCACACCCGTGCACGTCGTCGCCCGTGGCGGGCTGCCTGCATGATGATTTCCGAGCTGTCGGTGCGACGCCCCGTATTCGCCACGGTGGTGAGCCTGCTGCTCGTGATTCTCGGGTTGATGGCGGCAATGCGTCTGGCAGTGCGCGAGTATCCGGATATCAGCGCGCCGGTCGTGAGCATCGAAACGCGCTACCGCGGTGCCACCGCGGCGGTGGTGGAATCCAAGATCACACAGATCATCGAGAACCAGGTTGCGGGCCTGGAGGGCATCGACAAGCTCACCTCGTCGAGCGCCGAGGAACGCTCGCGCATCACCATCGAATTCGCGGCTGACCGCGACATCGAATCCGCGGCCAATGACGTACGCGATCGCGTCGCGCGCGTGCAAGGCGATTTGCCGGAAGAGGCCGATCCGCCGGAGATCACCAAGGTCGACGTCTCCACCGACCCCATCATCTTCATCAACGTTGCGAGCGACAAACGCAACATCCTCGAGATCAACGACTACGCTGATCGCTACCTGCTCGATCGCTTCTCCGTGGTGGAAGGCGTGGCGCTCGCGCGCATCACGGCCGAGCGCCGCTATGCCATGCGCGTCTGGCTCGATCGCAAGGCGCTCGCGGGTCGCGGGCTCACGGTGCAGGACGTGGAAGATGCCTTACGGCGGGAGAACGTGCAGCTGCCGGCGGGACGCATCGAATCCACGCAGCGCGAATTCTCGTTGCGCATGGACACGGGGTTCTACACAGACGAGGACTTTCGCGGCCTGGTGATCGGCAAGGGCAAGGACGGCTATCTCGTGCGTCTGGGCGAAGTCGCAGAGATCAAACGCGACGCCGAGGATCCGCGCTCGCTGTCGCGGACGAACGGGGTCACCGGCATCAGCATTGCGATCATTCCGACCTCGACTGCCAACGTGCTGGACGTCTCGCGCGGCATCCGTGCTGAGATCGAGCGCGTCAAAGCCGGCCTGCCGCCGGACATGCGCGTGGAGCTGAACGTCGACAATTCGATATTCGTGGTTGCCTCGCTCGATGAAGTCGAACATGCGCTCGTGGTCGCGCTGGCGCTCGTGCTGGTCGTCATCTATGCGTTCCTGGGCACGTTGCGTGCAACGCTGATTCCCGCGCTGACCATTCCCGTCTCTATCATCGCAGCCTGTATCGTGATGGCGATCGCGGGATATTCGATCAACGTGTTGACGCTGCTCGGTGCGGTGCTCGCGATCGGCCTGGTAGTGGACGATGCGATCGTGGTGCTGGAAAACATCGTCCGTCGCATCGAGATGGGCGAGCCGGCACTGCTGGCGTCCATCGACGGCAGCCGCGAGATCGGCTTTGCGGTGATGGCCACCACGATCGTGCTGATCGCGGTCTTTCTGCCGATCTCCTATTTGCCGGGCAACCTCGGCCGCCTGTTCGGCGAGTTCGGCATCACCATCGCGGCAGCAGTGGCCTTCTCGGCGCTGCTATCGCTCACGCTCGTGCCGATGATGACCTCCAAGTTCTTCGCAGGCGGCATCGTACGTGGCCGTGTCACGGTCTACATCGAGCGGTTCTTCCACACCCTCTCTGCACACTACGAGCGCTGGCTGCGCGTGGCGATTCGTCAGCCGTGGACACTGGTTGGGTTGGCGATGGTCTCGCTGGTGCTCGCGGGTGTGCTGTATCGAGTCATGCCTACCGAATACGTGCCCACGGAAGATCGCGCGATGGTGCAGATCAACGTGACGGCACCCGAAGGCTCGAGCCTCGCCTATCTGGATCGCTACCTGCGACAGGTCGAGGCCATCGTCAATGACGAGATGAAGAGCGGCAACGCACTGCGCATGGTCGTACGCAGCGGCAATTTCGGTGGGGGCGGTGATGT
>JBEVDW010000115.1:0-7839 GCA_040513115.1 Steroidobacteraceae bacterium | reverse complement strand
GCAGACCTGCTCGGACCAGAGGTCGAGAAGGTTCGCCTAATCGACATTACGACGGACCCTGAGCTCGAAGCGCGATACGGCCTGAAAATTCCCGTCCTTGTGATCGACGGTGACGTGGTTTGCATGTACCGGGTCGACTCCGAGCGTGTCCGGGCCCATTTGGACTGAGCTAGCCCGTATAATCCGCGCCCGTTTTGCACCTGCAGCGCCGATGAGCCGGCTCGGCAGATCCTCTTCCCCCGTCGACTTGGCCGGTATTGATGAAGCTGATCCGCAATTTTTCGATCATCGCGCACGTCGACCACGGCAAATCCACGCTCGCGGATCGCTTCATCCAGCTGTGCGGTGGATTGGAAGCACGGGAGATGGAAAATCAGGTGCTCGACTCGATGGCGCTGGAGCGCGAGCGCGGTATCACCATCAAGGCGCAGAGCGTCACGTTGTACCACCGCTCGCGCGACGGCGAGCGCTATCAGCTCAACCTGATCGACACGCCGGGTCACGTGGACTTCTCGTATGAAGTGTCGCGCTCGCTCGCCGCGTGCGAAGGCGCATTGCTGGTCGTGGATGCGGCGCAAGGCGTGGAGGCGCAGAGCGTTGCCAACTGCTACACAGCCCTGGATCAAGGGCTGGAAGTCATGCCGGTCATCAACAAGATCGATCTGCCGTCCGCCGACCCGGACAAGGTCATCAAGGAGATCGAAGAGATCATCGGCATCGAGGCGCACGATGCGGTCCGCGTAAGCGCGAAGACCGGCGAGAACGTTACCGAGCTCCTTGAACAATTGATCCAGCGCATTCCTGCCCCGCAGGGCGATCCGGAGGCGCCGCTCCAGGCGTCGATCATCGACTCCTGGTTCGACAACTACGTGGGTGTGGTTTCGCTGGTTCGAGTCATGAATGGCGAGCTGCGCGTGGGGCAGAAGATCCGGGTGTGGTCCACCGGCCGCAGCCACACCATCGACAAACTCGGCCGCTTCACGCCGAAGTCCCTGGGTAGCGAGACACTCTCCACGGGCGAGGTCGGCTTTGTCATCGCCGGTATCAAGGAAATCGACGGCGCGCCCGTCGGCGACACGATCACGACCGAAGCGAAGCCGTGCAGCGAGCCGCTGGCCGGCTTCAAGCAGATCAAGCCGCGCGTGTTCGCGGGCCTGTTCCCCGTGAAGTCGGATGATTACGAGGCCTTCCGCGACGCGCTCGCCAAGCTCAAGTTGAACGACTCGGCGCTGCACTATGAGCCGGAGGTGTCCACGGCCCTGGGCTTCGGTTACCGCATCGGCTTCCTCGGCCTGCTGCACATGGACATCGTGCAAGAGCGCCTGGAGCGCGAGTACAACCTGGACCTCATCACCAGCGCACCGACCGTAGTCTACGAAGTGCTGACGACGAGCGGTCAGCTGGTCTACGTCGACAATCCCGCAAAGCTCCCCCCGACGAACGAGATCGAGGAGCTGCGCGAGCCGATCATCGTTGCCAATCTGCTGTTGCCGCCGGAGCACGTCGGCGCCGTGTTGAAGCTGTGCACCGAGAAGCGCGGCCGACAGAAGAAGATGCAATACCTCGGCAGCCAGGTGTCGTTGCAATACGAGTTGCCGATGGCGGACGTGGTCCTGGACTTCTTCGATCGCCTGAAGTCGGTCAGCCGCGGGTATGCTTCGTTCGACTATGAGTTCAGCCACTTCGAGGCTGCGCCCATGGTGAAGCTCGATATCCTGATCAACGGCGATCGTGTCGATGCGCTGTCGATCATCGTGCACCGGGACAATGCGTATCAGCGCGGCCGCGAGCTGGTCGACAAGATGCAGGAACTGATCCCCCGCCAGATGTTCGAAGTGGCGGTGCAGGCAGCCATTGGCAGTCATGTCGTAGCGCGTGCCACCGTCAAGGCGCTGCGCAAGAATGTCACGGCCAAGTGCTACGGCGGTGACGCCTCCCGTAAGCGCAAGCTGCTCGAGAAACAGAAGGAAGGTAAGAAGCGCATGAAGCAGCTCGGCTCGGTCGAGATCCCGCAGGAGGCGTTCCTCGCGGTATTGCGCGTCGGTAAGGACAAATAGGCTTTCCGGGCATGGAGCTTGGGACCTGAGGCTTGAGGGGTAACCAATCGTTCTCCTGGCCTCAAGTCCCAAGCCTCAAGTCCCTCCCGTAAGAACTGTGCGGTGCGTTGCCACCCCGCGTGGCTTAGTTGAGGCATGTTCCCGCTATGACCGTGGATTTCTCACTCATCCTCGTGGTGGCTACGGCCGTAACCGGTGCGATCTGGGGCATCGATGCGCTCCTCTTCAAGCCGCGCCGTGTGGCCGCTGCCGGGAACACGACGCCGGTGCGCGAGCCGACTCTCGTCGAATACGCGCGCTCGTTCTTCCCCGTCATTCTCATCGTGCTGCTGGTGCGCTCGTTTCTGTTCGAGCCATTCCGCATCCCCTCCGACTCGATGATGCCGACGCTCCTGGACGGCGACTTCATCTTCGTCAACAAATACGCTTACGGTTTGCGTTTGCCGGTGCTGAACGAAAAGATCATCGAAACGGGTGCGCCCAAGCGCGGCGATGTGATCGTGTTCCGACTGCCCTCGGACCCTTCGACCAACTACATCAAGCGACTCGTCGGGTTGCCGGGCGATCACATCGCGGTGTTTCAGGACAAGCTCGTGGTCAACGGTCAGCTGGTGCCCGTGAAGCCGGCCGGCATCTACAAGGGCCTGCGTCATGACGGTGCACGCATCGGTGAGGAAAACCTGTCCGGTGTGCGGCACCGCGTGCTGTTCATGCCCGAGCGCTGGCCCTACTTCTACGGCGATGGTCAGCCGTTCGAAGTCGTCGTGCCGGAGGGTCGATACTTCTTCATGGGCGACAATCGCGACAACAGCCGCGATAGTCGCTATCCGGAAGTGGGCCTGGTGCCCGAGCGCAACCTCGTCGGGAAGGCGGTGCGCATCTGGTTGAACTGGCGTTTGCCCGAGGCCGCTCCGATCTGGAGCCGCATCGGCGATCGGATTCAGTAGCAATAACAATCGGCAGTGGGAGACATCATGCGAGCAAGACAAGGCGGCGCGACGTTCCTCGGTATGGTGATTATTCTCGCGATCCTGGGCGTCGGCGTGTACGCCGGGATTCGCTTGGTACCCTTGTATTTCGAGTACATGGAAGTCGTGCGGGCGATGGAGCAGGTGGCGAAGGAATATAACGGCGAGCCGGTCACCGTGGCGCAGCTGCGCACGTCGCTCGACCGACGGTGGACCATCGAGGACATCAAGAGCATCCAGCCCAAGGACATGGAGATTCACAAGCAGGGCAACGGCGTCACGATGCGCGCGTTTTATCGCGCCGAAGCACCGTTTGTAGCCAACGTCTCGCTGGTCGTCGATTTCGACAAGACCGTCGAGATCGAGCAGTAGCGCGATTGAAGACCGCGGCAGCATGGGTACAGGAGCGACTGGGCTACACGTGTCGCGACCCTGCGCTCATCGAAGCGGCTCTGACGCATCGCAGTGCCGGCGGTGCGCATAACGAGCGCCTGGAGTTCCTGGGCGACGCCGTGCTCAACTGCGTGACGGCCATGCTGTTGTTTCGGGAATTCGGCAACGCCAACGAGGGCGACCTGTCCCGCTTCAGAGCGAGCCTCGTCAGCGGCGAGGCGCTGGCTGAGATCGCGATGGAGCTGGGACTCGGCGACTACCTTCACTTGGGCTCGGGCGAACTGAAGAGCGGCGGCTTCCGGCGCAAGTCGATCCTCGCCGACGCCTTTGAAGCGCTCCTGGGAGCGATCTGCCTCGATGGCGGTTTCGACCAAGCCGCGGCGGTGATCGAGCGCTTGAGCGGACCGCGCCTGGATCGATTGCCGAGCGCCGCGGAACTCAAGGATCCGAAGACGCGCTTACAGGAAGCGTTGCAGGCACGTGGTTTGCCGCTGCCCGTGTACGTGGTCGAAGCGATTGAGGGCGAGGCCCACAATCAGGTATTTCATGTGGCCTGCATCGTGGACGCGCTGCACTTGCGCGAACGCAGTAGCGGCGCCTCGCGTCGACGTGCCGAGCAGGCCGCCGCGCAGCGAGTACTCGATGGGTTGCCCGGAGCCAAGAGTTGAGCGAACTGTCGTCGTCGTCTCGCTGTGGCTTTGCCGCCATCGTCGGCCGACCGAACGTGGGCAAGTCCACGCTCATGAACACACTGCTGGGCCGCAAGCTCAGCATCGTGAGCCCGAAGCCGCAGACCACGCGGCATCGCATTCTCGGCATCCTGACCGAACCTGACGTCCAGATCATCTTCGTCGATACGCCCGGTTTGCACGCCGGCGGTGGGCGCGCCATGAACCGCCACATGAATCGCGCAGCGCTGTCCTCCCTCGCCGATTCCGATGTGAATCTCTTCATGATCGAAGCGCTGCGCTGGACGGATGAAGACGAGCGCGTGCTCGAGGACTTGAAGCGTGTGGCCCGTCCGATCATCCTGCTCATCAACAAAGTCGACCAGGTGCGAGGGCGGGAGCGGTTGCTGCCCTTCATCGAAGAGATCGGCCGCAAAGCCGAGTTCGGGGAGGTACTGCTGCTCTCCGGATTGAAGCGTGATGGCACCGATCGCATCGCGAAGCTCGTCGCGAAGTACCTGCCCGAATCGCCGCCACACTTCCCGGAAGATCAGTACACGGATCGCAGCACGGAATTCCAGATCGCCGAGATCATTCGCGAGAAGCTGACGCTGCGATTGCGACAGGAGTTGCCGTACGGCCTGACCGTACAGATAGAGCGCATGGCGGAAGAGAAGGGCCGCCTCGTCATCCACGCCATCATCTGGGTGGAGCGCAACGGGCAGAAAGCCATCGTCATCGGACAGGGCGGCGAACAACTGAAGGAAATCGGCCGCACTGCACGCCTGGACATCAACCGCCTGCTCGACCGGCCTATTCACCTCGAGCTGTGGGTCAAGGTGAAAGAGAACTGGTCGGACAACGAAACGGCGCTGCGGCAGTTGGGGTACGAGGCGCCGTGAGCCGTGTGGTAGGCCTCCTTACCGCATGAGCGCCGACAGCCACCGCGTCAGTTTGCAGCCCGCCTTCGTGCTGCACCAGCGGCCGTATCGCGAGACGAGTCGCATCATCGAGTTGTTCACTCGCGATCACGGCCGGGTGTCGTTGTTTGCCCGCGGCACGCGCTCGAATCGCAAGGGCTACAGTGCGCTCGGATCGATACTCCAGCCGTTCAACCGACTGCTCGTGTCATGGTCCGGACGCGGCGAAGCAGGGCAGCTCACCCATGCGGAGTTCGATGGTCAATTTCGGGACATCCCCGCATCGCAGCTCGTGAGTGCCTTCTATTTGAACGAGCTGCTCATGAAGCTATTTGCGCGGCACGATACGCATTCGGACGTGTTCACGCTGTACGCCGAAGCCTTGGAGGCATTGAAGTCGGCGACCCATGCGGCTGCCGTGCTGCGTATTTTCGAGAAGCGGTTGTTGGAGTCGATTGGCTACGGGCTGTCGCTCGAACGGGACGCCATTTCCGGCGAGCCGATCGCTGCCGAGCGTGCCTATTACTATCGGCTCGAACAGGGGCCCGTCGCGTGTGCTGGCGTCGCTGAGGGAAGCTTGGTACTTTCCGGCGCCGCGTTGTGCGCCCTCGCGAGCGAACAGCTCGACGATGTGGAGATCGCGAACCAGCTGCGGGCATTGACGCGTGCAGCCTTGGATCGGGTCCTTGATGGGCGGGAGCTGAAGACGCGGCAGGTGATGCTGGCGTTGAGGCGGACGCGCGAATGACCCCTGCTTTTTCCCTCTCCTGCGCAGCGGGGAGGGTACCCGCATCGCCCCTTGGAGTATGCAACTCGGCATGATCTTCGGCATCGGCACCGACATCGTTCAACTTGCTCGGATCGAAAAGATCTACGAACGCCACGGTCAGCGTTTCGCCGAGCACTTGCTGATGGGAGAGGAGGAGCCCGCGTTCGCTGAAGCCGGCCGCCGTGCCGTCCGTTTCCTGGCGATGCGGTTCGCGGCCAAGGAGGCCATCGTGAAAGCGATGGGGACGGGGTTCGCTCACGGCATGTGGATTCGCGATTGCGGCGTGGTGCCGAACGCGCTGGGCAAGCCCGAGATCGTCTGGTCCGAGCGCGGCGAGAAGATTCGTCGTGAGCTCGGCATCGGCGAAGGTCATGTCACGCTGACGGATGAGGCGGGACTGGTCGTTGCAGTCGCCGTGTTGATGAGGCAGAGCGGTTAGCCGGCTGGTTGGCGAGTTGGCCCGCTGGCCAGAAGGGCTGTACCGTGCGCTCTTGTCTGGCCAGCCGACCAGTTGGCCAGCTGCCCAGCGCCGCAACCGTGCGAAACTCCTACTTATCTCGAGCCATGGCCATCTTCGTCTTCGACATCGAAACCATTCCCGACGTGGAGTTCGGGCGTCGCTTGTATGGGCTCGAGGGCCTGAGCGACAAGAACATCGCGTATGTGATGCAGACGCGCAAGCGCCAGGACTCGGGAACGGAGTTCCTGTCGCTCGAACAGCAGAAGGTGGTCGCCATCTCGGTGGCTCTGCGAACACGCGACACGTTCAAGGTCTGGAGCCTCGGAGATCCGCAGGCCGGCGAGGCCGAGATCATTCAGCGTTTCTACGATGGCATCGATCGCTTTCTGCCGGACCTCGTGTCGTGGAACGGGTGTGGTTTCGATCTGCCGGTCCTGCACTATCGCGCGCTGCGTCATGGCATCCAGGCGCCGCGCTACTGGGAAGTCGGCGATGAGGATCAGGTGTTTCGCTTCAACAACTATCTGAATCGGTATCACTGGCGTCACCTGGATCTGATGGACGTGTTGTCGGGCTTCCAGGGGCGTGCGCGCGTGAGTCTGCAGAACATGGCGCAACTGCTGGGCTTTCCCGGGAAGCTCGGCATGAGCGGCGATCAGGTCTGGGATGCCTATCAACACGGGCACATCGAGCGCATCCGCAACTATTGCGAAACCGATGTGCTGAACACGTTCCTGATCTTCCTGCGCTTCGAGCTCATGCGGGGACGGTTATCGCGTGAGGAACATGCCTTTGAGATTGCCCGCGTGCGCGAAACGCTGGGACGTGAAGCCAAGCCGCATTTCCTGGAGTTCCTCGAGGCGTGGCCTGCCGATCCGGTTACACATGGCGCGTAAGCCCGCTGCGCTCATCACGAGCGACGTTACGGATCTCGATCATGAAGGCCGTGGCGTTGCCCACCATGAAGGCAAGACGGCGTTCATCATGGATGCATTGCCCGGCGAGCGTGTCGAATGGACGCCGTTCAAGCGGCAGCGCAATTTCGATGAAGGACGCCTGCGGGCGGTGCTCGCACCTGCGGCGGATCGGGTGGAGCCGCGCTGCATTCACTTCGGTGTCTGCGGCGGTTGCGTGCTCCAGCACCTCGCGCCGGAATCGCAACTGGCATTCAAGCAAGCCCAGCTCATGCAGGCGCTCGAGCGCATCGGCCGTGTGCAGCCTGCGACTGTCCTGGAGCCACTCACTGCCGATCGCTGGACCTATCGGCGGCGTGCTCGCCTGGCAGCGCGTTGGGTGCCGGCCAAACGCAAGACCGTCATAGGATTTCGCGAGCGCGCCAGCTCATTCATCGCAGACTTGCAGCGCTGCGAAGTCTTGCAGCCACCATTCGATGCGATGCTGCAGCCGCTGTCGGATCTCGTGAGCGCACTCTCGGTCCGTGATCGCGTGCCGCAGATCGAGTTGGCAGCGGGTGACCGCGGTGCGGCCATGATCATCCGCATACTCAATGCGCTCACACCCGCTGATGAGCTGCTCATCCGTCAGTTCGCGCAACGGCACGTCATCACCGTGCTGCTGCAACCGGCGGGCTATGACTCGATCGC
>JBEVDW010000114.1:0-6440 GCA_040513115.1 Steroidobacteraceae bacterium | reverse complement strand
CCGCGATGGGTGCTGCGCTCGCGCATCCGGAAGCAACCGTCCTGTGTTTCACGGGCGACGGCAGTCTGCTCATGAACATCCAGGAACTCGCAACCCTGGCCGAGCTGCGGGCGAATGTGAAAATCATCCTCTTCGACAACGCCGCGCTCGGCCTCGTGCACCAGCAACAACAATTGTTCTACGGCGGTAACCTCATGGCATCGCGCTATTCGCAGCCGAGCAACTTCGTCGCGATCGCACGCGCGTTCGGCATTGCGGCCGCGGATGTGGAAACGTCGAAGTGGAGCACGCTGCTGACCCAGCGCGGCCCCGCTCTCTTGCGCATTCCGATCGATGCGAATGCCATGTGATGCCGATGGTGGCACCGGGTGCGGCGAACGTGGAGGCGTTGGAATAGAGGGTGTCCTGAAGCTGACGCGCCCTAGACGTCACTACAGAACGACAACTGGAACCAGCTTCTTGGCCTTTGTCGCAAATTTCCGGTCGAACGTTGCGAACGCGGCTGCATTGCCCATGCTGATCACGTGCAACGCATCGGCAAAATCCACACCGGCGTCTGTCAGGTCAAAAGCCCGAGAGACGGCGGATGCGTCCTCGATGAGGACGTTCTCCAGTCCGGCAACGGCACGGAGCGCTGCGACGATCCGCGATTGCTCGAATGCGTACAGGCTACGCAGCACCCAAGCCGTCTCGAGCAAGACCGTCTTGGCGACCCATACTTGCTCGCGTTCGAACAGCGCTGTTGCGCGCTTGAACTGCGCTGCATCGTCCTGAGTCAGCAGGCGTACGAGGACGTTAGTATCGACCGCTTGCACGACGTTTCCTTACGTTCTTCGCAATGGAAGCATCCATTTCTTCAACCGAGCGTGCTTTTGCTCCGCGCCTGCGCAGATACCCCGCAACCTGTTCGAGCTTGGTCTTCCCGAACGGATGGAGCGGTCTCAACAGGACGCCTTCGTCCAGCGTCTCCACTGAAAACTCGGTGCCAGGAGCCCATCGATGCGCGTCGCGCACGGCCTTGGGTAGGATGATCTGGCCTTTGGAGGACAGCTTTGTCGTCGACATGGGTTCGCCTGGGTAAGACGAAAGTAAGACTATGAAGCTATGTTACGGGGCTGCTCTGCTGCAAGCAAACCAGATCGCAATCCTCAAGACCAACCGAGCCAATCTATGCAGAAAATCACCTGCGACGATGTTCACCCGTGTCGAGCTTCGCGTCGGCACCGTGCTCGAAGTCATGGAGTTCCCAGAAGCCCTCAAGCCCGCATGGAAGCTGCGCATCGACTTCGGACCGGAGATCGGAGAGCGAGTGTCGAGTGCGCAGATCGAGGCGCTGTATCGGCGCGAGGATCTGGTGGGTCGTCAGGTAGTCGCGGTGGTGAATTTCCCGCCGAAGCGCATCGGGCCGTTCACGTCGGAGGTGCTGGTGACCGGATTTCATAATGAGGATGGGCACGTGGTGCTGGCGCGGCCCGAGAGGCCCGTGCCGAACGGGGCGAAGCTGTTGTAGGGCGTGCTCCCACTGCAGGAAAGGGACGAGAACCCCGGCAGTTGGAAGCCGTGTTAGATTTCGCGACCTCGTTCCCGTACACCCGCCGCCGCCCATGACCACGATCAAGCAAGCAGACGTCATCCAGAGCGTCGCCGACGCCCTCCAATACATCTCTTACTACCACTCGCCCGACTTCATCCGCGCGATGACTCAGGCCTATGAGCTGGAGCAAAGCCCGGCGGCCAAGGATGCCATCAAGCAGATCCTCGTGAACTCGCGCATGTGCGCAGAGGGACATCGGCCGATCTGCCAGGACACGGGCATCGTGACCGTGTTCGCGAAAGTGGGCATGAACGTGAAGTGGGATGCGACGCTGTCGCTCACGGACATGATCAATGAAGGCGTGCGCCGCGCGTACAACCATCCCGACAACAAGCTGCGCGCGTCCATCGTCAACGATCCGGCATTCGAGCGTAAGAACACCAAAGACAACACGCCAGCGGTGATCCACATGGAGTTGGTGCCGGGCGATGAAGTGGAGATTTCCGTTGCGGCAAAGGGCGGCGGCTCTGAGAACAAAGCGGCGCTCGCGATGTTGAATCCTTCGGATTCCATCGTCGATTGGATTCTGGAAACGGTGCCGGGGATGGGCGCCGGCTGGTGCCCGCCGGGCATGCTGGGCATCGGCATCGGGGGCACTGCAGAGAAGGCCACGTTGCTGGCGAAAGAAGTGCTGATGGATCCCATCGATATTCACGAGATCCGCGCGCGCGGGCCACAGAACAAGATCGAGGAGTTGCGCCTCGAATTGTTCGAGAAAGTGAATGCGCTCGGCATCGGCGCGCAGGGCTTGGGTGGTCTTGCGACGGTGCTCGATGTGAAGATCAAAGACTATCCGACGCACGCAGCATCGCTGCCCGTGGCCGTGATTCCCAACTGTGCTGCCACGCGCCACGCACACTTCGTGCTCGATGGCTCCGGTCCCGCGCAGCTCGATCCGCCCGATCTCGATCTATGGCCGAAGCTCACGTTCCAGGCTGCGCCCGATTCGGTGCGCGTCAATCTCGATACGCTCACGCGTGAGGAAGTGGCCTCTTGGAAGCCGGGCCAGCGGCTGCTGTTGAACGGCAAGATGCTCACCGGCCGCGATGCGGCTCACAAGCGCATCAGCCAATTGATCGAAGCGGGCAAGCCGCTGCCGGAAGGCCTCGATTTCACCAATCGCGTCATCTACTACGTCGGACCCGTCGACCCGATCGCAGGCGAAGTCGTCGGGCCTGCTGGTCCGACCACAGCGACGCGCATGGACAAGTTCACCGAGCTCATGCTCGGCAAGACGGGCTTGATTGCGATGGTGGGCAAGGCCGAGCGTGGCCCGGAAGCGGTGGAAGTCATCAAGCAGCATCGTGCTGCGTACCTGATGGCGGTCGGCGGTGCAGCCTATCTCGTATCCAAAGCCATTCGCGGGAGCCGAGTCGTGGCCTTCGCCGATCTGGGCATGGAAGCGATCTACGAATTCGAAGTAAAGGATATGCCGGTCACAGTCGCGGTGGACTCGAAGGGCTCGTCGGTGCATGAGAGCGGGCCGGTGGAGTGGCAGCGGAAGATCGGGAAAATCCCCGTTCGCGTCGAGGCATAACGACCTCGTTCCCCACGGTTCGATCACTTCTCCGAGATCGAACCGCACCTCTGTTGGCTTGATCATGCCGAGCGAGCGCCCCGCTCCCTCGGCACGGTTCCCCACGTCTCGCTGATTTGAGCGCGCGCATCGGTGTGTTAGTCTGTCAACAGACGTTGACATCACGCAAGTCGATCGGTATGGCGGTCACGTGAGCGGGCGGTGTCATCGACGCCAAGCACATGTCGAGGATTCCACTTCTTCATCGGGGGACACTATGAAATTGTATGGAATGGCCGTGTCGCCGTTTGTCAGCAGGGTTCTGCTCGTCGCCAGGCTCAAGGGGATCGAGCTGCCACTGGTTCCACCCCCCGCTGAGGAAAGCATGGGGCGAATGATGGAGCGCGTCGCACTACTGAGAAAGAATCCTGCAGCAGAGCTGCCAACAATTCAGATCATGGGCGACACGAAATACATGAGGGAGATCAATCCCACCGGTCGCATTCCCGCACTGGAAGTGGATGGCAAGTACCTGGGTGAGTCGACGACGATCTGCGAATACCTGGATGATCGCTATCCGGATCCCCCCTTGTTGCCGAGCGATCCGTATGACAGGGCGCGGGTCCGAATGCTGTGCCGGATGTGCGATCTCTACGTGACGTCGCAGGCATGGAATCTCACCCACCACATCGATCCACTCACGCGCGTCGACAAGCGGGTTGCAGAGATCAAGGACTATCTGAAAGTCAGCCTGCGGGAACTGGAGCAGGTCATGGGCGCCGGACCTTGGGCGTATGGAAACGACGCGTCCCTTGCGGATTGCATGATGGTGTACACGTTCCTTCTGTTCCAGACGTCGCTCTACATGACGACGACCGAAAATCTCGGATTCACGGCATTCGATCCGGAGAAGCCTTTCAGCGACAACCCCAAACTCGCTGTCTGGTGGCGTCACTTGCAGAAGCATCCGGTGATCGGGCCGGCCATGCGCGAGTACGTGGAGGAAAGTCGAACTGCGCTTTCCGCGATGGTGCCTGACCGCTCGCCAGCGAGTTACGGCATCTTCATGAGAGCGAGATCGCCTCGGCCCTAGACGGGGTTGGCGCAAGAGGGCGCATACGCCCTCTTCGCTCGATGGCCCCGCTGGCTCGTGTTTCAGGCAACACGTCGCGTTCGGCGACTCGTGCGTACTTCCTCCACCGCACGGCGTCTACGCGTGCCTGCGGCATTGCAGCGAGAGCGTCGCGTGAACAACCCCATCTTGCCGATGTCTCTACACGGCGTAACTTCAGGGCTTTCGGAGGACGACGTCACATGGTTGAAGTCCGGCGCAACGGCGGCGAATTGACTGCAAGGGGTCTGTATAGAGGGTCGCAGTGTGAGCAGGAGCACGCATGCCAGCGTACGACCTGATCATTCGCAGCGGCACCATCGTCGACGGTTTGGGGGGCGAACCGTACGAAGGTGACGTCGCGGTGCGCGCCGGTCTCATTGCCGCGGTGGGCCGCGTCAGCGGCTCCGGCCGTGAGGAGGTGGATGCACGAGGCCTGCTCGTCACACCTGGCTTCGTCGATCTGCATACACACTACGATGGGCACGTGACTTGGGCGGAAAGACTGCTGCCACTCTCCGCTCATGGTGTCACGACGGCCTTGATGGGTAATTGCGGGGTGGGTTTCGCACCGTGCAAACCCGCTGATCGCGAGCGCCTCGTGCATCTGATGGAAGGCGTGGAAGACATTCCCGAAATCGTGCTCACCGAAGGGCTGCCTTGGAACTGGACGAGCTTTCCTGAGTATCTCGACAGTTTGAGCCGCCGCCACTACGACATGGACATCGGTGCTCAACTGCCGCACGCGCCACTGCGTGTGTTCGTGATGGGCCAGCGTGCTGCCGATCGCGAGGCTGCTACGTCGCAAGACATCGACCAGATGACCACGATCGCACGCGAAGCGATTGCAGCCGGCGCATTTGGTTTCTCGACTTCACGCAGCATCAACCACCGGGCCAGCGACGGTGCGCATACGCCGACGTTGCAAGCATCCCAACATGAGCTCATCGAAATTGCGGGTGCGGTTGCGGACAACGGCACAGGCGTGCTGCAGATGATTTCCGACTTCGAGGACATCGATGCCGAGTTCGAGCTGGTCCGGCGTATTGCCGCCAGGGCGCGCCGGCCTCTGAGTCTCACGCTCGTTCAACAGCCCCACGCACCAACCCGTTGGCGGGCGCTGCTGGAGCGAATCGAACAAGCCAATCGCGATGGACTGCCGATTCGCGCGCAGGTCTGCGGACGACCTGTGGGTTTGTTTCTCGGCCTCGAGTTGTCGTACACACCGTTCGCGTTGTGTCCGACGGTGCAGGCAATGGAGTTTGCCTCGTTCGCAGAAAAGCTCCGCTCCTATCGCGACGCGTCCGTTCGCGCACGCATCCTGGAAGAGTTCACGGCACCACTCGAACAGCGTCGGGCAGAGATCGCCAAGGCATTCGCGGGTCGCACGGTGGACTCTTTCTCGATGGCGCGACTATTGACCAATCTGTCTGGCATGTTCGCGCTGGGGGATCCGCCGCAGTACGAGCCCGAGCCCGGATCGAGCATTACCGCCATTGCGCAACATACCGGCAGAAACGCAGCGGAAGTCGCCTACGATTCCCTGCTGGAGCAGGACGGGCACGGCCTCATCTACGTCCCGGCGGCCAACTACGTCGATCGAAACCTCGACAGCGTCCGTACCATGCTGGCGCACGAGAACACCATCCTCGGCCTGAGCGATGCCGGCGCGCACTGCAGTCTCATCTGCGATGCCAGCTTCACGACTTACATGCTCACGCACTGGGCGCGCGATCGCGGCGTTGGCTTGCCGCTGCCGCAAGTCGTGCATGCGCTCACCCGGCAAGGTGCGGACGCGATCGGTCTGACCGATCGCGGCACGATAGCGCCTGGACTGCGAGCGGACATCAACGTCATCGACTTCTCGCGCCTGCGATTGCATCCGCCCAAGGTTGTGTACGACCTTCCGGCGGGCGGCAAGCGGTTGTCTCAAGATGCCGATGGATACGTGCTCACGATGGTCAACGGCATGCCGACGTATCGCGAAGGCGAGGCCACCGGCGCACTACCGGGCCGACTGATACGTGCAAGCTAGAGGAGATCAACACCATGCAATCCACATCAGCCCCGGTAGCGGCACCTCGATCGATCTCCCCACTGACCATCAGGAAACTCACGCCGACGATCGGTGCCGAGATTCTGGATATCGACCTGAGCCACCCGTTGAGTGAGCCCGACGTGGCGGCCATCCGTCAGGCCCTGCTCGACAACCTGGTCGT
>JBEVDW010000113.1:0-18129 GCA_040513115.1 Steroidobacteraceae bacterium | reverse complement strand
GATCTCAGGATAGCGGCCACGAACGCACGACTCGCAGTCGTTGCGCCCGCCCGCGGCGAGAAAGCCGCGTATTGTCGTGACGGGGGAATTACGTGTCAATTCAGGCGCCTGAAAGATTTCGGCCGTGCTGACTGCCGCTTGCGGCTTGATGACCAGGTAACACGCGGCCGGCAAGTCGAAAAACGTGAGCTGCTCCCCAATTCCCTCGATCCAGGCGGCATGGCCATGAATGAAGAAGGGTACGTCTGCGCCCAGCTTCAGCCCCACAGCGGCAAGCTCTGACTGGGTGAGCCCCAGGACCCACAGTTGGTTGAGGGCCAATAGCACAGTCGCCGCGTCCGAACTGCCGCCGCCGAGACCCGCCTGCACGGGTATCCGCTTGGAGAGGGCGATGGCAACGCCTTGTGAATGACCAGAATGCTGCGCAAGGAGCTGCGCCGCACGTACCGTCAAATCGCTCTCGACCGGGATGTCGTCCGGTCCGGCTATCCGTTCGATCTGGCCCGCGGGCCGGCGGTAGAAGCGCAGCTCATCGGCCAGGCTGATGAACTGCATCGCCGATTGCAGCAGGTGATAGCCGTCCGCACGCCGCCCCACGATGTGCAGGCACAGATTCAATTTCCCCGGCGCCGGCCAAGGTTCGGCCGACCCGAGCAGCTCATCCGCGGGGTTCATCGCCCAGGCGCCAGCGATTGATCAGCAGCCGGATTCGCGCAGGCCCGTGGGTCGCCTTGATCCGGCTCGGTGTGCGTTGGCCGTTCACGACCGTGTATTCGAGAAATTCGATGTGCCATCCGTCCTGCAGGAGAACGGCGCTGCGCTCACCTTGCTCGAGCCACTCATGCTCGCTCGGCGCGGCAAGGCCCAACAGCCAATAACGCAGATTCGCTGCAGGGACCGGAGCACCCAACTGCCTTTCGAGCTCGACCCACGCGGCCTCGGCCCGCAGCTTGCGCCCATCCCCCAATTCCAGCTGCATCTGCTCGGGATGCTCTGCATCCAGGCTGACCCGCAGGCTGCCGATACCGATAGGCCCGCGAATAACGATGTTCGAGGCCGACTCCGCCTGCTGCCATTCGAAATTCCCTGAGCCTCCGCCCTGCGCGCCTGCGACGGCGATACGGCCATTGGCTTGCCAGTTCGCGAGAGATTCCAAGCTCGTAACGGGTGCAGCGACGCGCGGACCCGTCGTGGTACAGCCCGCAAAAACGAGCAGCACCGCGACCCACGCCGCCCGTGTCCAACCCCTGCACACGCTATTTAGCGCTCTTCTTCAGCCGCTCTTTCAGATCGGTGTTTTCCGGAAATCGCTGCGCCGCCGCCTGCCATACCTGCAGTGCCTCTTCCTTGCGGCCCAATGCAGCCAGAACCTCGCCCACGTGCAATTCGACCTCGCCGTCCTGCACACGCTGACGTGCACGCTGCAGATGCTCCAACGCTTCCTCCTGGCGCCCAACCTTGTGCAAGGCCCACCCCATGCTGTCGAGGACGGCGCCGTTGTCCGGCGTGATCGCAAGCGCACGCTCGATCAGCTCCAGCCCTTCGCGCTGATGACGCGTGCGATCGACGAGCGTGTAGCCGAGTGCGTTGAGCGCGGCCGGATCATCGGGCCGCTCCTGCACGATGACACGCAACTCTTCGACTGCATCGCTCACCTTGTTCTGCGACTCGAGCAGGAAGACGCGCGCAAGCCGCAGCTCGTTCGAATCGGGATACTCCTTGAGACCGCGATCGAGCGTTGCCAACGCGCCCTTCGGATCACCCAGCTCATCCTGCAGCGTCGACTCTGCCTGTAGTACCTGGATCGTGTATTGCGGACGATTGCTGCCAAACGTTTCCAACGACGTCAGCGCCGCTTCGATACCGCCGGCACGCGCTTTCAGTCGGGCGCCGCGCGTTTGTGCAGCGACGGCAAATTCACCGCCCGTCACACGGTCATACGCCTGGATGGCATCCTCGGTGTCACCGCGCACCTCAGCCATGGTGCCGAGATGAAACTGCGCTTCGTACACGAAGCGGCCGCTCGCAAGCAGCGCACTGAACCGTTGCGCCGCCGACTCGTGCTGGCCCGATTGATATTCGATCAATGCCAGCGCGCGCTGCGCCGCCGCCTGGCTCTTGCCCTCGGTCTCAGCCATCGTCTGCAGCGCTTTGCGCCCTTCTTCTTCCTTGTCGGCGGCAATCTGCAGAATCGCGAACTCGAGCTTGTCCGAGTCCTGCGGATCCTGGTCGATCACCGACTTGGCCGTCGCGAGCCCTTCATCCGTCTGCTTCAACATCACCTGCACGCGGGCGAGCAACATTCCAGCCGGACTCCAATACGGCGCGATCTCGCGTGCCCGACGCGCGTGCTCCAAGCCTAAGGCAAAGTGGTCCGCCTCGATCGCGGCCTGGGCCACGGCGTAATGCGCTTCGGCGACGTCAGGATAGTCCCCAACCACTTTCTGCAAGACGGCCAGAGCGGCGGCGCCCGAGCTTTCTCCCAGAAGCTGCGGGAGCAATTGCAGAAAGCCTGCTTTCGGACTGATGAAGGCGGACTCGATCAGCGCCTTGAAGTGCGTGGCCGCGAGATAGATCTGGTACAGATGCAAGCCTGCAGCACCGACGAACCGATGCGCATCCTCGTTGGTCGGATTCAGTGTCAGCCAGCGCTGACCAGCCGCCCGTACCAGCGTCCATTGATTGTTTTCGTAAGCAATTCGAGTCGCCTGTTCGGACAGCGTCTCGTCTTGCGAAAGCTCGGCCGCGCGCACATACGCACGGCTGGCCTCGAGGTACTGTTTGCGTTGCAGAGCCACCTCGGCGCCCAAGATCAGGGCATTGGGATCTGCCGGTAATTCCGCCTGCGCCGGCGCAGCTTCCTGCCGCGGTTTTGTCGCTGTGCAGGCACTCGCCATGAGGGCGACTGCCAGGATCAGCACGACCGAGCGAGGGAATTTCGAGGCAACCGAAGTCGAAGACGCGGCGGTAGGGTTGTGCATCGGCCCGACTATATCAGCGCCTTGCGCGCCCATGTCAGGCGGCCCCGCAGGAATCATCGCCCATACAGCCACTTGCTTGTCATTGATTGCTTCCTCCACGACAATCCCGCCGCACTCGCCCCGGCAATCTGAAATGCCATTTCTCGTCATCGGAATTAACCATCGCACCGCTCCGGTCGAGATCCGCGAGAAGATCGTCTTCGGCGGCCCCGAGCTACCAACTGCCCTACGCGAGCTGAGCAGGATTGCCGGCGTGCGCGAGAGTGCGATTCTCTCCACCTGCAATCGCACCGAGCTGTACTGCTACACCGATGAGACCGATCCGCCGCTGGTCCACTGGCTCCTGCAGTGGCACAAGGTGGACCCGCACGAATTGGAAGGCTGCGTGTACCAGTACAAAGGACAGGCAGCCGTCCAACACGCCTTCGCCGTTGCCTCCGGACTCGACTCAATGATCCTGGGCGAGCCACAGATCCTGGGCCAATTGAAAGATGCTTACCGGGCCGCGCTCCAGGAGCGCTGCACCGGCCCGCTGCTGAACCGACTTTTTCAGGCGTCCTTTTCGGTTGCCAAGCGCATTCGCACGGAGACGCGCATCGGTGCCAATGCGGTGTCCGTCGCGTCGGCCGCCGTGAGCCTCGCGCACACCGTCTTCGACAACTTCGCACAGCACACGGCGCTGTTGATCGGCGCAGGCGAAACGATTGCGCTGGCCGCGCGGCACCTCCGCGGTCAGGGGCTCCAGCGAATGATCGTCGCGAATCGCACACTCGAACGCGCACAAGAGCTTGCGCGGGAGTTCGATGGTTACGCCATCACGCTCGACACGCTCGCAACGCACTTGCCCGATGCGGACATCATCGTGAGCTCCACCGCGAGTCCGGTTCCGGTGCTCACTCGTGCCGTCGTGCGCGAAGCATTGCGTGCGCGCAAACGGCGGCCCATGTTCATGGTGGACATCGCCGTCCCGCGCGACATCGAGGCGAGCGTCGCGGAGTTGGAAGATATCTATCTATTCACCATCGACGATCTGGAACGCGTCGTCACCACCAATCAACAGGCACGCCGTCATGCGGCAAACGATGCCGAGCAGTTGCTGGCCGCTGCAGTCGATCACTTCCAACAACAACTGCGCACGCTCGATGCCGCTCCGACGATTCGCCATCTGCGCGATGAGGGTGAGCGGGTGCGCGCACAGACGTTGCAACAAGCCCAGCGCATGCTGGCATCCGGCCGCGAGCCGCAGGTCGTGCTCGAATTCCTCGCCTCCACCCTGACGAATCGCTTGCTCCACTTCCCCAGCCAGCGCCTCCGCGATGCCGCCGAGCAACGCGATGCGGAGCTGATTGCAGCCGCGCGCGTACTATTCGCACTGGAAGCCCGCACGAAGGACTCCGATGCTCGACCGCTGTCGACCGACAGCATCGATGCAGCCGACAACTAGCGACAGCCACCGCTGACGCCAGGAAATGGGAAATGGGGACATTCCTCATTTCCACTTTTACCGATTTTCAAGGCGAAATGAGGAATGTCCCCATTTCCCCTCACCGATTTTCTCACTGCATGAAAGATTCGATTCGCAACAAGCTGGACAAACTGGTCGAGCGCCACGAAGAACTGAGCGGCCTGCTCGCCGACCCTGAGGTCATTGCCAAGACCCAGCAGTTTCGCGAGCTGTCGGTCGAGTACTCGCGACTGGAACCCGTCGTCAGCCGTTACCGCGGTTACCAGCAATTGCTTGTCGATCAACAGCACGCACGCGAGATGGCGGACGGCGAGGACTCCGAGATGCGCGAGCTGGGGCGCGAGGAACTGAACGCATTGCAGGCGCGCATCGACGGCGAGGAAGGTGAGCTGGCCAAGCTCCTCATCCCGAAAGATCCGCGCGACGACAGCAATATCTATCTGGAAATTCGTGCGGGCACGGGCGGTGATGAAGCCGCGATCTTCGCCGGCGATCTCTTCCGCATGTATTCGCGCTATGCAGCCGATCACGGCTGGCGTGTCGAAGTGCTCTCAGACAGCGCAGGCGAGCACGGCGGCTACAAGGAAATCATCAGCCGGGTCGTGGGACACGGGGCGTATTCGCATTTCAAATTCGAGTCAGGGACTCATCGAGTACAGCGCGTGCCCGCCACCGAGGCGCAGGGCCGCATCCACACATCGGCCTGCACGGTTGCCATCCTTCCCGAGCTCGACGAGATCGAAGCGATCGACCTGAATCCGGCCGAGCTGCGCATCGACACGTATCGCTCGTCCGGTGCCGGCGGCCAGCATGTGAACAAGACCGATTCGGCCATTCGTATCACGCATTTGCCGACGGGCATCGTCGTGGAGTGCCAGGACGAGCGCTCGCAGCACAAGAATCGCTCGCGCGCGATGTCCTTGTTGAAAGCACGCCTGCTGGCCGCCGAACAAGCGAAGCGCGACAAAGCCGAAGCACAATCCCGCAAGCTTCAAGTCGGCTCAGGCGACCGCTCCGAACGCATCCGCACGTACAACTTCCCGCAGGGCCGGGTAACGGATCACCGCATCAATCTCACCTTGTACAAGCTCGACGATGTGATGAACGGCGCGCTCGAGCCTGTCATCGAACCGCTGCAGCAGGAGCATCAGGCGGAGCGGTTGGCGAGCGTGGTGGGGTGATAAGCGGTGTGCTGGCCAACTGGCTTGTTGGCGAGTTGGCCAGAATCAAGCGCGGACCTGTTCTCCGGCCCGCTAGCCAGTTGACCCGTTGGCCTCTGCGCCCTGCTTTCTCACCCCAACGCCTCCCGCAAATCCTCGATCAAATCCGCCGTATCCTCGATCCCCACCGACAGACGGATCAACGAATCATCGATGCCCAGCGCCGTGCGCTTTTCAAGAGGAATCGAAGCATGCGTCATCAAGCCGGGATGATCGACCAGGCTTTCCACCCCGCCCAGGCTCTCGGCTAGCGTGAACAGATGGCAGCGCTCCAAAAACTTACGTGCCGCATCGATCCCGCCATCGATGAAGAACGTAACGATGCCGCTGAATCCATTCTGCATCTGCCGCCGCGCCAGCGCGTGCTGCGGATGACTCGGCAATCCCGGATAGAGCACGCGCGTGACCTTGTCGTGCGTTTCCAGCCATTGCGCAATGGCAAGCGCGCTCTCGCTGGTCTGTCGCATGCGCACTGCCAGGGTCTTCAATCCTCGTAGCGCAAGGAAGCTGTCGAACGGCCCACTGATGCCGCCCACCGCGTTCTGCAGAAATCCGATCTTGTCCGCGAGCTCTGGATTGGCGGTGACTGCAATACCGCCGACCATGTCCGAGTGACCATTCAAGTACTTCGTGGCCGAGTGCATCACGATGTCGGCACCCAACTCGAGCGGGCGTTGCACCCATGGCGTCGCAAAGGTGTTATCGACGACGGTAAGAATGTTCTTGCTGCGAGCAAACGCGGACACCTGCGCGATGTCGACCAACCGCAGCGTGGGATTCGTCGGCGTCTCGATCCAGATCAATCGCGTATTGGGTTTCAGCGCGGCGGCCAGCTGGTCCATGTTGGACAAGTCCACATAGCTCACCTCGAGAGCTGCTGTGCGCTTGCGAACCCGCTCGAACAGGCGATAGGTGCCGCCATACAAGTCTTCCATCGCAACCACGTGACTGCCCGCATCGAGCAGCTCCAGCAACGTGCTCGTTGCCGCCATGCCGGAGGCGAACGCAAAGCCGCGAATGCCGCTTTCCAGATCGGCGATGCACCGCTGCCAGGCATCGCGCGTCGGATTGCGCGTGCGCGCATAGTCGTAGCCCTTGTGCACGCCGGGGCTGGACTGCGCGTACGTCGAGGTCGTGTAGATCGGCGGCATCACCGCGCCGGTGGTTGGATCGGGCGATTGGCCGGCGTGGATGCAGCGAGTGCCGAAGCCGAGTTTCTTGTGCTGGTCAGTCATGAGTCGCGTGTCTGCGGGTAAGTGGTTCGAAGCATCCAAGAGGACTGCGGATTAGGCAAATAAACATTGGGCCTTTTGCACTGAACGATCACACTTGACGCCGCAGATAATTCAACACATCCGACCGCGTGATCAGCCCCAGGAACGCCTCGCCATCCATCACGGCCGCCGACGAGCGCACTTCCAACATCGCGACGAGATTGTTGATGGAGGTCTCCTTCTCCACCCGCAGGAAGGTACTGTTCATTGCGTTGCGTACGGGCTCGGCGAAGCGCTCCGGGCGGCCGAACGCGAAGCGGATGATATCGTCTTCGGTGATGATGCCGATGAGCCGGTCGCCATCCATCACCGGCAGCTGCGAGAACCCCGCGTTACGCAAACGATTGTGCGCTGTCGTCAGCACATCGTCCGGCCCTACCGTGATCGTCGCGTGCTCGCCATGAGGACGGCCGATGAGATCGCGCAAGTCGCCAAAGCGTTGCCGGGCGATGAAGCCCTGGTCCTGCATCCAGAAATCGTTGTACAGCTTCGACAGGTAGCGCGCGCCTGTATCGCAGGCGAACGTGACCACGCGCTTCGGCTCAGTCTGCTCACGACAGTAGCGCAACGCGGCTGCCAGCAGTGTGCCTGTGGATGAACCCGCCAGCAGTCCTTCCTTCTGCAACAGCGTGCGGGCGACGGAGAACGATTCTGCGTCGGGGATGCTGTAAGCACGCCGCGTCAACGAGAAGTCGCAAATGGAAGGGATGAAATCCTCGCCAATGCCTTCGACGAGCCACGATCCCTTCTGCGTCATCTGACCCGTCTTGATGTACTCCGCGAGAATCGAGCCGCGCGGATCCGCCAGCACCAGCTCCACCTCAGGTGCGCGCTGCTTGAAGAACGCCGCCAACCCCGCGATCGTGCCGCTGGAACCGACACCCAGCACGACAGCATCCAGGCGGCCTTCCATCTGCTCCCAGATCTCCGGTCCGGTCGTCAGCTCGTGCGCCTTCGGATTGTCGGGATTCGCGAACTGATTGATGAAGTAGGCGCCCAGTCGCTTCGCGATGCTCGCACCCAGATCCTGGTAGTACTCGGGATGGCCCTTGCCGACGTCTGAACGCGTGAGCACCACTTCCGTACCCATGGCGCGCAGATTGAAAATCTTCTCCTGACTCATCTTGTCCGGCAGAACCAGAATGAGCCGATAGCCCTTCTGGGCGGCGACGAGCGCGAGACCCAAACCCGTATTGCCAGCCGTTGCCTCGACGATCGTGTCGCCCGGCTTCAAATCGCCGCGCTTCTCCGCTTCTTCGATCATCGAGACGCCGATGCGATCCTTGATCGAGCCGCCCGGATTCGCGAGCTCGAGCTTGATGAACAGCTCGCACAGGCCCGTGTCGAGCCGATTCACTTTGAGCATCGGCGTATGGCCGATCATGTCGAGAACGCTGGAGTACACTCGCATGGCAACCTCTGTTTGCAGGCCCTACTGCCGACGAATTCTACGTGCCGCACCGATGAGCATCGATGAGCTTCTACGCGTAGGACGTACCGCGCTCGCAAACAGCCCCACCGCCCGGCTCGATGCCGAGTTGCTACTGGAACATGTGAGCGAGTTGGATCGAGCGTTCTTCCGTGCGCACGGCGAACGTGAGCTCCCCCACGGAGCGGTCTGCGCCTATGAATCGGTCCTTGCGCGCCGTGCGCGCGGTGAACCGATTGCATACATCACCGGCCGCAAAGAGTTCTGGTCGCTGGCGCTCGAGGTGGGTCCGGACGTGCTGATCCCGCGCCCCGAGACCGAGCTCTTGGTGGAGCGGGCGCTAGCCCAGATGCCCGAAGGGACTTCGCTCGACGTACTCGATGTGGGAACCGGCAGCGGAGCCATCGCCTTGGCGCTTGCGAAGGAGCGGCATCGGGCGCGAGTCGTCGCGACGGATCTGTCCGCAGCGGCACTTGCCTGTGCGCGCAAGAATGCCCAGTCGCTCCAGCTCGACATCGAGATGCTCGCGGGCGATTTGTTGGCTCCGGTGCAGGGGCGGCACTTTCACATCATTGTCAGCAATCCGCCGTACGTCGCAGCTGACGACCCCGACCTCGCCGCAGAAGTCCGCCAGTACGAACCCGACCTGGCACTTTTTGCGGCCCACGACGGTTTGGAAACGTTGAGGCGCCTGGTTGCAGACGCTCCGGACCATCTGCACCGCCAAGGATGGCTTCTGCTGGAACACGGTTGGCGCCAGGCCGCGCCGGTGCGCGCGCTGCTTGAACAGCGCGGTTTCTCTCACGTACGCTCGCACGCCGATCTCGCCGGTCACGAACGAGTGACCGAAGCTCTCTGGTAGCGCTGTTCAGGAATCATCATGCTGCAATTCAAAACCTCCAAAGGCACTTTCACGGTGGAGCTGTTCCCCAAGGAAGCGCCGATCTCCGCTGAGAACTGTCTGAAATATGCCGACGACGGGTTCTTCAGCGGCACCATCTTCCACCGCGTGATCCCCGGCTTCGTCATCCAGGGCGGCGGCTTGACTGCGGACATGAAGGACAAGCCGAACCGCGCGCCCATCAAGAACGAAGCGACCAACGGCCTGAAGAACTCGCGCGGCACGCTCTCGATGGCGCGCACCAACGACATCAACAGCGCGACGTCGCAATTTTTCGTGAACCTGAAGGACAACGCCTTCCTCGATCACTCGCCCGGCAACTACGGCTATGCCGTGTTCGGTCGCATCGTTGACGGCATGGATGTCATCGATGCCATTGCTGGCGTGAAAACCGGCCGCAAAGGCATGCACGATGACGTGCCGGTCGAGCCGGTCGTCGTCGAGTCCGTGACGAACGTCGAGAAGTAACCGCGCCGCAACGCATGACCGTGTGCATGCTCGCATCCGCGTCCCCTCCCCTGCGCAGTGAACCGTAGCGGGAGGGGAACAGGGCGGAGGCAAAGGCCCCGCTCATGATTCGTCGCCTGGGCAGGTTCCTGCTGTGGCTCACAGCCATATGGTTCGCCCTCACCCTCTCAATCGTCTTCCTGCTTCGTTGGCTCGATCCGCCTACGTCGTCCTTCATGGTGCGTGCGCGTCTCGGCGCATGGCATGCGGATGACACCGCGTTCCGCTTCCAGCACCAGTGGGTCGATGAAAGCCGCATTTCATCCAACCTCAAGCTCGCCGTGATCGCATCCGAAGATCAGCTCTTCGCGGCGCACTGGGGCTTCGACGTAAAGTCCATCAACAAGGCCCTGGAGGAACGCCAGCGCGGCAAGCGCGTGCGCGGCGCCAGCACGCTGTCGCAGCAAGTCGCGAAGAATCTTTTTCTCTGGCCTGGACAGAGCTGGGTCCGCAAAGGCATCGAGAGCTACTTCACCGTGCTCATCGAGGCAATGTGGCCCAAGCAGCGCATTCTCGAGGTCTATCTCAACGTCGTCGAGTTCGGCAAAGGCATCTACGGCGCGGAAGCCGCGGCACAGCGCTTCTTCCGCAAATCCGCCGCACGCTTATCCGCTCCTGACGCGGCACTACTTGCCGCCGTTCTGCCCAATCCCATCCGGCTGAAAGCGGCAGCGCCCAGTCGCTACGTTCGCAGTCGTCAGCAGTGGATTCTGCGGCAGATGCGCTCGCTGGGCGGCCCGAGCTACTTGCAGCGACTCGAACAGGAATCGCAGAGCACGACCCACTGAGCCGTCCTTCATCCGTCCTGGAGGGTGCTCGCTCTGATCACGCGCTGATCGATCGCACCGAAGATGCTCTGACCGTCCGCGGTCGACATCTCGATACGCACTCGATCCTCGAAGCGCAGGAAAGGCGTCTTCGGCTGACCATGCTCCACCATTTCCAACGCACGTCGCTCGGCTATACAGGACGAGCCGCGCGAGCGATCGTAGTTCGACACCGTGCCGGAGCCGAGGATGGTCCCTGCACCCGCACGTCGCGTCTTTGTGATGTGAGCTATCAACTGTGCGAAATCGAACGTCATGTCGTCGCCCGCCTGCGGCGAACCGAACGGCTTGCCGTTCAGCGATGTGATCAGCGGCAGATGCACTTTCGCATCGTGCCAGGCTGAGCCGAGCTCGTCGGCTGTTACGGCGACGGGAGAAAATGCGGTCGCTGGTTTCGATTGAAAAAAGCCGAAGCCTTTCGCGAGCTCATCGGGAATGACATTCCGCAGTGACCAGTCGTTCACGAGCACAAGCAGTTTGATGTGGGCTTCCGCCTCCGAGCGACGAGTACCGAGCGGAACATCGTCGGTGATGACCGCGACCTCCGCTTCGAAGTCGATCCCGTGCGCTTCATCGACCATCGGCACGTCGTCCTGCGCACCGAGCAGATCATCCGACCCGCCCTGGTACACCAGCGGGTCGGTCCAGAAGCTCGCGGGCATCTGCGCGCCGCGTGCTTTGCGTACCAGCTCGACATGGTTGACGTATGCGGAGCCATCGACCCATTGATAAGCACGGGGCAGCGGCGCCATCGCTTGAGCGGGGTCGAAGGCGAAGCCGTCACCCTGCTGCAACGAATCGCTGAACTGCGCGAGCCGAGGCCCGCACCGGTCCCAATCATCCAATGCGCGCTGCAGTGTCGGTGCTATCGAATCAGCATCGAGCGCTCGTTTGAGATCACGACTGACGACGACGAGGCGACCGTCGCGGGTTCCGTTCTTGAGCGTGGCGAGTTTCAAGGTCCCTCGCGCTCACTTCCAACTGTCCACATACGCCTCCCACTCGACTCCTCGCGCCGCATCCGACACTTCCAACGCATCGCGCGCATCGATCATCACGGCGTACTCGTTTGTCGCCGGCTTGCTCTGCTGCAGCATGTTCTTCAGCGCTTTCGGATGCGGGCCATGCGTGAAGCCGCACGGATGCAGCGTCATCATTCCCGGCTTGATGTTGTCGCGCGAGAAAAAGTCGCCCGCGTGGTAGAAAATGACTTCGTCGTAGTCATCGTTGTTGTGGAAGAACGGCACCTTGATCGCGCCCGGATCGGTTTCAAAAGGACGGGGCACGAACGTGCACACGACGAAACGATGCGCCACGAACGTCGTGTGCACCGACGGCGGCAGGTGATAACGGTGGCTCATCACCGGGCGAATGTGCTTCACGTTAATGCGTGCGACAGCCAGATCGCCGTGCCAGCCGACGGCGTCCAGCGGATTGAAGGGGTACGTCACGTACGACAGCGCCTCGCGCCGTTTGACCTGCACCGTCCACTCGCGCGTGACGCTTTGTTGAGCCTGAAAGGCAGCGTCGATCTTCGGTGTGTCGAGCAGCGCCGGATCGAAGATGGCATGGCGTCCCAACAAGCCTTTGTCGGGCAGGCCGATGCTTGCGTTCGTCGCCTCGATCATCAGTGCGGCGAAGTCACCCTCTGGCTCGATGCGCCACATCGACCCGCGCGGCACGAGAACATAGTCACCGGCATCGATACTCAAATGCCCGTAATCGCAGAACAGTTGTGCCGCGCCGCGATGGACGAACAGCAACTGATCGCCATCGGCATTGCGAGCCAGCTGAGGCATCGCAGAACGCGTTTGCCAAAAGCGCACCTGCACGTGCGCGTTGCTCACGACGAGCGGCGCATACCATGGCGAGCTCTGGTCCGGATGCAACTGATTCAAGTCGAAGGCATGCGGCCGCAACGGCCCTTCGAATCGCACCCAGCCCGTCGGTGGATGGCGGTGATAGAAGAACGATGCGGGTCCGAAGAAACCTTCCTTGCTGACTTCGCGCTCGTAGGTGCCCTCGGGCAGGTCGGCGTGCGCCTGCCGCGAGCCCTCTCCTTCGGACCGCTGCCCGATCACAGGACGCCCCTGCGCATCTGATCCAGCTCGATGGATTCGAACAGCGCGCGAAAGTTGCCTTCGCCGAATCCTTCGTTGCCCTTGCGCTGAATGATCTCGAAGAAGATCGGACCGATCACGTTCTGCGTGAAGATCTGCAGCAGCACGCCTTCACCCTTCTGTGGATTGCCATCGATGAGGATGCGACGTTGCTTGAGCGCCTGCAGGTCCTCACCATGCCCGGGTACGCGCGCATCCACCTGCTCGTAGTACGTCTCGGGCGTATCCTGGAATTGCACTCCGCGGCGCCGCAGGACATCGACAGTGCGCTGAATGTCGTCGGTGGCCAATGCGATGTGCTGAATGCCTTCGCCCTGATACGCCTGCAGATACTCCTCGATCTGCGATCTATCGTCTTGCGACTCGTTGATGGGAATACGGATTTTGCCGCAGGGGCTGGTCATCGCGCGGCTGAAGAGCCCGGTCTTCTTTCCCTCGATGTCGAAGTAGCGAATCTCCCGAAAGTTGAACAGCCGCTCGTAGAAGCCGGCCCACTGGTTCATGTTGCCGCGCCGAACGTTGTGCGTGAGATGATCGATGCAGCGCAGCCCGGCCGATTCGTCATTGCTCTTGGGTACGGGCACGAAGTCGACGTCGTAGATCGTGTGCTCGCCATAACGATCGACGAGATAGATCAGGCTGCCGCCGATTCCCTCGATCGCCGGGATGTTGAGCTCCATCGGCCCGATCGGCGTCTGTACCGGCTTTGCTCCGAGCTCAACGGCACGCTTGAACGCGGCTGCGGCATCGCGCACTCGAAACGCCATGGCACAGGCTGACGGCCCATGCTGCTGAGCAAACCGCTGCGCGAAACTATCGGCTTCGGCGTTGATGATGAAGTTGATATCGCCCTGGGCGTGTAAAGTGACGTTCTTGCTTCGATGTCGCGCCGTCACGGGGAAGCCCATGCGCTCGAACAACGAGCGCAGCAAGTCGGGATCCGGAGCCGTGTATTCCACGAACTCGAAGCCGTCTGTGCCCATCGGATTCGATGGGCCGCGCATAGGATCGCGCCCCTCGTTTGGTCGGATGCTGCTCATATTGCGCTCTGGTCGCGAACTATCGGCGCGCTACCACGTTAGTAAACCGAAAGTTTCCGTTGTAGTTGCACTTGAAACTGATGGTTCTGTTCCGTCAAGCATGGAGTATTTACAAAAATGGGCACGGCTAAGAATCGACGCCGCGATGCTGCGGAGAACTTGACCCTCGAACGTTTTCTGCCCTACAGATTGTCCGTCCTCGCCAACACGGTGAGTCTCAAGGTGGCAGCGGCCTACCAACAGCGCTTCGGGCTGACCATCCCGGAATGGCGCGTAATGGCAATGCTTGCGCAGTATCCGAACATCTCCGCGGTGGACGTAGCAGAACGCACTGCGATGGACAAAGTTGCCGTCAGCCGCGCCGTGCAATCCCTGATGGCGAAAGGACACATCAAGCGCGAGATCCACTCGGAGGACCGCCGTCGCTCGATGCTGACACTTTCGGCGGCCGGGCGCGGTGTATACAAGCGCGTCATTCCCATTGCGCGCGCTTTCGAACAACAGTTGCTGGATGAGCTGTCCGGCCGCGAGCGCAAGGTCCTGGAGGATCTCATCACTCGTTTGCACGAGCGCGCCCAAACCTTGCGCTGAGGGCGGCACTGCCCTCGTGGGCGACTGCGATGTCGCCCACCGCGTGCGTATAATTCCCATCGCTTGTGCGCACACCACGACGATAGGGAGCACTTAGAGTGATGCAAGTTGCCGAGTTTCGAATCGAGCTCACTCGATATCTCGCTGCCGATGGCACTCCCGTCGCTCCGCTTCCCGATTTCGCTCACGACGCCACCGAGATGCGCCGCCTGTTCGGGGCCATGTTGCGCGCCCGCTTGTTCGATACGAAGGCGGTGAATCTGCAGCGCACGGGTAAGCTCGGCACCTATCCCCCCTGTCTCGGGCAAGAGGCCACCCACGTGGGTGTGGCGGCGGCGATGCAGCCGGAGGATTCTCTCGCCATCGTTTATCGCGAGATCGGCACGCTGTTTTGGCGCGGCGTGCGCATGACGGAGGTGCTGCAGTACTGGGGCGGCGATGAGCGCGGCAGCGATTTCGCCATTCCCCGCGGCGACTTCCCCTGGTGCGTGCCCATCGCTACGCAAACCTTGCATGCAGCCGGTGCGGCCATGGCATTCAAGTTGTGCAGCGAGCGACGCTGCGCGGTCGGCTACATCGGCGATGGGGGCACCTCCGAAGGCAGCTTCTACGAAGCCATCAATCTGGCGGGCGCCCGCCAGCTCCCCGTAGTCTTCGTGATCGTGAACAACGGCTGGGCGATCTCAGTGCCGCTGGCGCAGCAAACCGCTGCGGCGACGCTGGCGCAAAAAGCCATTGCAGCCGGCATTCCGGGCGAACAGGTGGACGGCAACGATGTCATCGCCGTGCGCGCCGTCATGCAACGCGCCTGCGAGCGAGCGCGCAACGGCGACGGGCCCGCCGTGATCGAAGCCTTGTCGTACCGATTGAGCGATCACACCACCGCGGACGACGCTTCGCGTTATCGGCCCCAGGGAGAACTCGAGGCGGCGTGGCAGCTCGAACCGCTGCTGCGGCTGCGCAAGTACATGACGGCAGCGGGCATGTTGACGCCTGAGCAGGAAGAGCAGCTCCGCCAGGAGTACAGCAGCGAAGTGGACGCGGCCGTGCAGGAATATCTGAACACTCCCGGACCCGGCACCGATGCCATGTTCGAGCATCTGTTCGCCAATCCACCGCCCTATCTCGAAGCACAGAAAGCCACCGCTCGCCGCTACGCCGGACGCGTCAAAGCGCACGGCTCTCACTGAGGAACTCGGATGCCCAAACTGACGATGGTCGAGGCGATCGCCCTGGCGCAGGCATGGGCCCTCGAGCATGACCCGAGTGTCGTCGTTCTGGGCGAGGACGTAGGCATAAGCGGCGGCGTGTTCCGAGCGACTGCGGGCCTGCAGGAGCGCTTCGGGCCCGACCGCGTACAGGACACACCGCTGGCGGAAAACATGATCGCGGGCATGTGCGTCGGCATGGCAGCACACGGGCTGCGGCCCGTAGCCGAAATTCAGTTCATGGGTTTCATGTATCCGATCATCGATCAGGTGGCGAATCACCTGTCGCGCCTGCGTCATCGCACGCGTGGGCGTCTCTCCTGCCCTGTGGTCATTCGCATGCCCCATGGAGGCGGTATCCACGCGCCCGAGCATCACTCCGAAGCCGTGGAGGCGATGCTGGCGCACATCCCGGGCATCCGCGTGGTGTGCCCGTCCACGCCGGCACGCGCCTATGGACTTCTGCTGGCAGCGATTCGAGAGCCGGACCCGGTCATCTTTCTCGAACCCGTGCGCATCTATCGCTATGCGCGCCAGGAGGTGACGGATGACGGCGCAGCAGCACCGCTCGATCGCTGCTTCGTGTTGCGCGAAGGCGATGACGTCACGATCGTGACCTGGGGCGCGCTGACGGTAGAGGCGATGAAAGCCGCCACGCAACTGGAGCAGCGGGGCATCGATGCGGAAGTGATCGATCTGTGCAGCATCAGTCCGATCGATAGCGAAACCATTTTGATGTCGGTGGCGAAAACCGGCCGGCTCGTGATCGTCCACGAGGCCGTGCGCAATTGCGGCGTCGGTGCCGAGATCGCGGCGCTCGTTGCCGAGCACGGCCTCTATGACTTGCTCGCACCGATTCAGCGCGTCACCGGCTATGACACAGTGATGCCGCTCTATCGTCTGGAGAACGACTTCATTCCGAGTGTCGATCGCATCGTGGATGCAGCCCTCGCGACCCTCTCCGACGACGCGTCCCTGGCTGAGCGGCCAGGCGCGAACTCCCGTCGCGAGACCGCACCGACATGACCAGCCCTGCCGCAACGCGCGCAAGCAGTGCGCAGGTCGTCACATTCAAGTTGCCGGACTTGGGCGAAGGCTTGCCTGAAGCGGAGATCGTGACCTGGCACGTCGGCGAGGGCGATGAGATCAAGGTGGACCAGCCGATGGTCTCGGTCGAAACGGCCAAGGCCGTCGTCGAGATTCCAAGTCCGTACACCGCGCGAGTCGTAAAGCTGCATGCGAAAGCTGGACAGCTGTTGGCCACTGGACAGCCGTTGATCGATCTGGAAACGCACGCACCCGTGCCAACAGTGCGCGCTCAGGATGAAGGCATGGTCGTGGGTCGCATGGCCACGAGCGACGAAGAGATCGTTGAGCCGACGCGCTCACAGACGCGCAAACACGCCATCGCCAGCCGCGTCCGCGCGGCACCTGCCGTGCGCATGCTCGCCAAGCGTTTGCAAATCGACCTCGCGCAGATTCGCGGCACCGGCCGGCACGGTCTGATCACCGTCGCGGACGTGCTCGACCGCATGGACCGCGAGCCGGCAAGGCCGCGCATTCCGCTCGACGCCTTCCGCTCCTTACCGCCGATGAGCGATGCCGATCGACTGCGCGGCCCGCGACGCGCGATGAGCTCGAGCATGTCGCTGTCGCGCGATGAGGTCGCGATGTGCACGGTCTTCGATGACGCCGACATCGAAGCGTGGACGAATCGCAACGACGTGACGCCGCGTCTGATCCGCGCCATCGTTGCCGGTGTGCGCGCCGAGCCCGCTCTCAACGCGCTGTTCGATCCCGCCGGTCCCAGCCGCAAGCTGATGAGGGAGACTCATCTCGCCCTGGCGATCGATACGGGCGACGGGCTGATCGTGCCCGTGATCCGCGATATCGCCAGCAAGCATCTGGACGCACTGCGCAGCGAGCTCGCTTCGCTGAAGGAGCGAACACGCGCGCGCAGCATTGCGCCCGAAGACATGCGCGACTTCACGATCAGTCTGTCGAACTTCGGCATGCTGGCGGGACGGTATGCAACGCCGCTCGTCGTGCCGCCCACGGTGGCGATTCTCGGTGCCGGCCGCCTGCAACGCGATGTGGTCGCCGGCGCAACCGCGCCGGAGATTCATACGCGCATTCCCTTGTCGCTCACGTTCGACCATCGCTGTATCACAGGTGGTGAGGCGTGCCGCTTCCTCGCGGCCGTAATGACGGACTTAGCCAAGCCCGAGTAGTCGATCGTGCCCACCAACATTCCTGCTTCGCGCCGCAAGTTGATCGAGCGTATTGCGGCGGCGGCGCGCCGTTCCAAGCTGCGCAGCGGCACCATCGACCCTGCACAGTTCGTGCGCGACTATTACCACGGTGTGGCCGAGGGTGAACTTACGCAACACGCCGTCACCGAGCTGGCCGCTCTCGCGCTGGCACACCAGAGGCTTGCTCGGACGCGCGCGCCTGGCGCAACCATCGTGCGCGCATTCAATCCCGACGTCCGCCGCGATGGCTTCAGCTCAACGCACACGGTCGTGCAGGTCACGACGGATGACATGCCATTCCTCGTCGACTCCAT
>JBEVDW010000112.1:0-10399 GCA_040513115.1 Steroidobacteraceae bacterium | reverse complement strand
CCAGCAGCTCCTTGGGCACATTCAGCTCAGGGCTGCTAACCGCCTTGGTGGACGGCTTGGGGTTCTTCGGCATACTGACTCCCGTTCGTCATGTTATGCCTCGAACACAAAATTTCTGACAGGCTCCAATGTCACGATCTCAACCGCGCCACGCCGTTCAACCAGCAATTCATCGCTCATCGTTACTTTCCTCGAGGTCGTCGCGGCGCAGCCTTCGCCTTGCGTCTTGCTGCGCGTGGCTGCACACGTGAAAGATCCGGCAGGCTCGGCGGCTCACGTAGCGTCGCTGTGCCAGTCGCCTCGCGCAGATTGCGCAAAAAAAACTTCATGCGCAGAAGACCAAAGAAATCCAGCATCAGTGGCAACGCTTTCTGCAACATGTTGGCTGCGCGCTCCTCATCCACCTTGCCGTCGGTCTTCGCGACAAACCGCTTCGCTTCGCAATACTCAAGGTCGGCTGCTTGAACTACGCCAATCTCGCCACTGCGCAGGCCACCGGGCAGACCAAGACGGTCGGCATGCGCCGGGTTTTGGGCGCGCGCCCGCGTCAGATTGTCGCGCAGTACCTCACCGAATCGGCCCTGCTCTCCGTCGTTGCGCTCGTGCTCGCGCTCGGCGCGCTCGAGATCTTCTTTGTTGTTTTGCGAGCCAGCAGCGGATTCGACCTTGGCATTTCGCTCTTTGTGGACGCGAGATTCTGGTTGATGCTGGGCGGGCTGCTGCTCGTGGTCACCGTGCTCGCGGGCAGCTATCCCGCGCTCATCCTCTCGCGCACGCGCCCCATCTTTGCACTCAGCACTGGGCGCTCTCGCGCCGGTCCCCGCTTCGTGCCGACGCTGCTCGTCGGTGTGCAGTTTGCAGCCGCGGGCCTTTTACTTACGATCATTCTCGTCATGTGGGCACAGAACAATGCCGTGCGCAGCGCGGCGCTCGATACGGCGGGCGATCCGCTCGTTGCGCTTGGGACGCGCTTGGATGCGACTCAACTCACCTATGAAACGCTGCGTGCGGCGCTCGCGAACGATCCCGATGTCAAAGGTGTCACGACGATGGAACGCATGCCGTGGGACCTCGCCACGGGCGTGTTGATGGTTGCCCGCTCGAGCAATATGGGCGCAAGTCAACGTGCATTGCTCAGGAATACCGTCGGACCCGGATTCTTTGCCACGACAGGCATGAAGCTGGTCGCCGGCCGCTTGTTCGATGTCGGGCACAGCGACGATGAGAGCGGGTTCGTCTATGGCGACAAAGATCCAGGCCGTGTCTTCAGCGTGATCCTCGATCGTTCCGCCGCCGCGCAGATCGGCTTTGCGTCACCGCAAGCCGCGATCGGTCAGATGCTCTATGTGCCTCCGTTGATCGGGCCTCAGCGTCCGCTACGCATCGTCGGCGTGGTCGCGGATCAGTCCTTGCATCTGATCGGCCTCGGTGCTACAGCCAATGCCTATACGCAGGCGAGCGCCGCGAACGACACGCCCTACACCCTGATCCGCATTTCCCACCGCAACGTCGCCGCAACCCTGGCGCGCATCGATGCGCTGTGGAACCAGCTTTCGCCCAACGTGCCGCTGAAACGCCGCTTCGTTGATGAGCTCTTCGAAGAATCGTATGAGATCTTGCGCAACATCAATTCAGTCTTCAGCGGCCTTGCGCTCTTTGCCTGTCTGATCGCGGTCATGGGACTATTCGGCATGGCCATCCACATCACGGGCAAGCGCCGGCACGAAATCGGCGTGCGCAAGACGTTGGGCGGCAGTACGCGCCAGGTATGCGCCATGCTGCTCAAAGATTTCTTTAAGCCCGTGCTCATCGCGAACCTGCTCGCCTGGCCGGTGGCGTTCGTCGCCGCGCAGGTCTATCTCAGCCTGTTCAGCAACCGCATTGCGCTCACCCCTGTGCCGTTCGTGCTGAGTCTCGCGATCACGTTGCTGATCGCCTGGATTGCCGTGGGTGTCCAAGCGTGGCGGGCAGCGCGCGTACTGCCCGCTCGAGTGTTGCGCTACGAGTGAGACGCCCTACCCTTCAGGCCAATCAGCGAGACGCGCCCGCGTGGACGCTCTTGAACGCGGCAGCCAAATTCATCTATGCATGGCGCCCAAGCTTCCGCGTTTGCATATCGAGCACTACCTCGTGCCCGCCTTGGGTGCAGCCTCGCCTCCCGGCGGCGGGCGCATCATGTTCTCCAAGCGGCCGAGCTCCTTGACCGACTTGCCGAACGCCACGCGAAACAGGCGATCAACACCCAGGGTGTCGTTGTAGCCTTCCCAATGCGTGATCTTGCCGGCGTCGTTGATCTCGATGAGGTCGACCTCCCAGAACTCGATGCGCTCACCTGACGGCGTGTTACCCCCAAAGCGCATGATGAAGTAGCAGCCGTTCTCCCAGGGAACGATTCGCAGCGTGCCCGGCACTGTGCCCCAGTTGGGCAGCGCCTTCATGAACGGACTGTCCGATGCCTTCGGCGGCGGCCGATCGCTCGGCCTTCGATACGGCACCTTCACGAACTCAGGTGGCTCGGGCTCCAGCCCGAAACCCATTCTGAACGTCGCGTCGGACGCAAAGCAGTCATGATCTTCGAAGCGGTATTGACGATCATGCTGCTTCATCGTCTCCGAATTCCAACCCTGGAAGTAGTACTGCGCGAGACGCTTGTTGCGGGCGATCTTCTCTTCCTTCGTTTTCAGCGTCACGCCACAACCGGGGTTCTGGGTAACGTCTACGGGAACGTCGTCGTCGGCATGAGCGCGCGGCCCCGCGCCCAAGGTAAGTGCCGCGCCGACGCTCAACGATGCGACGATGGTGTGCCACGTCTTCATGGTCATGGATGTCCTCGTGACTAACCGCGTTTCGCCATGGCCGCCATGAACTTTCTGATGTCCCACACGTCTTCGAGCGGCAACTTGAAGTTGAGTCCCAACGTCTGGGCCATGCCGATCCCGTCATAGAACTCGAAGCGGGCGATCTTGCCCTCGGCATTCGTCCTGAATCCGACCTGCTCCCAGAACTCGTGATAGCGCCCATCCTTGTCGTGACCGTTCACGAGCCAGCGCCAGATGCAGCCGTCGTCGTTAGGCCACGCGGCGAAGTGGTCCATCTTGTAGTCGGGCATGGTGTCCCACATGTAGTTCGGCCTGGGGTTGTTGTACGCCAGGAACTTGCCCTTGTTCGTTCCCGACCAAGCGCTGAAGATGATGCTGTCTGCGGCCCAGTCGTCGACATTCGTGGGAGCAGGCACGTATCCAAGCTTCACCGACTCGTGGAATGCATCGTAGAAGCCACGCGCAATCCGCAAGTTGTTGGCAGCACGAGCGCTCGCAGGCCGTGCCGGCGGAGCCGGCGGTGCACCCTTGTAGTTCGACGACGGCGTCGGCGTCCACGGCGAGTTGCCGTAGTCCTTCGTCTTGGTCACTTCATCGAGCGACACATCCCACGCGTACGCCATCATCTGCGGGAACCCGTGCCAGTCGTCGAAGATCTCCAGACGAGTGACCTTGCCGGCCGCGTTGGTCCAGATGAAGAGCGCCTGCCAACCTTCCATGAGTGTGCCCTCGCTCGTGTGACCATTGGCACGCCACAGCCAGGCGCAACCGAAGTCCGTGGGCCAGGCGGAGAAGTCATCCATCTTGTAGTCCGGGAGGCGTTTGCGAATGCGCTGAAAATCCGCGTTCGCGCGCGCCGCCATCGCTGACGTGGCGGGTGTCGACTCCCCGCCTTCCGCCGGACAGAAATACGTCCAGCCCTCTGCGAAGTCCGCAGGGTCGAACACGCCCCTCAGCTCTCCGCCCTGAGGCGCGAGGTGATATCCGTCGTAGAGCTTCTTTGCGATGGCCAGGTTGCGAGCGATGGGATCCTGCGACGGTGCCCGCACGGTGGCGGCACAACCGCCCAGCGTCGCCACCAGCGGGATGGATGCAAGGCCCTGCACGACCGAGCGGCGGGACAAGATGAAGCGGCGGACGGCGTCGAAATCACGATTCATTCGATAGTCTCCTCTAATCAGTTTCCGTTGCAACTGCAGGCATCAGCGTGACTGCTGCCCGAACTCGTACGTCAGCCCGAGCTGCCACATGCGCGGCTCGGCCACCGTTGCGTACACGAGGCCGAACACGGCAAACGCCGCTTGCGAGGTCCGGTCGTATTTCTTGTCGGTCACGTTGGTGACACCGAAGTAGAGGCTGGTGGGGCTGTCGAATACATGCTTCCAGTCGACACGCACGTCAGCTCGCGTGAATCCAGGGTTGATGAGGGGCTCTGATGATTCGCCGAAAATGGTGTCCTGGCTCAGCGGCGTGATCCCGGCGAACAGGCTGGTGTTCGCTGCTGCGACACCCGACACGAAACTCGAGCGATGGTAGATGCTGCCCGAAACGATGACATCCTCTTCGAGGAACTCCTGCAGCAGGAGCGCAGGATGGATGCCCCACGAGTACTTCGGCGCATCACCGAACCTGTCCGGCTCGAAGCGTATCGTCTCGCCGTTCAAAGTCAGCGAGCCGTTCGCATGATCGATCACCGCAGTCGTGGTCGGCGGTAGCGCCGCACACTGCGGCAGCTGCGTGATCTGTCCGCACGGCTTGTTCTCGGTCCAGTCCGTGTACTTGGCATCGAGATACGTGAAGTCTCCGCGGATCTGGAACCATGTCGTAGGCGCCAGCGAAACATCGAATTCGATGCCCTTGATCTTCGCTTCCGCCAGATTCGTGGTGTAGATCTCCAGCTGGCCCGGAATGCTTTGGGTACGTTGGATATCGCTGTACTTCGATTCGAACAGAGCGATGTTCGCCGTGCCGTTCATGCCGCCCAGTGTCCATGCGGTCTTCGCCCCAACCTCCACGTCCTTGATGGTTTCTGGACCAAAGGTGTGCAGCGGATCGCCCTTCTGGAAGTTCGAGTTGATGCCGCCGCCTTTGTAGCCCTTGCGATGCGCGGCATACAACAGCACCTCTTCCCTGAGCTTGTAGTCGAACGTGATGTTGTAGTTGTCTTCCGAGTGCCATGGAAGAACCGATGTCTCGACACCGGCGCCTTCGATGGGAGGCCGGCCGCCCACGGGCACCAGCATCGGCACACCATTGAAAGTGACGGAGTACGGCGCCGTTGCGGTGAGCTGACTCTGGTTGTAGTCGCGCGTATGCCTGTACCCCAACGTCAGGTTCAGGTTGTCGAGCAATTGGTACGTGCCTTGGGCGTAGCCTGCCATGCTCTTGGAGAGCGAGCGTTGCAGGCCCGTGCACGGTGCCGCGACGCCGAGCCGGGCGCATGTTGCCGCCGGCAGGGTGTTGCTCACGCTGCCCACCGCGACGAAAGGCAAGCCGGATTCGCTGAAATCCCTGCTGCCCTTTTCGCGATAGTAGAAGCCCACCTGCCAGTTCAATCGATCATCGAACAGCTTGCCCAGTGCCTGCACTTCTTCTGTGTAGGTGCGGCTGGGATAGCCTCCCGTCCAGGCCCAGTCACCCGACGCTGGATCGGTCGTGCCGCGCGCATACCAGTCGCGCGTATCCAGAACCGGCAGATCGGTGCCGTCGATGTCATAGGCGGGGCCTTTGCTTCGCGTCCAGTACATCGAGAAGATGTTGCGCAGGGTCAGAGCGTCGCTGACGTCCCAGCGCGTCTGGTTGATGATGCCGTGGAACTGGCTTTCGTTGTTCTGCGGAAAATTGCTGAAGCTCTTGAAAGCTCCCGCGTCCAGCTGCCGCGCCAGTGCCTGCTGCACCAGTTGACCGTACGTCATCCCTGGCGGTGGCGCGTAGCCTGACCAGAATTCGAAGCCAGCTGCCAGCGCAGGAATCAATGGCAACGAGGGTGGCAGATTGCGGACCGCTGCCGGCATGAACCTCGGATCGAAGTAGCGCAGCGGCGAGCCGATGCCGTCGTTCTTGAGCACAGACCCGGCATAGACCGTGTAGTTCTCGACGTTCTCGAGCGGTGTCCAGGTCAGCGACAGGCGCCAGAAGAGATTGTCTTCGTTGGCCATGTCGGCCGGATCGGCGCCCGTCGAGAAATAGTTCTTGATGTAGCCGTCGCGCTTTCGATACTGGAAGGCCGCGCGTGCGGTCAGCTTGTCGGGTATCAATGCCCCACCGACGGCACCTTCGACCTTGCGGTACTCGTAGTCGCCTCCTTCGAGCGTCACGTAGCCCTCGAGTTCGGATGTGGGCTTGCGCGGCGAGTACAACACGACACCGCCGACCGCCGTTTCGCCGAAGAGCGTGCCCTGCGGCCCCTTGATGACCTGCACGTTCTCCAGATCGAAATAGCCGACCTCGAACGAAGGCACCTCGGCGAAGTACTGAATGACCGAGTCCTGCTGACTGCCGAAACTGGTTCCCAGGCCGCGCAGCGCCAGCTGAAAGCGGCGCTCGCCCGCGGTGTTGACCTGCACGCTCGGCAACTTGTTCAGGCCGTCGGAGTCGTTGATGTTCATCTGCGTGAACGCCGCACCGCTCACGACGGACACGGCAACCGGCACCGATTGGATGTTCTCTTCGCGGCGGCGCGCGGTCACGATGACTTCGTCGATCGTGTCGCGTGCGGGCTCTGTGGTCGCCGGTGCACTGCTCGCCGTATCGTTCTGAGCGAGTCGCACCCGACCGGAATGGGCAGCACTTTCGAAACTTCCTACAGAGCTATCCGCCGCCAGGCGCAGTATGCGCGAGGGGTCTTCGTTCTGATAGGTTGCAGTTGCGGGCGAGCCCTCTCGCAACAACCGGGCGGTACTAACGGAACTCGACACGATGCTCACGGCATTGTCGCCAAGGAACTTGAACTTGAGGCCGGTGCCATTCAGCAGCTGTGTCAGCGCTTCCTGGACCGTCAAGGTTCCCTGGACGCCTTGCGTGCGCAACGCACTCACTTCGTCGAAGACGTAGACGATCTCGAACTCGCGGTCCTTGGCAAGGGTCTGCAATGCGGCACCGAGGTCCTGGGCGGGGATATTGGTTGCTTTACGCTCCCAGGCGACGCTGTCCGCAACCACGATTCTCGAAGCCGCGAGACAGACTACGGCCACGACAGCACTCAACCGCATGTGAGATCCCCCAATGTCGTTTCAGAGTTCGCCCGCCAGCGGGACGTTATGCAGTCAAAGAGCCAGATCGGAGGCACTCGATACCCCAGGGAACGGATTTTTTATCTACGCGTAATCAAGATCTCCTCGTCGGTCTCGCGCACGGAGATATCGGAGCGCTCCTTCAAGTAGCGGATGAGAAAGCTCGGATCGGTGGTGAAAACGCCGCTCAAGCGCAGTTCTGGCACACCTCGATCCGCCACGACGAGCCTGCGCGTGCTGTAGCGATTCATCTCTTCGGCCAGCTCTGCCAGAGAGTAACCGCGCAATACCAGCCGACGCTGCTGCCACGCCGTTGCCGCGCCCACATCGACTTGCGTCGGACGAGACGTCTGCCCCGCCGAGACGGTCAGCTGCTCACCGGACGACAGCATGATCGCGCTCCGTGGTGCGGGAGCGGGGGTGACTGTGCGGCGCGCCACGGGTTGCAGCTCACCCACCGCGTCCGCGGCGACCGCAACTCTGCCTTCGACCACCGTGACGATCGTGCGCCTGCCCTTGTTGTATACGTCGAACTGAGTGCCGACCGCACGCACGCTCGTCGCGCGACTGCGCACGACGAACGGCCGCAGCGCGTCTTTGTGAACCTTGAACAGCGCTTGGCCTTCCAGCAACTCGACCAGGCGCTCGCCGCGTGTGAACCTGACGCTGATCCGGCTACGCGAATTCATGCTCACGGTGGAACCATCGGCCAGTGTGATCGAGCGCTGCTCGCCGACACCGGTGGCAACCGTAGATGCGCCCGCAACGAACCAGAAGGCCGCAAGTCCCGCGCAGACGACAGCGAGTGAAGCTGCGAGCTGCCGCCAACATCTGCGCTCGACCGCGTATCGAACCGGGGCATCCGATCGAGCCTGCGCGCGGGGCGGGCTCTCTTCTCGGCCCAGATCCAGTCGCACGACGTTGTTGCGATCATCAGCCAACGCAATCAGCGCATCGACGTCCAGATCGCGGTGCGCAGCCAGCGTACCGGTCTCATTCCAGATGGCTGCGATCTCGAGATAAGCGCTCACGTGTTCCTGCGACCGACGCAGCCACGCATCGAACGCCTTACGATCCGCGGCCCCCACCCAGCCGGTGCGAAACTCGATGAACCAGGTCGCCGCTTCTTCCGCGACCCGAGTGCCGACTCGTTCTGAGAGGTCATGCGTCATAGAGCATCCTTACTGTCCGTCCTGAAGCCGCTTGCGAAAAGCGACCAACGCCTTCACCAGATATTTCTTCGTCATCGGCCGCGAAACACCCAGCTTCGCGCTGATCTCATCGATCGACAGGCCGTCGCGCCGATGCAGCAGAAACGTCGCCTGTACCTTCGGCGACAGTCGCCCGAACACATCGTCCAGCTGCTCGACGCACTGCTGCGCAGTCACCTCCAGCGCAGGGTCGCAATCCGTCGCGGAGTTCAGGTCCTCGAGCATCTGCTCCAGATCGCGGACCTGCATTTCTGCCGTCGTTCGCAACGCGTGCTGCTGAGCCACATGCCGGGCGATGGTGAACAGGTATGCCTCCGGCATCCGGATCGTGTCGTGATCCGGCGCGCGCAGCAGGCGCAGGAAGGTCTCCTGGATGAGGTCCGGAATATCGTTGGCATTACGCACGCGCGGACGCAGAAAACGTCGCAGGTGTTCGCTCTGGCGAGCAGCCAGCTCATACACCAGCGCGTGCTTTTCCTTCTCAGGCACGAGATTCCCGGATTCTGCAGTGACCTACAGCAATTGAGCGGATCGCCGCGGGCACGATACCCCTGCTACAAAGATAGTTTGTCGTCGCGTGCTCGACACTATCGTTCTGGAGACGAAAAATCCGTGCAATCGATTTGTTACGCTTCTCAACCCCCCAGGGAAGAAGCTTTACTACTACTGCCATGGCCAGACCTCGATTGTCATCGCGCGCGAAAGCACGTCATCCGCCACGACGTCCGCGTGGCCGTCCGCCGGCTGATCTGGGTGAGCAACGACTGCAGCATCTCTATCAAGTTGCTTTCTGGCATTTCGTCGTGAACGGAGTCGAGAACGCCAACATCAATGCGATCGCGCGCGAAGCGGGTGTTGCGAGGCAGATGATTCACAGCCGCTTCGGAACCAAGCTTGGTTTTGCGAAGGTGGTCTTGGACAAGGTGATCATCGCAGCGGACGGTGCGGCAGAAGCAGTGCAGTTCGATGACAGCGCAGACCCACACCGCCCGCAGGACGTTCTCGAAACGGCGGCCAATCGGCTGCTCGAAACACTCGTTACATCTGAGGCCCTGAGAGTGACGCGCGCGCTTTTCGGAGGGCTGCACAGGGACCAACGCCTGATCAAGATCTATGCCGAATACCTGGGTCGAGCCGAGACCTCCATAGCCAGCTATCTTGCTCGGGCTGCACGCGTTCACAAGGTGCGGTTGGACACGATGTTCGCTGCACGGACGTACCTCGGTCTCATCACCGGCCTTTATACGCCTGAGATGCTGGGGATACGATCGATGTGCGATCAGGAACGCCGGCACCTGGTTACACGAACAGTCCGCGTGTTCTTGCGCGGGATAGGCTTGACCCGACCGTGACGTCCAAGCGCGACGACGGGAGCGGCGCACGAGTCGTGCCTCGCTTGATCCGATTCGATCCGCAATAGCCAACGTATTCGCATGAAGCGTTTTCGTCGGCCCGACCGATCTCGTCTTGCCAGCCATCCATTTCAATTCGCCACTTTCCCTGTCGCTGGTCGGCCACTTCCCGCATGCGCACGTCATCTCCGCGGCATCCATATGAAACTAGTCACCATTGACAGTTTAATTATAACGAGCATAGGCTCGTCGTCGAATTGGAACGGCGCGTCAGTTGGCAACCGAGCCTTAACCCGGAACGGATCACTACGACGCGACATGGCAAGGGAACGCCAGATGATCAACAGCTCGTCGCTGCTCACTGCGCATAGCGAGCGGCTACTGATGGGGGTTCGTCATGACAAGTGGATCGGACTGATCGACGCTTACGTGAGATGGACACGCTGGATCCATGCAATTCAGCGCTTCGAATCGATGACACGTGTGAAAATTTGGTCAGCAGGGGGAACTCATGAATACGATCCCGCGCCTTCTGAAGAATGTGATCTTCGCGCTTGCCTTGCCGGTCACCCCCTTGGGTCACGCGGGCGACGCGCCCGCGGTCGCACTATCGGGTCCGGTGACGGGCGGCAAGCATGGCTGGCCGTTCGGCGCGCCCGATCAAGCGGCTGTCGATGCTCACGGCTACGTGATGGAAGAGTTCTTCCTCGCAGGTACGGCGCAGTCCTATCGCGCGGCGCCTGGCGCCGTTCTCGGTGACGATGGCATCTGGAATCTGGTGCCGG
>JBEVDW010000111.1:0-7021 GCA_040513115.1 Steroidobacteraceae bacterium | reverse complement strand
GATGGTTGCAGCCGCATCCTTGGCGGCTGACGACTGCAGATCCGGCACGACGGCCGACTCCAGCGACTCCAAGGCCAGCGACAGATAGATGGCACTATGGTTGAGTTTCATCGGTGTCGCTCGTGCAACGCACTCACCTGTTGTGGTCTAGGGCTTGACCAGACTCCTGCGATTGCTGCGCTCGACGTGACCATACCCTACGCTGCCGTCCGGTGCAGTGACTCTGACCTGGCTTTCGATCATGTAAAGCGGATCTCCCTGCGCATCCCACGCGACGCCATTGATGTTGTCGTTGTCGAACGTGACAGTCATGGGAAAGTCATGGAGGACTTCGACGCGCAGCGCCATCTCTTTCTTTCCCTCGACTTTCAGCTTCCACTCGAACTCGTGTGGTGCACCCAGCACGTTCTGCAACCGCGGCATCACGGAAGACTCGATCTTCAGGGCCTTGCCGGTGTTGTCGAACCACGCACCGATCGGTGCGCGTGCTTCGCTGGGCGATGAATAGACGCCGATCTGATAGATCGTGACATCGGGCATGGCGATGTTGCCGAAATGATGTGAATGGAAATGCGTCCAATCGCGTACGCCACTGGAATGATCGTAGTAACTGACCCCATCGAGCCGGTAAGTTTCAGTGCCAACTTGAAGCGTACCTTCGCACCGACCCATTTGCTCGACATGCATGTCTGCGAAATCCTGCTCGCCTGCGATCCAGGCATGCATGTCCCACCAAGGGCGGCTGGCGTCTGCAGTGACCTTGAAACGCGCCGGAGCACACGGTGCCCCGGCACCTCGTGGCGCCTTGCCGAGCGCCTCGGTAGTGGCGATCTCGACGATGCCGTCGAAGTCAGCGGACCAACCTTTTTCCAATGCACGCAGATCGAGACTGGATGTCTTGACGCCGGTTTCGCATGTGTTGCGTATCCATGAGCGCTCGACCGCGACGCGACCACCCGGTAGATAGATCGCGGTTTGCGCCCACCACCAATCGAGATTGCCGCGATATCGCCCTGCGTGCAGGTAGAGACCGACACCCTGATCCGGGTTGTAGCACCCGCCCCATCGCGTCTCGCTCCACATGGGTACTTCATGTCTTGGCTTGCGATTACTGTCCACAGCTGTCTCCTGATTCTTCGCGCACCGGTACGTGCGATGCCTGGCCTACCGTTGTTCGTTGGCGACATCTCTCGCGACCAACGTATCCATCAACTCAGCAGCAATCCCCCATCGACGATGACCGTTTGACCGGTCACATACGCACTCGCCCGAGCGGCAAGAAACAGCGCGATGGCTGCAACCTCGTGTGGCTGCCCCAATCGTTGCATTGGAATACGCTGCAGTCGGCTGACAGCGGCAGCGGCCTGCTCAGGTGTACCTATTTGAGTCATCGCCTGTCCAGTCTCTATACGCCCGGGAACTACAGCGTTGACGCGAATCCGCTCGTTGGCGTACTCGACGGCCATGCTCTGGGTGAGCGAAATCAAGCCTGCCTTCGAGGCGCCGTAGTGAGCGAGGCCCGAGGTCGCGGGGTGCAGCGCAACGAGCGAGGCGACATTCACAATGCGGCCTCCGTCGGCACTTTGCTTCATCAGCACGGCGGCGTCTCGCGAACAAAGGAATGCACCCCGCAGATTGGTCGCCTGCACTTGATCCCATTCGGCCGCTGACATCTCTCGCAGCGGGCGGAACGGATAGATCCCCGCATTGTTGACCAGAATGTCCACGCCGCGGAATGTGTCGCGCACGATCTGCATCAAAGATTCGACAGACGCTTCCTCGTCCACGCGAGTTTCGACCGCGATGGAACGTGGTGAGACCGAGCGCAGACTGTCGATGGTAGCTCTGGCACTCGACAAGTCGCAGTCGGCCGCGACGATCGTTGCACCCACGCTAGCGAGACATTGCGCAATCGCTCTCCCGATGCCAGCTCCGGCGCCGGTGACCACAGCGATGTCGCCAGTCAGCCCAAACAATTCGTTCAGGGAAGCGAAGGCATCCATTGTCCGATCACCACAAGCTTGCGCGACGTAAGCGGCTCGTTGCGGCCACCCTGGCATTCGTTCGATGACTGCCATGCAGACTCTTCACGACGGCTGCCACGCAGGTGGCTGCCGTTGTATCTGACGTTTGACCTGCTCCGCCTCACGAATGGCCGCGTCGAGTTCTGCGACGGTCTTATCTGCTTGCCCCAGTGCCATCGCACACAAAATCACGTTTGCGCCGCGTACCTGCTCGTACTTGATCTGCACATCAACCTGCGCAAGCAATATCCGCACGCGCGCAAGCACGCGAAAGTACTTCAGCGCGAACGCGTCCGGCCGTTCACCACCCGCCCGCACATAGCAATTCAGGAAATGCTCCTCATTGAGCACTCCGCCAGTGAAGAACATGAGCCATACGACGTCTTCAGCGGGATCGCTGAGCCGAGCCGTCTCCCAGTCGACGATGGCCGTGACGCGATCGTTCTCCACGAGGTGATTATTCAACCCACAATCGCTGTGAATGATGCACGGGGGTTTGCCCGAGACTGGCACGTTCTCGAGGCACCAGCGCAAAGCTACGAGCACCAGTGATGAAGGTGGTGCGCCAGAGTCACGCCAGTAGGATTGGGCACGCAATAGATAGTCGCGTATGGCATCCTCCCGCGTATGTGTTACGTGCTGTGCGATGTGCGTGCGCGAAAGATCCGGGTCTCGCGGATCAATTGGTACGCGGTGAAGCTGGGCCAGCGTGGTCGCTACGCTCTCTGCCAGTTCGTCTGAAATAGCGTCAATCTGCAGCAGATAGTTTCCTGGAGGACGCCCCGGCACACGGCGGTAGATCACAAACCGCCTGGACGACAGCGCCGGGTCATCGACGAGCGCAATCGGTTCCGGCGCCTTGATGCCCGCACGATGAAGATATCGCACGACGTAGTACTCCCGGGTCAGGTCCATACCGAGATAGACCTCATCGAGGATGGGCAGCAACGACTCACCGCGAGCCACGAACTCCTCTCGGCCATGTCGAGCTGTCACAGTAGCGAATGAGAACGTGGTCTTCGACACTCCACTGAGGATCGGTTCGAACGACTCGATTCGAACATCCTCATAACCCGGTACGAGCTGACGCATCGCATGTGCCACGACCTCTGCCGTAATCGACACATTTGCGGCAGGCACTTGCAGGCTCGCGTTGGAAGCCAATCGATAGGCTCGCACCTCCCACGCGAGGAGCTGGGACACCGCTGAGTCGAAGTCCTTGTCCTGCGGATGAGGATATGGGGCAGCTGTGGCCAACGAGCTGCCAACGGCACTCAACGCGAATATGCGCTCCCGTGCGCTGGCCCAGCTTACGTTTTCATCAAGCCGCACTGGCAGGGAACGGAATCGATGCACGACATCGGAGGGTACGAGCGCCGACATCCCACCTTGCGCGAGCATCGCCTGCACGAGCGCGTAACCATCTTTGTAGTGGTCGATCAACTCGACCAAATGCTCCCGCTGATACAACTCTTGCAGGATGAGCTCCGCTTGCGTCGTCTCGACGGGGCGAACATCGCGCATCTTCTGCAGAATGGTGTGCAGGCCTTCCAGGAGCCTGCGGTTGCTCATGATCATTCCGACTCCGGCACAGCAAGGGTAGTCATGCGCCTTCACCCTCACCTCGCGTGGCACCGGCGATCAGGGGCACTTTGCCGTCGAGCCTGCGCATGGCGCGGTTGGATCAGCCGACGATGTCCAGCCCGTAGCGCTCGACGATCTGCGGCGTAGCGCGCTTCATTTCGGAAAACTCCAACATGCCTGTGCCGAGCCGGCCACCACACTCCACGACGCCAAGTCCAGGGGAAGCCATGAAGTTGTCTCGATGCGTCACGATGCTGTGACCGTCGACCGCGATGTTGAATGCATAGCCGCCATTGTCGCGAGTCCATGCGCGCACCTTGGCACCGCGGGCCGTGATGCCGTCATTGTTCGTTTCCACCGCGAACTCCACGCCGCTCGCCTCATGGAAGCGTCCCTTGTCGAACACCCACCCGAATTGGCTCCACGCAGAGTGCGTTGCTACGTGATACAGGGCGCAATACAGATCAGGTCCGAAGCACGCAAACAGCACGCGATAGTGCATGTTGTCGAAGACCCGCTTGCCCCATGACCGGTCGTCATAGCCGAAGCCATTGATCTCCAGAACTTCATCGCCGACCTTCAACGTGCCCTTCACGGATCCCATCGACTCGTAGTGACCGTCGCTCGAGATCTCATCGAAGTATCCGCCCTTGCCCTTCTTCCGCAGGACGATCGGCTCTTTCTGGAAGGCTTCATAAATGAGTGATGCCTGCACGGGTCCATCATTGACGGTGATCTCGCGCTTGAGATTCGGGACCAGCGATCGCACCTGCAACGGTCCCAGGTGGAGATTCGTGTAATCGTCAGCGGGTAGCGGCAGGCTCAGATTGTTGAAATTGCGCACGAGCGCGCCGCGTACCGCAAACCAGCTCCAGCAATCTGCCCGCTTGCGCACCGGCTGCAGACCCGTGTGCTGATAACCCGCCACACGGTTGACTGGATCGTAGAAGTGAAACGCCCAGCTCTCCTGCCAGCGCTCGTCGCCATTGTGCTTGTGGCTATGGTCGTCCTGTGCGGTTACAGCATCGCCCATCGGATCCCCCCAGGAGTGCACCGACACAAGCGGCGCACGGAATCTACCTTGTGGCCGGACGATGTTAGCGATTGCTAACTAGCGTCGCAAGCGGACTGGCGCTTTCGTGCTGCGCGCTGCACCGTAAAGCTGTTCGCGCAGCTGCGCGTTCTCCACCATTACGCGTGCCAGTGCGGCCTCCAGACGCTTGTTCTTCTCACGCAACTCGCGCTGTGAGCTTGTTTGCTTGCTGTGTCGATCGCTCTCGCTCGTCTCGAGCTGCGCCACGGCCCGCGTTGTGATCTCCGCTGCGAGCCGCTCGATCTCTACGGTGCGATCCTGAGTGGACGTCACATGGCGTCGAAACAGCAGGAGCTTGCCTGCTGCATATGCGTCCGCCGCCAACTCGAACGCAACCTTAGGGCCATCGCTGTGTGCGGCGAGTTGGTGAACGATGTTCCCCACGGCTCGGTACATCGGCATGACGATACTGTCGACCAGCGCGTCCAGCGTTTCGGGTTCGATGGGATCGAGCAGCTCGCGATCGAGAATCCGTGTGTACGGACGTTGCTCGGCAAGCTGACGGATCGAAATCAGCACATAGCTGAAGAGTCGCTCCTGCGGCGGCTCACTCTCATCGCGAACAGAATGCATGACTTCCGCGGTCGATCGGGTGAGAGCCTCAGTGACTACGGCTCTGTACAGCGCCCGCTTGTCGCCGAACTTGCGATACAGCGTTGGCATATGGATGTCGCAGGCTTCGGTGATGTCCCGCACTGTGACGGCTTTGAAGCCGCGCTCGGCAAAGAGGGCCACCGAGCGCGCGAGGATCTTGCGCGCGGTCTTGTCCATCGAATTCTTCTTGCGACACGGGCTAGGGCCCGTTCACTCATTATGAAGGAACGAAATCGAAGCCGCCGTACGCCTTTCTAGTTGCTTTGCGCGGATACACGGCTGGTATCAGCAAATGGATGGCTTTCACCCGTCACTTTCCACTCCTACTGGCAGGCGTATCACTCGCCTTGGTGGCTTGCGCGGGCATCGTGTAGTTCAGTGCGAGTCGCCCGCCATCCACGTAAAGCGTAGCGCCCGTCATGAAACTGGATTCGCTTGACGCAAGAAACAGTGCGGCGGCCGCCATCTCCGACGGTTGCGCAAATCGACCCAGCGGCGTGCGCGTCAGCACCGGTTGGATGAATTGCGGGTTGTCCACGGCCATGTCCGTCATGGTCGGACCGGGCGCCAACGCATTGACTCGAATGCCGTGCGAGGCCAGCGACACGGCCATCGCGCGCGTGAGGCCGCAGAGTCCGGCTTTGCTTGCGCAATACGCTTCCTGGCCCGGGTTTGCGAGTGCGGCACTCACCGAGCTCACGTTCACGATGCTCCCTCCGTTGCCCTGCGCCGCCATGTGACGTGCGGCGCACTGTCCCAACAGGAATGGTCCGCGGAGATTCAATCCCAGCACGCGGTCGAATTCGGCCGCGTCGAGCGACAGAAAGTCCACGACTCGCGCGATACCGGCACAACACACGCAGACATTGACATCACCGAATGCTTCCACCGTGCGGCTGACCAGCATTTCGATCTCGTCCGAGCTGCTCGCGTCGCAGTGCACGAACAGCGCCGCACCATTGAGCTTCCGGATTTCTTCCACGACGCGCTGACCCTTCTCGTCGAGAATGTCCGCGATCACCACGTTGGAACCTTCGGCGGCGAAGCGCTGCGCGATGGATGCCCCGATCCCCTGCGCGGCGCCGGTGATGATGGTCGTTTGTCCCTCCAGCTTCACTGCACCCCCCCGCTCGCGATGTGGTTGACGATCACAGGATGAACGCGAGTGTGCCTTGCGGCGCCAACGCATCCAGGTCGAGGCACGCGCGCTTTTCCTGGATCGCCAGCGAGTCATCCACTCTCACGAGCCGATAGAACAGCTGCCCCATGTACACGATGACCTCACGCCGACGAACCCGGTACACCGAGAAGTATGCCGATACGCGGGTTCCCTGCCCGTCTTGTTCGAGCAGCTCGACATTCGTGATCATGTGCCGGGTGCGCGAATGTGGATACTCGGCATGGGCGGAAGTCTTGAGCAGCCGCAGCACACGCTGCTTGATGCGAACGCGATCATCCGCGATCAGAAACAGCATCCTGGCTGAATCGGCATGCTCAGCGTCATCGATGCCGACCGGCGGCACCAGATAGCGGCCGTCGTCGGTGAACAACTGTTCCCATTCGGTCAGCCGCCATTCGTCGAGCAGGCGCGCTTCTTTGTACAGAAAACTCTCGACCACTGCGCGTGTCATCGCTGCGCCCATGTGCTCATCTCCCGCTCTCTCGAGCTTGCAGCGCCGGCGCGCCGGCCAGCATCCGATCCCATTGCGTCCACCACCCGCGCATC
>JBEVDW010000110.1:0-2955 GCA_040513115.1 Steroidobacteraceae bacterium | reverse complement strand
AGTCCCTATGCGTGGCGCGCGCTGCTGGCGCTCGAGTTCAAGCACCTGACGTACGTCTCGCACATCCTGGATTTCTCGAAACAGGAGCACAAGTCGCCGCAGATGCTGAAGATGAATCCGCGTGCGCGCACGCCCATCGTGAAGGACGGCGACTACGTTGCGTTCGAGTCCCTCGCGATCCTGTTCTATCTCGACCGCAAGTACCCCGAACCGGCGCTCTTCGGCACGACGGCCGAGGAGGGCGGCACGATCATGCGCGTCATCTCCGAATTCCAGGCGTACATCGAAGGCCACCTGATGAAAATCGTGGAAGCGATTCTCTTCCAGGGCATCGAGGGGCGGCTGGAGGAACTCGCGCGCGCGCTGCTCGTGGTGGAAAAGGAAGCCAAAGCGATCGACGCGCGCCTGCTCAAATCGGAGTGGCTCGTTGGCTCGGCGTGTTCGGCCGCGGACATCATGGTGTTTCCGCCGATCAAGCTGTTGCTGCGTGCGCTCGGGCGGCCGCAAGCGCAGGACATCCGCACCCGGTTGCTACCGCTCGAGACCAATTACCCCGGCATCGCTGCCTGGTTGAAGCGGATGGAGACATTGCCGGGCTACGAGCGGACGTACCCGCCGCACTGGCGCGAGTGATGCAAGCGCATTCGCTAGAATCGCTCGTACGTCCCTCAGGCTTCGGATCGCGATCATGACCCATACAGTTCACGTCAACTTCCCCGGCCGGCTCGTCATGGTCGGCTTCGGCAGCATCGGGCAGGGAGTGCTACCGCTGATCTTGCGCCACGTGGGCATCACCCCGGATCGCATCACAATCGTGACGGCAGAAGATGCGGGCCGCGCGGAGGCAAACGAATACGGAGTCAAGTTCATCAAGCAGCCGTTGACGCGCGACAACTATCAGCAAGTGCTCGAGCCGCTGCTCCGCGGCGGTGATTTTTTGCTCAACCTGTCGGTGGACGTATCCAGTGTCGCGTTGATCGAGCTGTGCGCCGGCAAGGGCGCGCTCTACTTGGATACCTGCATCGAGCCGTGGCCCGGCGGTTACACCGATACCAGCCTCTCGCCCTCGAAGCGCTCCAACTATGCGTTGCGCGAAACCGCACTCGCGCTGCGCAAGAAATATCCCAAAGGCCCCACCGCGGTGTTGACCCACGGCGCGAACCCGGGCCTCGTGTCGCACTTCGTGAAGCAGGCGATGCTGAACATCGCGAACGACACCGGCGTGAACGTCAGCACGCCGAAGTCGCGCGAAGAATGGGCGCACCTCGCCGCAACGCTCGGTGTGAAAGTGATTCACATCGCCGAGCGCGACACGCAGATTCCCAGTCACCCGAAGCAGCCCGGCGAGTTCGTGAATACCTGGTCGGTGGATGGCTTCGTCAGCGAAGGCATGCAACCTGCCGAGCTGGGTTGGGGCACGCATGAAAAAGCGCTGCCGCCCGATGGGCGCGAGCACGATTTCGGCCCGGGTTGCGCGATCTATTTGATGCGACCAGGCGCCGGCACGCGTGTGCGCACATGGACGCCCAAAGCAGGAACGTTTCACGGCTTTTTGATCACCCACGGCGAGTCCATTTCGATTCCCGACTTCTTCTCGCACCGCGAGAACGGCAAGGTCGCTTACCGTCCGACGGTGCACTATTCGTATCACCCATCCGACAGCGCCGTACTGTCCGTGCACGAGTTCGCTGGCCGCAATTGGCAGCAGCAAGAGCACAAACGCATCCTGATGGGCGACATCGTCTCTGGCATCGACGAGCTGGGTGTGCTGCTCGCGGGCCACAAGAAGAACGCGTATTGGTACGGCTCGCAGCTGTCGATCGAAGAAGCGCGCAGCCTCGCCCCCCACAACAGTGCCACGAGCTTGCAGGTCACTGTCGCCGCGCTGTCCGGGATGGTCTGGGCCATGGAGAATCCGGCCGCCGGCATCGTCGAGCCCGACGAAATCGACTTCCGCCGCAATCTCGAGATCTGCATGCCCTACCTCGGTCCCGTCGTGGGCGAGTACACCAACTGGACGCCGCTGACGGATCGCGAACGGCTGTTCCCGGAAGACCTGGATAAAAGCGATCCGTGGCAGTTCAAGAATGTGAGAGTGGGGTGAGTCGCGCAGCGATGCTGCGCGGTCCGCTGGCCAACTGGCCAACTGGTCGGCTGGCCAGAGGGCCGGCAGCACAGCTGTCTTTCTGGCCACCAGACCAGCAGACCATTTGGCCAGTTGGCCAGTTGGCCGGCTAGCCGCCCCCCATGCCCCTCCGCCTCAACCTCGATCTCAGCGAAGCCGATCTCGACCACTTCGCCGAGATCGCGCAGCGCACGTGCGCGATCGCTGCGCAACGCTCGGGCGCAAGCATCATCGAAGCGGCGCGCGAGTTGTTGACGCGCGCCGAACAGGCGCATGCGCCGCATTTCGTGCGGCAGAAGTTCATTGTGCTGGAGCGCTTGCTCGCGCTGCTTGGTGATCCCGATTGGGCCATCGAAGACACTGACCGCAAGCGCGCGCTCAATGCGCTTGCCTGCTTGTCCGAGGCGCCGAGCAATGAGACGCAGGCGGGTGCTGACATAGCCGCCCTCGAATACGCGGTCATCATCTAGCTGATCCATCAGGACTTGCAGCACGATCTCGCGGCATACGAGGAATTCTGCAAGTTCCGCACGACAGAGCAGACGCGAGTGCCGCGGGCGACGTCGCGTCGCGTGGATCCCGCGGAACGTCTCAAGGCGAAGCGCGATGCGTTGCAGGCGCGCATGCACGAGCGTCGGCAGAGAGATCTCGAGCGAGCGCAGGCGCCGTGGCGGAAGCTGTTTGCGGTATTTGGGTTGTGAGGGGAAGGCGGCCAACTGGCTAGCTGGTCAACTGGCCTGCTGGCCAGATCCCTTCTGGCCAATTCGCCATTTGACCAGCTAGCCAGTTGGCCCTGCTGCCGCGTACCTCAAGCCGACGACGCAGTACCG
>JBEVDW010000109.1:0-7370 GCA_040513115.1 Steroidobacteraceae bacterium | reverse complement strand
CGTGTGAGCGCTTGGCGATGGCGGGAAAGTGCACGGAGAAGCTCCATGACCGCAACTGGGGTTAGCATAAGCATCCGGTGCGGTCGACCTCAACGGTTGGTCGCGCGTAGAGCACGGTTCATCGCAGGACAGGTGTTCCGGTGTTGAATCCCTCAATTCGCCTTGAGCCTGTCGAAGGGCTCTGCGAAGAATGCTTCGACAGACTCGGCACGAACGGATATCAGCCGATGCGACCAGCTGCATTTTTTCCGCGCCGAGCTGCAACCTTTTGTTCGCGTGTCTGCATCAAACTCCCCGCACGATCGAAAACACGATCGGCATAGGACCGCCACCATCTATTCGTTCGGGAGAGTCGCCATGTCAGTCCGCACCCACAGCTCGCAACTGAAGACACTCGTGCTTGCCGTTGCCACCTCTGCCGCGTTTCTGGGCCTGAGCTCTGGTGCCCACGCCAACGATGCCGTGCCGCAGGTCAAAGTCAACTATTCGGATCTGGATCTCAGCAACGAGGCTGACGCGACGCGCCTGTATCAACGCTTGCGCGCCGCCGCGGGCGAAGCCTGCAGCTCCTACGACGGCCGCGAGCTCTATAAGGTGAAGCTCAAACGCGAATGCACGACAGCGGCGCTCAATCGTGCTGTGTCCGATGTGAACAGCGCTGCTGTGCTCGCGCTGCATGACGCACGCTCACCCGTGAAGCTTGCATCGAAGACGAGCTCGCAGCCGTCGAAAGGGTGATCCACTTTCTCACCGGCGCCCGCTCAGCGGGCGCCCCTGGCCGTTCAGCGCTAGCGACTGGCAGTGACGCCTGCCTTGTCCGTCACCGACTCGATGAAGCGCACGCTCTGCTCCACGATGGGCAAGCGCGAGCCTGACACCCTCGCGAACGCAGCCACCGTCGCCGCGTGTCCTGCTTCGGGATAGAACTCCGTTTCCACTCTCACCCCTGCGCGGTGCAGCGCGTCGCCTAACTTCTCTGCGTGGCTGACGCGCACAACATCATCTTTTCCGCCGTGAATGATGAGCGTGGGCGGGGCCGTCGCATCGACGCGTGCGATCGGCTGCCAATCCTGATGCGTGTACGGCGCCGCGAAGATCGTGCGCAACAGGTCCGAATTCGGATCCAGCGCATAGGGGCCCGACAGTCCGATGACACCGCGTATTGCGGCAGGATCGGCCCCCGCGCGACGCAACTGACCGTGATCGTAGGCAACGAACGTCGCGATATGCGCGCCGGCCGAGTGCCCCATCAACACGATGCGCTGCGGATCGCCACCCCTTTGCGCCGCATGCGCCTGCACCCATGCAACCGCCGCCGCTGCGTCTTCAATGAACGCGGGAAACTTGACGGCTGGATACAGGCGGTAGTTCGGCAGCACTGCCACCACGCCGCGTTTCGCGAGCGCATTGCCGACGAAGCGATAGTCGGCTTTGTCGCCTGTAGCCCAGGAACCGCCGTGCCAGAACACGACGATGGGCAGCTGCCGTGCAGCCTCCGGCGCATACACGTCGAGCTGCTGTCGCGGCTCGGAACCATAGCTCACATTGCGTGCACGTTGCTGCGAGCCGAAGTACGTCGGGACATTGGCTACGCCGAACAGCAGGCCGCTGCACGCCGTCAGTCCTGAGCTCGCAAGCACCAGCGCGAGCCTCATCCATCGTTTGCATGGCATGCATTGCATTTCGACGACTACGCCGGATGGGCTGCTTTGGATTCAGGGATCGGCACGGGCCGAGCGCACCATCGTATCGAGCAATCGGTCCAGCAATGCAGCGGGGTCCTTGCACTTCCCGGTGTGGACGGGCGACATCTGAATCATCGTGCTGCGGGGCGCGACGAGCCAATGGAAGCGCTCGCGGGCGGAGAGCATGCCAATCGGGCCGGCTGCAGCACCGCCGGCGCAGATGACGGGAATGCTCGCGAGATGGGTGCGGACGGTTTGCATGTCGACGCCGGGATGCAGCGCCAGAACGCGCGGCTCGTCCAGCTCGATGCGACAGGCCAGAAAGTCTCGCTCGGGACAGGAGACGATGACGCCCGCGTTGACGAACTCCTCGCGCTCCACGCGGGGTACGACGCGCACGATCGCATAGTCATACGAGCAATGATCGTGCACGCACTGCCTCCTCGATGAATGTATGCGGGGATTCGAGACGCCGAACCAGATACTCGACGTAGGCTTCGCGATGCTCACGCGGCGCAGCGAACAAGGGCTCGTGACCAAGCCAGGCATCCGACACCTGAGCAACGATGTCGCGAATCAGGCTCGTCGTGAGCCGCGCGCTCAGCCGGTCGTCCGCTGCGGGCATCGAGTCTGCGTAACGCAGCAGCACGTGATCCTTGATCTTGGCAAACGGATCGCGGCTGCGCTGCAGGTAGTCGCTGCCCCAGGCGTGATGGAAGTACAACGCTGCACCGTGATCGATGAGCTGAATACGTCGATGCCACACGAGCAGGTTCGTGTTGCGCGCGGTGCGATCGACATTCGATACGAAGGCATCGAACCAGACGATATCGGAGGCCAGCTCTGCATCCGGCGTGATCGCGACCGGATCGAACATCACGGAGCCGGGCAAATAGTCGAGCGCGATGTTCAATCCGGCGCTGGCGCGCAGCAGATCCTGGATTTCGGGATCCGGCTCGGTCCGCGCCAGATCTGCATCCAGCTCCATGAACACCAGCTCCGGCACCGGCAATCGCAACGCGCGCGCAATTTCCCCCGCAATCAGTTCTGCGATCAGAACTTTGGGCCCTTGCCCCGCACCTCGAAACTTGAGCACGTACATGCCATCGTCGTCGGCTTCGACGATGGCGGGCAACGAGCCTCCCTCGTGGAGTGGCGTGACATAGCGTGTGGCAGCAACGGTTCGCAGCGGCATGCAGGCGAGAATAGAACAAGACCGCGAACAAGCACAGAACACCTGCGCTGCGCAGCCGGCTCGTCACGATGGCGAGCGATAACCGGATAGGCTCTGGAACTCCTTGCTTCGAGTGCGCGCCTCACCAACACTACGCGCGCAGTTCGATCCTCGGAGATGCAGATGAGAGCGTGCTTACGTCAGTCGATCGGCTTGTTTGCGTTGCTGTTTGTCGCTTCGTTGAGCGCATGCAGTCGAGATCACTCGGGCGGGCAACAGCCCGCCGTTCAAGTCATCAAGATCGATGGCTCCAGTACCGTGTTTCCGATTGCTGAAGCCGTCTCGGAGGAGTTCATGGCGTCCGGACCACGCGTGCGCGTCACGGTTGGGCTGTCTGGCACAGGCGGTGGATTCAAGAAGCTATGCCGCGGAGAGATCGACATCTCCAACGCGTCGCGTCCGATTCTAACCGAGGAAATGGAGAAGTGCCGCGCCGCGGGCGTGCAGTACATCGAGCTGCCGGTTGCGTTCGATGCCATCACCATCGTCGTGAATCCCCAGAATGACTGGGTAAAGAGCCTGACGCTCGCCGACTTGAAGAAGATGTGGGAACCCGCGGCGCAGGGCGTCATCAAGCGCTGGAACCAGGTTCGACCCGAATGGCCCGACGCGCCGCTGATGCTGTTCGGACCGGGCGCAGACTCCGGCACCTTCGACTACTTCACTGAAGCAGTCGCCGGCAAAGCAAAATCGAGCCGCGGCGATTACACGGCCAGCGAAGACGACAACGTGCTCGTACAAGGCGTGGAGAACAACAAGAACGCAATCGGCTACTTCGGCTTTGCATACTACGGTGCACACAAAGACCGCATGCGCGCCGTGGCGATCGAGCGAGCGGATGGCACCGCTGTTGCCCCCACGAGCGAGACCGTACTGAACGGTCAATACCAGCCGCTCTCGCGACCGCTCTTCATTTACGTGAGCGCCGCAGCCGCACTGCGACCCGAAGTCAAACGGTTCATCGAGTACTACCTGAGCCAGGGCGGCAAGCTGGCGCATGAGGTGGGCTTCATTCCGCTACCGGACTCCGCCACGCAGCAGGCGCGCGCGCATTTCGCAGAGGGCCGACTAGGCACCGTGTTCGGCGGGGTGCCGGAAGTGGGCGTGACGATCGAGAGCCTGATGGAGCGGGAAGCGAAGTTGTGATTCTAAACCGACGAGCTCGCGGGCTGCCCCGCGAGCTCATCATTCAACACGCGCTCGACCATCGCCGCCAGCGTCTCTGGATCGAATGGTTTGTGCAGCAGCGGCACGGAGCCGACGGCATCGGCAATCGCAGCGAGATCGGCATGGCCTGAAACGATCAACACCTTCAACTGCGGGTGGATCTGGCGGGCGCTGCGGGCGATATCTGCACCGTTGCGGCCTGGCATGGAGAAATCGATGAGGAGCAGATCGGGTCGCGAGGCCGACATGAGGTGCAGCGCCTCGGCGCCATTGGTGGCTTCGGCGACACGGTAGCCGCGCGAACGCAACGACGCCACCATGATGCGTCGCACTTGGCGGTCGTCGTCGACGACCAGAACGTTTGCGCCCGTCGGTTCGATGTCGGGTGCGCTGTTGGATTCGACAACGGGCGCAGCACTGGCAACCGGCGGCAATGCACTGGGTAACACCATGATCACCGTCGTACCCGCCCCCACTGCGCTGCGAATGTGAGTCGACCCTTGCGACTGCTGCACGACACCGAACACCTGCGACAACCCGAGCCCCGTACCCGCGCCGAGCGCCTTCGTGGTAAAGAAGGGTTCGAAGGCGCGAGTCTTTACCTCCTCGCTCATGCCGACGCCGGTATCGCTCACCTCGATCTGCACATATTCACTCCCGGGCAGATCTGCATGCAGCGCATCCTCAGCCACCCTGCTCTTGACCGCGAACCTGCCACCGTTCGGCATGGCATCACGGGCGTTGACGGCGAGATTCAAGATCGATAGCTCCAATTGCCCGGCATCGGAAGTGACATAGCGCGCATCCGGTTCGATATGGATCACGATGCGAATCTGCGGTCCCAGCGATTGCGTCAGCAGCGATGTCATACCGTCCAGCAACGCCTGCAAATCAACCGCAGCCATGGCCATCGGCTGCTTGCGCGAGAACGTGAGCAACTGCGATGTGAGCTTGGCGCCACGCCGCGCCGCTTCGAGCGCGTTCGCAGCGACGCGTTGCATGCGCTCGTCCCCCGCGCGGCGATGAATGATGTCCAGGCCGCCGATGATCGCCGTGAGCAGGTTGTTGAAGTCGTGCGCAATCCCGCCCGTGAGTTGGCCGATGGCTTCCATCTTCTGTGCTTGAAGCAAGCTCTCATCGGCTTGTCGCCGGTCAGCCATCTCGCGCAACACCAGCAGGGCGAGAAAGACCCCGACCAGCAGCGCGAGCAATCCCGCCACGCCACTCACGAGATAAGACCACAGGCGACTACCGTCGAACATCTGCTTCGGAACGGCGATGTGCGTCGACCAGCCCGAGAAATCGGAGGTCGTGAATGCGGTGTAGTTCTCGAGTCCTTCCCAGGTGGTGCCGCGATAGAAGCCGCTGCGACCGGCCAAGGCTTCTCGCAAGAAGGGTGTCGCCAACTGACCCACGCGCTTCTCGTAATTGAGAGTGCGCGCAATGAAGCGTCCGGAGCGATCCACCACAGCCGCAACGGTATCGAGCGGTACCTGCTCGACAACCATCGATTGATAGACCGTCGGACTCACGGCGAGGGTTACGCGATAGAGAACGTCGTTGTCGCGCAGCACCGGCTGCTGCAGGTACACGAGCGGTGTTGGCCCAAGGTTCGGATGCACAGCGATGCCACCCACCGTACCGCGGTCGTTCTGAAACCGGGTGCCTTCATCCAGCTTGAATGGCGGCTGCGTCGCGCCCGCAGGCTCGGCCGCATCGACGATGACGCGACCTGTCGCGGCATCCGTGACGAGGATCGTGCGCCAATGCGGGTTGTCCGCCAGCACTCGATTGGCTCTGATGAAGAACTCGTCCCAGTCCGGTGTATCGCTGAATGTGGACGACACGAAAACCCGCAGCGCGTTCAAATCCGCTTCGACGCGGGCATCCAGAATGCGCATCACATCGGCAGTCCGCGTGAGGTACGCAGCTTCGAGATCTTCACGATCGCGCTTCAGCGTGAAGACGACCTGCACGGCCACGAACACCACGATCGGCAGCAACGCGGCGAGACCCAGCGCCAGCAGAGAGCGGCGGAATGCCTTCATGACACCAGTGTTTGAACGGATCGACCGATGCGCGCCGTTGTAGTCAGCGCGCGGACATGTTGCCCGCGTGCCGTCAAACTGACCAGTGTCGTGAGTGCAGGGGAACCGACAGGACGAATCGGGCTCGAGGCTTGCAAGGCTCGAGCCCGATCATCGAGGCACTGTCAATGTGTGCGCATTTCCGCCGTGGGCGCCCGTTCTGGAGAGCGGTTCGCGTCGGGATTCAGCGTGTCCTTGGCCACCTGCGTCAGTTCTTCGTCGACGTTCTTGTCCTGGTCGGCAAAGGCTGCAAAGCGAGCGGCTTCCTCGGTCCGGCCGAGCGCCTTGGCATAGGCTGCGATCGTTCCGTAGCCTGCGATCTTGTAGTGGATGATCCGTTGGAGCGAGGCCACGAGCGCTGCGTCGCGAATGTTGGGGGCGGCAATCTGCGCCATCTTGTGCGACTCGTTGATCAGCGCGCGCATGGCCTGATCGGGATGCGCCCGGGGCGGAGCGCCGATACTCATCAGGATGCCCTCGAGCTCCAGGATTCGGGCGCGCAGCTCATTCGCATAACTCGACAAGCGGGTGACGATTTCGGCGTGCACAACCGCTCCCGCAAGCTTGTCCACCAGCGTGCGCATCTGCTGCTCGGCGCTGTGCAGCTCCTGCAGCTCGATCGCGTACAGGGTGTGCATGTTGTCGATGCTCTGCGTCGTGCCGCCGAGCACGCGCCTGCCGAGCTCGCCGATCGCGCTCGGGGTGCGGAGCTGACGGACGCCTTGTCGCGTGCGCTGCCATTGTTCCTGCAGTCCCGCGCGCAACGGCCTGTTGTCGTTCAAGGCGGCCTTCATGGCGCAATAACCGGTTGCGCCGCGACTGATCAGCGATGCCCCTGCGGTACTGAGCAACAGACGCCTCAACGGGTTGCCGCGCCGTGCCGCGGCCAGCGTCAGTCCAACGCCCGCGGCGAGGGATATCCAGCGCTCAGCGCCCGTGACGTTGCCCGTTTCAGTTGGGAATGAGGATCGACGGTCCAGAGCCATGGGACACCTCCATCACGCAAGCCGTGGGGGGACTAACCCTAATCCACAGCTGTGACGGAGGTTCCCCTAGAGACCGCCGCTCACATCGGCAGTCGGACCGCCCCCAGATACAGCGCGATCAGCAGGGCGCAGATACCCACCACCCAGCCCTCGGCCACCAGGCGCATCGGCAGCGGCGCTCCGCGCAGCTCCATGAACTCCATGATCACGA
>JBEVDW010000108.1:0-3600 GCA_040513115.1 Steroidobacteraceae bacterium | reverse complement strand
TGAGGCCGTAGTAGCGGCCGTCGGGGCGAATCGCGAACGCCGCATTCACGTTGCGCCCGTCGACGTCAATCTTCGCGCCGCGCGAGGGGTCGACGTAAGGCGGGACCTTGATCTCGACGAGTGCATCGCCGCCCGAGACGAGGTCAGCTCGATTCGAAAGCACAATGATCTCCGGTCCCGCGGCGGCTGCGGTTGGGGTGAGTCCGAGCACCGCGAAGCCGGAGATCATCATTGCGACGTACCAAGGATGTTTCCCCATCGATCTGCCATTGAACGCTGTGTGAAGGTTGCTCCGCGTCATGGTTTGACTCCCGGAGGTCGCGTTCATGGACGAGGCATCGAGAGTGGAGCGTCGCCGAGCGGCACGCCACCGGGTCCGTTGGCGTACGTCAGCCACGGAGCATTGGGCTGGAATCCCACGCCGGGCTTCGAAAAGTCGCATACGCCCGTCGGAAACGTCGCCTGCATCGCCAGCCATTGCGCGTCAGTGAACGTGACGTTGTAGTCGGCGCGATCCAGAGGCTTCAACTGGCACTTCATCGTATAGATCGTGTTGGCTTCGCCGGCCGTGGTGCGCGGCTCCCGGAAGTAGGGGAATGTTGCATCACAAACTGCCTGGTCCGTCGTCATCACGCCGGCGATCCAGCACGCGGTGACGATGTCGGCGGGTTTGTTACGGACGATCTTGACGTGCAATGGATCCGACGAGGCGTCGGCTTCGACCGCGGCGAGCCAACCGTCCATGGCGATCAGCGTGCTGACGGCGGCCGGCTTCTGAGTCCAAAAAACGTGGTTGTCGGCGTCGCCGTTCGCGGCAATGAGCCGCGCGCGGTTGACGTACGTGCGGAACGGATAGTGGTAGTCATTGTTGTTGGTGCCTCGGATCGCGATCTCCGCGACGTCGCCCAGGTTCTTGCCGAAGGTGACCTGTCCCGTCCGGTGCAGCATCGCCGCGACCTCCACCGTCATCTCGCTGCGCTGTGGCTGCCACACACCATTCACGTCGAATCCGCCGGCTCGCATGTTCACGTCGACGAACTTTTCCGGCGTGAGCTGGCCGGATTGCAGCTGAACGAGCCCGTACTGAACGCCGACGTTGTCCCAGACCAGGTTGGCATGGTTGTCCTGCGACCGTCGACCGTAGATGCTCACCATGAAGTCCTGGAACGTGCAGCGCACACCCGTGGGATTCGTGGTCGCGTTGTAGCTGTCCGTGCCGGCGCAGCTCGTTCCATCGTTCGGCTGGTTGTAGTCGGGCAGGCGCCCGGTCTCGATGTTGAACACGTTGGTGTTTGCAGCACCCCAGCCGCCGATCGCCGCGCGATCCTGGGTCGAGTAAGTCAAGGGGGAGTTCGTGAACGCACGCACGAGCGCACCACTATCGGCGAACTCGCGATACGCGCCCGAGACCGAGTCTTCCCAGTCGTTGGTCGGACGCAAGCCCTGCAGCATTCCTGGATAGCTGTCGGCGATAAGATGTTGCAACAACGCTCCGCCGGAGTCGCCCTGACCGATCGTGTAGCGTATGAGGCCGTAGTTCTCGATGATGCGCTCCTTCAGCATCATCGTCGTTTCAGCAGCAGTGATGAAATTGGAATGCTGTCCGTTAACGAGCATGCTCGATCCCGCAACCATGAAGCCGCGCGATAGCGCCTCGTGGTTGAGCACCGATTCCGTTGTGCCCTGCCGCCATTGCTGGCTGGTGCCCGCGCCGTACTGCATGACTAGCTTTTGGTTCCACTGCGGCTGCGGTGCCCAGGCGGCCCACGGCTGCGCGGGATCGAAGAGAACTGCGATTTCGTGCAAGCCCCGATTCATCGTTCCCCGTTCGATCCGCACGATGTAAGGCACGGTGATGCCCTCGTCGGTAGTCGTCGTTGCGAGGTTCGCAGGTGGCGGCGCTGACGGATCGTAGACGGCGAACTGATTCGCCGTCGTCCGATACATGTACCGATAGGCTGTCGGGGCATTGCATTGCGCGTCGAGCGCAGGCCCCAGTGAAGGATTCGACGTCGTGTTGCACGTCCACGGTAAGACCTGGGCACCGGAGAAAACCGGACCGCCGATCGGATGATTCCTGATTGTGAGGGTGGCAGTTCCGCCAGGAGTCACTGCACGGACCACGTTGTCGCCGTTCCTCAGACCCGTGATAAGCCCGTAGTACCGACCGTCGGCGCGGACCGCGAACGCACTATTCGCGTTGACACCGTCGACATCGATTTTGACGCCCTTTGCGGCAGGGATCCAGGGGGGCACTTTGATCTCAACCAGCGCGTCGCCGCCGGAAATCAGGTCTGCTCGATTGGATAGCACCACAATCTCGGGCAGCGCAGCGTTCACCGCGGTCGCCAAACTGAGCGCGAGCACACCTCCTGCACTAATTGCTATGGATTGCCATTTTGCCTTCACGAGTCATCTCCTCCGCGAGAACGCGGCTTTGCGATGTGACGTCAATATCGAGCCCGAGTAAGAACCGGGTCTCGCACCGTCGGGGGCTTAGGACGCAAGCGGGAAGACATCTGTGGGCCTTCGCGGCTCGTCGTGCATTGGCGTCTCTTCGCTCCCCCTTCCCGTGGCGATTTGATCGCTGTAACCGCGTCGCCTTCAGGATCTATCAGCGATTAGAGCCGAGATCGTTCTTGCTTTCCAACGCATAATTTCAATCACAGTTATTCACGATGCAGATGAATCGTGAGTAAAGCGTGGGAACCGGCGCGTGTCGAGCGGTACGGCACCAAGGGCATCGGTGGTTCTACCGGCTCCACTCTGGCGGCCGGACGGCGTTGCCTCCCCAGGCGGGTCACCGCGAAGGACGTTTGGATCTGCTGATCAGGAACGACGTGAATTTTTCCACCGCCGGCGCCATCGACCGGCCTTGCCGCTTCAGGATGCCGATCTTTCGCATGAGAATGCGCTCGGCGAAATTCCGACTGCCGAGATCGGTGGCGCTTTGTACCTCGAGCGATGCGCTTGGTAATACGGTTACGCCCAGACCGGCGCGGACCATGCCGATCGCGGTCGACATGAAGGCGACCTCGAATGCCGGCAATGCCGCTCGACCCTTGGCCCGAAACGCGTCTTCGATGATGTGCCGAACACTGCTGCTGCGGTCCATGAGAATGAGCGGGTATTCGATCAGCTGCTCCAGTTTAAGCGAGCTGACGCTTTGCAGCGGATGCTTCCTGGGGAAAACCGCTGCCATCCGATCCGAGGTAAGGAGGGTGAAATCGAATGAGGTATCGCCGACAATCGGGCTCGAGATGGCGAAATCGACCTCGTCGTTTCGCACCATGTCCGCCATGCCTTCCGCCAAGGCATCTCGGAGCACGATCGAGATGCGCGGATGCTCCCGCAGAAACTGCGAGATTGCCGAAGGCAGCACGGTGGCGGAGATCGATGGCAGCGCGGCCATCACGACACGGCCCGCGACTCCCGCCGAGATGTCCTTGGTTTGCCCGATCAGGGCCTCGGTGTCGCCCAGGATTCGCTCTACCGAGGGCAAGATGTCGCGTGCAGCGCGGGTGAGCCGCACCGAGCGGGTGCTGCGATCGAACAGCCTGCACCCCAGGGACTTCTCGAGCTGGGCAATCCGCGAGCTGA
>JBEVDW010000107.1:0-7149 GCA_040513115.1 Steroidobacteraceae bacterium | reverse complement strand
CATGACCAGCTGGTCTCGACTGCTTGTAGTCCGGCGAGGCCTTTAAGAATTCAAATTTTAGTCTCACGGACAGAAGACGATACAAGGACCTACTCCGCGGCTGGCGTTTCGCGCCTCAGGGTTGTGCTGGCGGTTCTCGACGTGTCCGGAGCCGATGGCGCTGCGGCTGTCGCGGCGTGTAACATCAGGCTATCGATTGATAGCTTAGGAAACAGGCATGTCAGACAGCAACGCCTTGCTCATGCGAGCCATCAGCGACGAGCTGACGCTTCGCATCCTTCCGGAGTTGCAATCAGCGGATGCGATCGAGCGGGCGAACTTGTCACGCCTCACGCTGCAGTACCTGGCGGCGGACGTCAATGTGCTGCCAGCCGTCGCCGAGAATCTTGCGCCAGAGTTTAGGCGGCTTATCGGCGAAGCATTGCGTGCGGCCCCTCCGGACGCATTGCGCGGTTCGGTCGAAGCGTATCGAGCCCAACTGAACGGCATCGCCGTGGAATCAGGATTTGCGCGGCAGCGTGAGATCGTCGCGCTACGCAAGCTCGCCGGGCGCATCGTGCGCGAGTTCACCGACCACGCGGCGGAGTCCCATGCCGTGAGCCACGCTGTCGAACCGATTCTCAAGCAACTCGGCTCAATCGACTTCCGGTGGCTCATGGCATACGAGACCGCACGATCGGAGCAATCGAAGGCGCCACCCCAACCTGAGACGGCCGAAACCCGAGTGTCTGACGTGACACCGGAAATCACACCCGCTGCCGCCACGGGTTATCTACGTGCTCGCTTCCCGACTGAACACGAAATCGAATGCACGGCGGTCGTACCAATCCCCGGCGGGCGTTCCAAGAAGACGTTTTTTCTCACCATTCGTGGCACAAGCGCCTTGCCGGCGGATGTGGTGATGCGGCAGGACTATGCGTTGCGCTATGAAGGCACCAAGGTACGGGATGAGTATCTGCCGCTCGCACGTCTCGCCTGCCTCGGCTTGCCAGTACCGAAGCCATTGCACTTGGAAGCACAGGAATCTGAGCTCGGCCCGCCGTTTATCCTCGTGGAACGACTGAGAGGCTCGGCCCCCGGCAGCTACTTCGGACTCCAATCACCCTGCCCCGGTGCGTTTCGCGATCTCGCCAGGGTACTGGCCACGCTGCATCGCGTGTCGCCGGCGGAGCTGGACCTCAGGCGGGGGCCCAATCCGGAACGCAATCTCGAACAGCTCATCGGCCAGTACGAGAAGAAGTGGCGCGACAACGCAATCGAGCCCTCGCCCCTGATCGACTACGCCTACGCCTGGGCACGTCGTGAATGTTTACGCGATCCCGGCATCGCCTGCGTCGTTCACGGCGATGCGGGACCTTACAATTTACTCGTCCAGGACGATCGCCTGATGGCCGTGCTCGACTGGGAGTTCGTTCACGTCGGCGATCCGGCGGAGGACCTCGGCAATGTGCGCGTGTATGCCGAGAGCGTGATGAGCTGGGACGAGTTCATGCGCATTTACATCGAAGCCGGCGGACGGCCGGTTCCCGAACGCCGTGTTCGCTTGGCAATGATGTTGCAGTTCTTGAAGGGCACCACGCTCGTGGCCGCGTCCGGCCGCAACTTCCAGGAAGGCTGGACGAAGGAGTTCGTAAAGGGCGCCACTGCATTCACAGGCTTGCGCATGATCGAACAGCGTATCGCTGTGTTGCTGCAGCGCTTCGAAGCCGTGTGATATAAAGGGGAACTCCAGACGAAAAATCCATGAAGTGATGCCTCAACGCTCGGCAGACTCTCCCCCATCGCAAATCAGGGACAGTCCCGTTACAAAACTTGCGCGCTGCGACGTGAGCCATACCACCGCCTCTGCCTGATCTTCGGGTAAACCGAGTCGACGCAATGGGAGGCCCGCCGCCACCTTGTCTAAATCGAGCCCTAGTTTTTTGTAAGTAGCTCGTGTGAGTTCCGTGAGAGTCTTGCCAGGCAAAAGGGCGTTCACTCGGATATTGTCCGGCCCGAAATCGACAGCCGCAGACTTCGTGAGACCGATGACAGCGTGCTTCGTCGCGACATACGCAGCTACATTGGGCAACGCAAACAAGCCCATGCCCGACGATGTGTTGACGATCGCCCCGCCACCACGCTTTCGCATCTCTGGCACCTCATGCTTCATGCACAAGTAAATTGACGTTTGATTGATCGCGACAGCCCGGTCCCACTCGACTTCGCTAATATTCTCGACGCTGCCCACTGGATGATTGACACCGGCATTGTTGAAGGCCACGTCCAATCCACCGAATTCGGACACTGACGTCGCTACCAGGGCCCGGACGTCATCTTCCACGGTCACATCAGTGCGCCTGAAGACGGCGCGCCCGCCCGCATCTCGGACCAACTTGACTGCAATCTCGCCCTCTTTCTCGTTGATGTCGCCGATGACGACGGAAGCTCCCTCGCGTGCGAACGCGAGTGCTGCGGCCCGACCGATTCCCGTGGCACCACCGGTGACAATGGCGACCTTTCCACTATGCAGCATGATATTTCTCGCTCTCAGCCGTCAGGCGGCGAATAGAAGGATGATCACTAATGATTCATTCAGACGAGCGGCCGGAGTCACTCGCCTTCCTCGAACCAAACCGATTCCGGCATTGGGTTCTGGATCGTCATACCGCTATCGACCAGCAGCATCTGGCCTGTGACGTAGCTCGACAGGTCGGTCGATAGATAAAGGATGGCGGATGCCACATCGGCAGGGGTTGCGAGGCGGCCGAGCGGATAGTAGTCGATGGCGCGTGCGCCACGGCCGCTGTCCATGTACCCCTTCACTCGCGGGGTCTGGACCACGTTTGGCGTGACGATGTTGACACGAACCTTCTGCTCCGCCAGCTCCATCGCTGCCGCGCGCACCAACTGATGGAGCGCTGCTTTCGACGTACCATAGAGCCCGTGGTTGCTGAGCCAAGTGATACCTGAAACGGATCCCACGAAGGTAATCGTCCCGCCGCCATTGGCTGCGATCATTGGCCCGCCGATCTGCGTGGCTAGGAGCGCATGCCGCAATACGATATCGTACTGCCACGCGATATCTTCGTCTGTCGCTGCAACAATCGGCTTGCGGCAAACCTGCCCCAGCGTATCGACGATGCCGTGAACGCCTCCCAGCTTGTCGGATGCCTCGGCGAATATGCGCTGCATATCCACTCGCTTGGTCGCGTCCCCAAGTATCGCAAAGCCCTTTACTTCAGCCGCCGTAGCCTCGGTCATCTCTTTGCTGCGACCGACGATGGCCACCTTCGCGCCCGCTTGCCGCAAGGCATGGGCAGCCTGCCGGCCGATACCCTGCCCACCGCCGATGATCACGTAGCCCTTGCCATCCAGGCGCAGCATTCGCAGGTAATCGGGTACAGGACTCGTATCTAGATTGGTCATCGCATTCATCCTCACAACGGCTATCTGGGAAGAGAAGCCAGAAACGGTATCAATTCCGACAGCACAGCCTCGGGCGCCTCCTCAGGCATCAAATGACCGCTGCGAACTGGAACCCCACGAACATCATCTGCCCAGCGCTTCCAGACATGGAGCGGCGTCGGTTGGCCACTGGCGACCTGGTGCTCGGCCCACAAGATCAGCACCGGGCATTGCATGCGTCGACCGACTTGCTCATCAGCAAGATCCTTCTCGGCGTCAATGCCTGCGGCAGCCCGATAGTCCTCGCACATTGCGTGGCGGACGCTCTCACGGCGAAAAGCCGCTCGATAGTTCTCCAACGCTTCCGGATGAAGCTTGTCGAGACCCCCGGCCATACGGGTTAGGCTTACATTCAGGAAAAAATCCGGGTCGGAGCCGATAAGCCGTTCTGGCAAATCGTACGGCTGGGCGAGCAAAAACCAGGTGTACGCGTTCATCGCGAAAGCCTTGCTGACGGAGCGCCACATCTCGAGTGTTGGAACGACCGTTAGCGAGGCGAATCCAGTTACCCGCGTCGGATGATCGAGTGCCAGGCGATAACCCACCCGAGCACCCCGGTCATGACCGACCACAGCAAATCGATCGAACCCGAGATGCTCCATGATCGCGATTTGATCCAGCGCCAGCGTTGCTTTGCTAAAACCCTCAAGCCCCGGATCGCTCGGCGCGACACTTTCGCCATAACCGCGCAGATCGGGAATCACGACGGTGTACTGCTTGGCCAGCTCAGGCGCCACCCGATGCCAAGTGCAATGCGTTTGTGGATATCCGTGGAGCAGAAGGACGGGTGGTCCACTGCCGCCCACCAAAAGGAAGTTGGACGCGCCCAGTGCGTTGATCCGCTGTGAACGAAAGCCCGGAAACAATCCATCAATACTCATGCAGCGACTCTCCGTAACAACTAGCCGACAGCGCTCACGCCGAGACCAATGTCATGGTCGCTGTGGTGGTGACCGCGCCATCGGCGTCCTTGGCCCACAGTTCGAGGTCAACTAATTTCTTGCCATCCTCCTTTCGCCGGTCGAGCACCACACCGCCAACGGTCATGGCCCCGGGGAAACTCGGCTTGCGGTAGCGCACCGCGTACTTCGCCACGTCAGCGACCTCGAGCGGAATCCAGTTGGTTACTGCCTGGGTCATGTAGGCGAAAGTCAACCATCCCTGGACGACCACTCCGGGGAAGCCTTGATCGACCATCATGGGATGGTTCCAATGTACTGGTGCATAGTCATCGGATGCGCCGCAGTACTTCACCATCATCAGCGTGTCGATTTGCTGCCTCATCGTCGGAACCTCCTGTCCCTTCTGAATCTCCTCCAAAGATCTGATCTTGTTCATCGTCATACGCATCACTGGAAGCTCGTAACGATCATCCGGACGACCGAGACCGTTTGCCCATTCTGATTGGTTAGCGTGGTGTCCACGGTTTGGAATAGCATGGGCCCCTTGCGCCCCTCATGCAGAGTCACATCGATGTAGCGGGCGGTGGCGCTAATCGTGTCGCCGATGCGAATAGGCACGAAATTCTCGGCGATGTCGTCGCAGTGAAGACTGCGTAGGCCCGGAGTAGAGAAGTCATACATCTGCTCGCTCAGACGCGTTACCCAGCAGGAGACATAGGTGGGCGGCGCAATGATCCCGCCAAAGCGGGTACTCCTTGCGTATTGGTCGTCGAAGTAGAGCGGATTCTTCTCGCCGACGGCAGCGGCAAATTTCAGCAGGGCGCCGCGCTCAACCTCAATGACGAGCGGCCCTTTTTCCTTGCCGATGTTTTTCCTCAGGCGCTCTAGGTGAGGTTGTAGATCCAAAGCCATGGCTTTTCTCACAGGAGATCTGGCATTCGCCACTACTTCTAAACCTGCCGTTCAGACGGGCATCATTCGGCTTCGATTACACATGAAGGAGGCGTCGGCTTGCGCTACGGCTCAGCTCCCCATCGAACCAAAGTGTCATTTCGTCGACCTCGCTTCGTGAATGAATTGCGCCTTTCGGCAGGAGACAATCAGTCACCGAACGCGCCAGCGTGAACGGGCAGAATGTGGCCCGTGATCATCCGAGACTCATCGGAAGCGAAGAACACGGCCGCGTGCCCGATATCGATTGGATCGATCAAGCCTAGGGGTTGTCCAGCGAGAGCCGATTTCGCTTCTGGCAAGATAGCGAGTTGCTTCTTGATCCGATCGGTTCCGACCGTAGCCGGCGCGATACCGTTGACGCGGATTCCTTGCTTCACAAAGGCATGCGCCGTCGTGCGAGTCAGACTCATAGCCGCGGCTTTGGAGGAGGCATAGGCGGAGCGGCCACCAGTAGTGTTGCCGTAACCAGCCATGGACACCATGTTGATAATCGAGCCGCCGCCGCTCTTGATCATTTCGGGGATCGCGAATCGGCACCCGAGGAACACGCCAAAGTGGTCGACCCTCATCTTGTTCCAGAATTCGTCCAGCGAGGCAGTAGTGACAGGACCGTCTGACGCGGCGGATCCGCCCGCGTTGTTGAGCAGAACATCGAGGCGCCCCAACCGTTCGATGGCGGTTCGTACCGCCTTTTCGACGGATGCAGGATCGGTCACGTCGCACTGCACGAAGGCCGCGTCGCCGCCAGCGTCGACTATCTTCCCTGCCACTGCCTCGCCTTCGGCGACGCGACGTCCCGTCACGACGAGGCGAGCGCCTTCCTTCGAGAACATCTCTGCGCACGTCTGTCCAATTCCGCCCGTGGCGCCCATTAACAACGCGCTCTTACCTGCCAGCCTCATTTCGTTTTCTCGCAAAGTCATCGTTCGATGAGCCTCACCTGCTCAATTGAACAAAGCCAACCAACGCTAATGTTTCCTCGAAGAATCCATGCTGATGCGATATTAGCCAGTACTTGGCCGCCACTCCGCTATCTAAGCTATCATCTGATAGCTCACTTTGTATATAGAGCGAGTCCAGCCATCGATTAAATGTCGCACTGGCGTGAGGAATGGCAGATCTGCGCGCTGCTCGTTCCGATGCTCAGATATTCGAGCACATCGACAGGAGCCTTCCATGCCATCCGCCTCAGAGCCGTTGCCCTTCAGCGCCCCGGAGCGCCCATTTCACGCATCAGAGTCTGTACGCACCTCCGCGGATCACGGCGCCGACTATGGGGCAACAGCTTTCGTTTTCATCTTGGCCTGTTTCATCGGTCTAGGCGTAATCAGAGGGGTCTCTCGACTCCTTCACACGCCACTGATGTCGTTGACGAACGCCATCTCCGCCATCGCGGTGCTGGGTGCGATTCTGCTCGCGGGCGGTGAGCATTCAGATCACATCCACTGGCTCGGCGCGATTGCGGTCTTCGCATCGACGATCAACGCGGTGAGCGGCTTTCTCATCACGCATCGCATGCTCGGTATGTTCAAGAGCAAGAAGGACAGCACTGCAAGGAGCGAGCGATGAGCGCCGTTGTTGCACAAGCGAGCTCTGTCGGAGCCGCGATTCTGTTCATCCTCTCGCTGCATTGGATGAACGATCCAAGATCGGCAGCACGGCTCAGCGTGCCGGTGGGCGCGCTGGCACTGCTGCTTGCAGTCGCAGCCGTGTGGATGCGGCCCGAGATCGTCAATCAACACTGGATCGTGATCGCGATGCTGGCGGGCATCGCCGTCGGCGTGCCGCTGTCGCGAGTGGCATTGACGGCAGCGCCGCAACGCACGGCGTTGTCGCATTCCTTCGG
>JBEVDW010000106.1:0-3683 GCA_040513115.1 Steroidobacteraceae bacterium | reverse complement strand
CTGCCCCCACCCTAACCCTCCCCCGCTGCGCAGGGGAGGGCACCGGATGAGCAACGAATATTGGCTCGATCCGCGCCTGGTTCGCGCTCGCTTCAACCGCGCCGCCGATCGCTACGATGCCGCTGCTGCGGTCATCACCGAGCTACGTCAACGATTGCTCGAGCGCCTGGATGTGGTGCGGCTGGCCCCTGAGCGCGTGCTGGACCTTGGTGCCGGCACCGGTACCGGCACTCGTGCGCTCAAGAACCGCTACCCCAAAGCTCAAGTACTCGGCGTCGATTCGGCGCAACGCATGTTGCTGCAGGCTCGTGCGCAGCGAGGCTGGTTGCGGCCATTCGATCTCGTGTGTGCTGATGCGGCCGTGTTGCCGCTGCGCACGGCGGCGTTCGACCTGGTGTTCAGTCATCTCATGCTGCCTTGGTGTAACTCGCTCGATGCCGTGTTCGAGGAAATTGCGCGCGTACTGCGGCCGGGAGGACTCCTGTCGTTCAGTAGCCTCGGTCCCGACACGGCTTACGAGTTGCGACGGCTCTGGCGCAATCTCGACGCCTCGGTGCACGTGCACAGCTTCATGGACATGCACGATGTCGGGGATGCATTGGTCCGCGCGGGCTTCTCGGATCCGGTGATGGACGTGGAGACCCTGACAGTCACGTATCCCACCATGGAGCATCTGCTGCTGGAATTCCGCCACCTTGGGTTGACGAATCTCGCAGCGGGTCGCCGCCGTGGTCTCGGCTCACAGGCCAAAGCGCAGCGGCTGGCATCCGGGTACGACGCGTTGAGGCGTGCCGATGGCGCTCTACCCGTGACCGTTGAAGTGGTGTACGGACACGCTTGGAGCGTGCCGCGGCCAACGCGCGTGAAGGGGGAAGTGCGGGTACCGGTGGAGCGCATTGGTCGGCGGCAATGATCTCATATCAAGTTTAAATTGATGAATCTGGGGTATGTCGGCTCGTAGGCTGTTCTCCGCATAGTTTTTCTTTTTGAGGGCGAGGCATTCTTGCTCCATACCGAAACCTGTCGCAGTGCTCAGCGCTTGAGTTGGGCACTCAGGCGAGATGCAGGGGGGACGATGGCCGTTGATGCGTCTTTGCTAGCGCCGGGCACGACAGTGTCGGAGCGGATGCCCGATGGCGGGCATCGCTTCGTGCTGCGACCTCGTTGCTCGTTGACGCCTGCGGGGGCGCGTCGCTTCTTGTGGTCGATCTGCGGCACGACCTTCGCGGTCGCCGGATTTTTTGCTGCGCAAGGTTTCTGGCCTGTACTGCCGTTCGCCGGGTTCGAAGTGGGACTACTGGTGTGGGCATTGAAATCGTCGATGCGGGCGGCCCACGTCAGCGAAACCATCAGCGTCGAGACGGACTCGATCCGTATCGAACTGTGCGACCCAACAGGTTCTTGCAGCACCGTATTTGCACGTCACTGGGCGAGGGTTACACTGCGCGCCCCGCACGCGGTACTCCATCCGAGCAGACTATTCATCGAGTCGCACGGCCGGGCGTGCGAAGTGGGCCGGTTCCTGACGGAAGACGAGCGCCGAGCTTTCGCCCGGCGGCTTAAGCAACTGGTCGGCAGCGTGAATGAGTCCCCCGCGCTCAGATGAACTGAGTCGTGGGGCACAACTGCGTGCGACGCATGGGACGGCAGCGCATGCATTCGTCGTCATTCGACCCCTCGAGAGTCGAGCGATGACTATCAACTTGTGGGAGCAATGGTGCCAATGTCGAAGATCGGAACGTACACAGCCGCGGCGGTAGCGGCGTTGCTGGCGAGCCCTGCGTTCGCCGCGTGGGAGCTCAACATGCCGCTCGGCGTGACGGAGCTTAGCCGCGACATCCATCACCTGCACATGTTGATCTTCTGGGTGTGCGTGATCATTGCCGCTGTGGTCTTCGGCGCGATGATCTACTCGCTCGTGAAATTCCGGCACTCCGAAGGCGCAGTCCCCGCCCGCTGGGATCACAGCACCAACACCGAGATCATCTGGACCATCATCCCGATCGCCGTTCTCGTCGGCATGGCCGTTCCCGCCGCCGAAACGCTGATCAAGATCGAAGACATCCGCGACTCCGAGCTGACCGTGAAAATCACGGGCTACCAGTGGAAGTGGCAGTACGAGTACGTCGATCAGAAGGTGTCGTTTTTCTCGACGTTGTCACGCGAGCACGACCGCGCACGCCAGCTCAAGTCCGGCGTCGACGTGAACAAGATCGACCACTACTTGCTGGATGTGGATCGCCCGCTGGTCGTGCCGGCGAACACGAAGGTGCGGGTCCTGCTCACCGGAGGCGATGTCATCCACGCCTGGTGGGTGCCGGCCTTCGGCATGAAGAAGGACGCGATTCCCGGCTTCATCAACGAACTGTGGTTCAACGCCGAGAAGCCAGGCATCTACCGCGGCCAGTGCGCTGAACTGTGCGGCCGCGATCATGGCTTCATGCCCGTCGTGGTGGAGGTGAAATCCAAAGAAGAGTACCAGGCGTGGCTCGCTGATCAGCAGCAGTCGCAGACACCCCTTGCCCAAGCCTCAGGTACTTCGAACGGCGCCGTAGCAACCGTGGCAGCCGCAGCGAGCACAGCGGAGTAATTCGACGATGAGCACAGCACACACACACACGACGCACGCAGCGGATCACCACCACGATCACAACCATCATGGTCCGGCCAAAGGCATCGGCCGCTGGATCTTCGCGACGAATCACAAAGACATCGGCACGATGTACCTGCTGTTCAGCCTCACGATGTTCTTCGTCGGCGGGGCGATGGCGATGGTCATCCGCGCCGAGTTGTTCAAGCCCGGGTTGCAGCTCGTCGATCCTCAGTTCTTCAACACGATGACGACCATGCACGCGCTGATCATGATCTTCGGCGCGGTGATGCCGGCGTTCGTCGGACTCGCGAACTGGATGATTCCGCTGCAAGTGGGCGCGCCAGACATGGCGCTGCCGCGCATGAACAACTTCAGCTTCTGGATTCTGCCGTTCGCATTCACGCTGCTGCTATCCACGTTCTTCGTGGAAGGCGGTGCACCCGGCGGCGGTTGGACGATGTATCCGCCACTCGTGATGCAGCTCGGCAACGCGTTGCCGTTGATGATCTTCGCGGTGCACTTGATGGGTGCTTCCTCGATCATGGGCGCCATCAACGTCATCGTAACGATCATGAACATGCGCGCACCGGGCATGAGCCTGCTCAAGATGCCGCTGTTCGTGTGGACCTGGCTCATCACGGCTTATCTGTTGATCGCTGTCATGCCCGTGCTCGCCGGCGCCGTGACCATGCTGCTCACCGACCACTTCTTCGGCACAACCTTCTTCCAAGCAGCCGGCGGCGGTGATCCGGTGATGTTCCAGCACATCTTCTGGTTCTTCGGACATCCAGAGGTGTACATCATGATTCTGCCGGCCTTCGGAATCGTCTCGGAGATCATCCCGACCTTCGCGCGGAAGCCGCTGTTCGGCTATGACGCGATGGTCTACGCCACCGCGTCGATCGCGTTCCTGTCCTTCACCGTGTGGGCACACCACATGTTCACGGTGGGCATGCCGCTCGCGGGGCAGTTGTTCTTCATGCTCTCCACGATGCTGATCGCCGTGCCGACGGGCGTGAAGGTATTCAACTGGACAGCAACGATGTGGAAGGGCTCGATCAGCTTCGAGCCACCGATGCTCTTCTCGCTG
>JBEVDW010000105.1:0-11214 GCA_040513115.1 Steroidobacteraceae bacterium | reverse complement strand
TCTCTGTGTCGGCGTAGCTCGGCACGTCGACGCCGGCCAGGCGCGCAGCACCGCCTTTGCAGACATCCGATGCGATCTGTATTTGCTTCACCAGAGGAAGCATGTCGGGGAAGAGGCGAGCGCCAAGCAATGCCTGCGGATCGATCTTGCGCTCGTCCGCATAGGCCTGACCCTTGCCGAGAATCGCGCGCAGGTTAGTCAGCGCGCGGACGAACACGGGGATGGATGCCTGATAGAGATCGAAGCTCATGAGTGCACCTTGTGTGGAATTGCGCTCGCGACAGTGACTGCCGCGGCACGCTTCGCAGTGTAGGCGAACACGCGAGCGGTGCGGCTCGCGTGAATCAGCTCAGCGTCGGGTGGGCGTCGTGCCGCCAGGGGGTGCGTAGACGTCGACCGAGAGCGTGAAGCTGCGCGCTTCGTTCGCGCTGAGCGCACCGACACCGACAACCTTCCGTGCCAGTTCCTCGCCGCGTTCGTTACGGATCGAGACGACGACGGAATATTCCCAGGACTCGCCGACGTTCGGATGTTTGAACGTCCCTTCGACGCGCAATGGCGTATGCGTGGCTTGCGCGCGGCGTTCGGCGACCGCCTTGGGATCGAAACGCAGGTGATGATTGCACGCAGGGCAGATGCTGGCGCTTTCTAAGATGAGCGCCTTGCAGTGCGGACACGGCCGGGTCTTACCCGGCGTGCCCATGCGTGTTGCACTCATGCCGCGGAGGTAGCGCGGGCAGCTTTCTCATCCCAACCGAACTCGGCGCGTCCACGCATGCGTGAACCAGCCGCGACGGTGAGTGAGCCCGCCTTCAGGTCGCCATTCAATACGCCCGTCTGCAACAGCTCGACGCGCGAAGCCGCATCGATGTTGCCCTCGAGCTCGCCGCCGATGACGACGGTCTGGGCGCGCACGCCGCCGGTGACTTTGGCACCGGAATCGATCGTGAGGTTGCCCTGGACGTGGACATCGCCCTTGAAGTGACCGGAGATGCGCACGTGGCCGGCGCCTTCGATCTTGCCTTCGATCGTGAGGCCGGACGCGATCACGGACTCCTTTGCGGAATCCACAGCCGCTGGACGTGCAGCAGCGCGGGCTGTATCGAATGAGGCCGCCGGGGTGACTGCCGGGCGTTCAATCTCGCGAATCGGAGGAGGAGCAATCTTCTCTTCCGGAGTTTCCTTGGACTTGTCGTTCCACAACGCCATGATCTCGACCTCCGCTGAATGTGAATCGGAGGCGTAATTACACGCGGCGACTGAGAAGTGTCAAACGTTCCGACAGTCTCTCCCGCCAAAACTCTGACGAAGCACTCACTTCCCCGCAGGCGGGCCGTCGGGGGTCTACTCAGTGGACAGTTAAGCGCTAGCCTCAATCGCGCACATTCAACGCCAAGCCGACGCTCGCCCTAGCCGAACGAGACCGTGGCGATACCCCTGCGACCAACTGTGCTGCTGCTTTGCAACATTGGCGCTGAAGGCCCCATCGGCAGGGATTTCCCGCTCAGCAGCAGCGCTGAATCGATGACCACTTGCTCTGTTCGCGCTGGGCGTAGAAGTCGCGCCGCGAGAGCAGCGGGCGCCCGCATCGGGACGAATGGGCGCGGAGATAGCGGTCGTACGCGTCATCACCCGTGAGTTGACGCAACGCGCGCCAGAACGTTGCGATTCGTGACCTCATACGTTCGACTCCGCGGTGATCCGAACTGCCTCTGCTTCCGAGCTGGGTAGCACAGCCAACCCTTTACGCACACGCCAACACACCCTCAGCATGTCGAGAATCACCACCCACAGGATGGCGGTGAACAGCAGTGCAAGGACCGCGTCGAGTCGCTGATTGAAGATCAACTGCGGCGCAACCGCAGCCTGGGCAGGCGGCAGCCCGCCTCCCGCGAGTTTGTCAGCCAGATGGTTTGCGGCGGACAGGAAGCCCACACGCGGATCGGCGGAAGTGACCTTCTGCCAGGCCGCTGTCGTCGTGATCACGGTGAGCCAGGCCAGCGGAATTCCCGTGACCCATGCGTACCGCAGCTTGCCCTGCTTCACGAGCACACCGGTCACTACGCACAGCGCGATGGCGGCCAGCAGCTGATTCGCGATGCCGAACAGGGGCCAGAGGATGTTGATCCCACCATTCGGATCGACGACGCCGATGTACAGAAAGTAGCCCCATCCAGCGACCACCAGCGCACTGGAGAGCACGACGGATGGGTACCAGGAAGTCTGCCCGAGCGGTCGCGAAAAATGCCCCAGGAAGTCTTGCAACATGAAGCGCCCGACGCGTGTGCCGGCATCGAGCGTGGTCAGGATGAACACGGCCTCGAACATGATGGCGAAGTGATACCAGAGCGCGAGCAGGCTTTGCCCGAACGCGCTGGACAAGATGCTCGCCATGCCGACGGCGAGCGATGGCGCGCCGCCCGTACGAGCAAACAGTGTCGCTTCACCCATTTCGCGGGCGAGCAGTTGCATCTGCTCCACGGTCACGGGAAAGCCCCAGCCCGAAATGGTGGCCACCGCGGCCTCGGGCGTTGCGCCCACCACGCCGGCCGGGCTGTTGATCGCGAAATACACGCCCGGATCGAGCAGCGTTGCAGCGATCATCGCCATCACGGCGACAGCCGATTCCAGCATCATGCTGCCGTAACCCACGAGGCGCACATCGCCCTCGCTGCCGATCAGCTTGGGTGTCGTGCCGCTCGCGACGAGCGCGTGGAATCCCGAAATCGCACCACAGGCGACGGTGATGAACACGAAGGGAAAGAGCGTGCCGCCAAAGATAGGCCCGGTTCCGTCCACGAACTGTGTGAGCGCCGGCATCTTGATCGTGGGATGCATGAGCACCACCGCGAGGGCGAGCAACGCGATCGTGCCGAGCTTCAAGAACGTGGAGAGATAGTCACGCGGCGCCAGCAGCAGCCACACGGGGAGTACCGCGGCAACGAAGCCGTAGGCGATCACGAACCACGCGAGCGATGTTCCTTCCCAGTCGAACCACACGCGCCAGGCCGGATGCGAATCGACCCAACCGCCGGCGCCCACCGCCAACAGTAGCAGCGCGACACCGATGACCGATGCCTCCAAGATGCGCCCGGGCCGCAAGTAGCGCAGATAAACGCCGATGACGATCGCGATGGGAATGGTCGCGAACACCGTAGCGCTCGCCCACGGGCTGTGCTTCATGGCGTTGACCACCACGAGCCCCAGCACGGCGATGAGAATGATCATGATCATCAACGTGCCGACCAGCGCGGCATAACCGCCGATCGGTCCAATCTCATCCCGCGCCATCTGCCCCAGACTGCGGCCGTTGCGGCGCGTGGAGAGGAACAGCACGGTCATGTCCTGCACGCAGCCGCCCAACACGGCGCCGACGAGAATCCACAACGTGCCGGGGAGATAGCCGAATTGAGCTGCCAACGTAGGACCGATCAGCGGACCGGGCCCCGCAATCGCAGCGAAGTGGTGTCCGAAGACGATCCAGCGGTGCGTAGGAACGAAATCGCGTCCGTTGCTCAAGCGAATGGCTGGCGTTGCCCGCGAGGGATCGACGCTCAACACCGTCGCCGCGAGCCACGCGCTGTAGAACCGATAGCCGATGGCGTACACGCACACGGCAGCCACCACGATCCACAGGGCATTGATCGGCTCGCCCCGATGCAAGGCGATGCCACCCAGGGCAAATGCACCTACGAGGGCGATGAGAGCCCAAAGGATTCGCTTCATCGGCAATATCTCTCGAGTCCGTTGCGTGTCGACAGCCGGCAATCGACGCGCTGACGTGGTGTGCGGACCCTCAACGCTCGACTTCGACCGTCAATTTTCTGGTTTGATGGCGGTGCTCCCGCCATTCTCGCCAGATGGCCAGCGTGATTGCCAGCACGACCGGGCCGATGAACAGGCCCACCAGACCGAAGGCAACCACGCCGCCGAGCACACCGAAGACGACGAGCAGGAAGGGCATGCGCGTCGCGTTCGAGATAACCAGCGGTCGGACGATGTTGTCCACCCAGCTCACGGCCAGCAGCCCCCAGACAAGCAGCGCCACGCCCGCGCCGAAATGTCCCGTCAGCATCAACCAGATGCTGAGACTCGCCCAGATCAAGGGTGCGCCGAATGGGATCAGAGCGGTAACCGCTGTCACTGCACCGAGCAAGGCCGCTGCCCGCAAGCCCACGATCCAGTACCCCAATGCGGCCACGCTGCCTTGAGCGATCGCGGCAAGCACCAGCGCGTACACCACCGCCTGCGTCATATCGCCGGCAGCTTCCAGGTAGTCGTTTGCACGCGGCCCCAGCATGCCGGTGAGCAACACCCGCAACTCGCGCAACAGATGCGGCCCGTCGCGCAAGAAGAAGAACAGCGACAAGAGGGCAAAGAAGAGCTTGGCCACATTGCGACCGAGGCCGCCCACCAACGTCCTGATCTCGGTCGAGGACTGCTGCAACCAGTCCTGCACGAGCTCGCGCAGGACCTGCGGATTGGCCGCAAGTGCGCTCAATTGGTCCTGCAACCAGCCGCCGACTCCCGGCAGATTGCGCACGCCAGAGGGCAACTGCGGATGAGTCCCGAGGAAGCGTTGCACCTCCTGGTAGGCCACGAGCAGCTCGGAACGCATCAATACCGTGAGCCACACGAGCGGTACGATCAATACGGTTCCGAGCAGCAGTGTCGTGATGAGTGAGGCGACGACGGTGCGCTGCCCGACGGCTTTGAGCACGCGCAGATGCAAGGGCCAGCTGACGTACGCGAGGATCGCGGCCCAGATCAACGGCACGAGAAACGGCCGCAGAATCGTGTACGTGAGCAGCAGGATGCCGGTGAGAATGGCGGCGACGACCACCCGTCGAAACCACGTTGAAGTCGAAAGTTCGGTAAGCATTGCGCTCAGTGAAGTTGAAGAAGTCGCGAACGACCCGCCGCTCGAAGCCCTCACAGCGGGCGACAGTCTAGCGTGCATTTCTGACAGGGATCGCGGATGCTGGCGCCGCTGCGAGCTGGAGCTCGCGGTGCGCTTGCGCTCTTGAACTCACGAGCGTGAAATCCAGTTGAGATTCGTGCGCTGGTTGAGCGACGCTTGACGCCTAGTTGAATAGCAAACCGAGGGAGATCGCGATGGCTGACCCGACCGTTCGTGGCCGCTTCGTATGGCACGAGCTGCTGACCTCCGATCCCGGAGCCGCACAGCAGTTCTACTCCACCATCTGTGGCTGGAGGATCGAGCAATGGGACAAGGATTCGAACTACTCCATGTTCGTAGGCCCGAACGCTCCCGTGGGCGGTGCGCTACAGCTGCCCGAGGAGGCCATGGGTACTGGCGATCAACCGAAATGGTTGGCGTACATTGCGACCGAGGATGTCGATGCGACTGTTGAGAAAGCGGTTGGCCTGGGTGCACGCGTGCTGCAGCAGTCGGGGGCCACACCAGGCGGCGGCCGTTACGCCGTGCTCGCCGATCCGCAAGGCGCCTGCTTCGGTGTTTACGGATCGACAAATTCCTCCCCGCCGCCGGCGCAGGGCGTCGCGCGCGGCGAATTCTCGTGGCACGAGCTGGGGACGAGCGATTACGAGGCCGCCCTCAAGTTCTACATGGAACTGTTTGGTTGGGAGCTCCTGGTCAAGCACGACATGGGCGACATGGGGCCGTACTGCATCTTCGGGCTCGACGGCACGCAGATGGGTGGCATCTTCAACAAGTCGACTGACGTGCCCGGGGACGCTTCCTGGCTCAGTTACGTGCTCGTGCCGAACGCTGGTAAATCCGCGGACAAGATCCGCGCGACCGGCGGCCAGGTCGTGAACGGGCCGATGGAAGTTCCGGGTGGAGACTGGATTGCGGTCGCGAGCGATCCGCAAGGGGCTCTCTTTGCTGTGCATGCGTACAAGGCGAAGGCCAAGGTGCGCGCGGCCGCCGCGGCCAGCGCTCCGGAGGAAGCGTCACCGCCGCGCGAGCAAGTTGCCGTGCCGCAAGCCGCAGAGAAGCCAGCAAAGAAAAAGGCCGCAGCGGCAACCAAGAAGGAGAGTGCGGTCGTGAAGGCCAAGGTGCCGGCGAAGAAGACGTCGGCAAAGAAAGCGGCCAAGAAAGTGGCTAAGAAAGTGGTCAGGAAGGCTGCTAAGAAGAAGGCCGCAAAGAAGAAGTCGTCGAAGAAGAAAGTTGTACGAAGCGCAGCCCGCGGTAAGAAGAGTGTGCGCCGCGTGGCGGCCAAGAAGACGACGCGACGAGCGAAGAAGACGGCGCGCAAGGGGAAGACTGCAAAGAAGAAGGCGCGGCGGGGAAAATAAATCTGTGGCGGTGGGTGCCGCCGCAGTGATGACTGGCCTAGTTGCTTGCCCCCACCCCAACTGTGGGGGCAGCACCCATCCACGACGATCTCGCCTTTCTACTTCGCATCCGGCTGATTCTCCGGCGCCGCTAGCACGAACGCGGATAGGGTCTCCAAGTGCCTACAGATCCGAGTCAACGTGGGATAGGGCGTCAGATCGCACTTCAGTCGCCGCGCATTGAACATCTGCGGCATCAAGCACACGTCAGCGATGCTGAGCGCATCACCGTAGCAGTAGCGCCCCGCGGTGGAATGCAAGCGCACGTGCTTTTCCAGTGCAGCGAACCCCGTTGCGATCCACTGTTGAGACCAGTGCGCAACACTGTCTTTATCGAGCTGGATGTGCTCGCGCAGATAGTTCAGCACGCGCAGGTTGTTGAGCGGATGGATGTCACACGCAACCCCGAGCGCCATCGAACGCACCAATGCGCGTGCCACGGGTTCGTGCGGCAGGAGCGGCGGCTGCGGATAGCGTTCTTCCAGGTATTCGATGATGGCCAGTGACTGAGGAATCACCGTGCCTTCCGCGTAAAGAGCGGGTACCAGTCCCTGCGGATTGAGTGCGAGGTACTCGGCGCTGCCCTGCTTGTTCTCCAGTAATGCAATTGCAATCGTGTCGAACGCCAGCCCTTTCGCATGCAGTGCAATGCGCACACGAAAAGCCGCCGAGCTGCGGAAGTAGCTATAGAGCTGCAGCGTGTCACCCGTGCTCATAGCAACCTGCTACGCAACGTGTCGATGCCATCGATGCCGCCCAGCAACACATCGCCGCGTTGAATGGGGCCGACGCCTGCCGGTGTGCCGGTGAAGATCAAATCGCCAGGTTGCAAACGGTAGAACGTGGAGAGCTCGGCGATGATCTCATCCACGCTCCAGATCATGTCGCGAATGTCCGCTTGCTGTTTCAGCTGCCCGTTCACTTCCAACCAGATGCGCCCGACCCGCACGTGACCACACTCTTCCGCCCGGCGGATCGCTGTGAGCGGTGCCGACGCATCGAAGCCTTTTGCCACATCCCAGGGTCTGCCTTTGCCCTTGGCTTGCGCTTGCAGATCACGACGCGTGAGATCGTTGCCCACGGCGTAGCCAAAGATGTGATCGCGCGCACGCTCGACGGGTATGTCACGACCTTCGGTGCCAATGGCCACCACCAGCTCGATCTCATGATGCAGATTCTGTGTGCGACTCGGATACGGCACCGATTCACTGTCTATGACGACCGCGTCAGCCGGCTTGCTGAAGAAAAAGGGCGGTTCGCGCACTGGGTCCGAGCCCATCTCCCGCGCATGGTCAGCGTAGTTCTGTCCCACGCAATAGATGCGATGCACGGGAAAGCGCGACTGTGTGCCGTGAATCGATACGGTGGGAAGTTTCAAAGAGAACAATGTCGACACTGATGCGGGCTCCTGCCGTTGGCAGATGCACCATACGACAAGCTGTCGCAGCGTCAACTACTCATCTGGAATTGATCAACGGGCGAGTTGTAAGTCTTAGGCCCGACATGCCACGGGCGAGCGGCCCCAGTGCCGCTCGCCCGATTGCTTCAAGATCAGGTCGAGCCGCGAACCTCGAGCCCGTCCTTCACTTCTTTCACGCCGTCCACGTTGCGGGCGACTTCGAGTGCGCGGGCGCGGGAGTCGGCACTATCCACGAAACCGCTGAGTTGCACGGTTCCATGGAAGGTTTCCACATTGATCTGATGTGCCTTGGTCTGCGGATCGCCAACCAACGCTGCCTTCACTTTCGCAGTGATGGCGCTGTCATCGACTACGCGTCCGGCGTTGGACGCCGTCGATTCGACCGGGCCTTCGTCCTTTTCCGGATTTGAGCTGCAGGCCACTGCACCGGCAGCGAATACGATGGCCAATGCGAGAGCGGCTGTGTTCTTCAACATAGATGTTTCCTCGGTTATCTAACGGTTCAGCACCAACGCGCAGTATTAACCCGCGTTGTTGCGCAGCTGTTCAGCCTGTGCCTTGGCACGCTCCAGCTGGGCATCGGCTTCTTTCTTACATGCGTCGCGCGTATCACCCTGCATCGCTTCGCACTTCTCGTTGGCGACCTTGTGGTTCGCTTCGGCTTGCGCCACAGCAACCTTGTATTCGCCCTTCGCTTGCTCTTCGCTCGTGTCCCGCGCTGCATCCGCGGCGTCATCGGTGCTGTCCGCGGTCATCGCATCTTCACGTGCATCGGCGACATCCTTCGTTGCTTCCGACTGTGCCTCGGCGACTTCTTCCTGCCCTTCGGCTGCTGCCTTGGTCACATCCCTCTCCGTCTCAGCCGTGGTTTCCGAACGATTGCATCCGGCAAGCGCTAAGCCGGCCGCAGCGATCATCCAAAGTACTTTGAGCTTCATGACGTTCTCCTAATGAACCTACTGATTGAACTCCACTGAAACCAACGCGCCGCCTGATTCCATGTCGCGACGCCTTGACATACGCCGACAGTGCGGCGACTTCGGGCCGAGAACGTGCGACCTCGAAACAAGGTTCCTGCGCTACGTCTGACAGTAATTCGCGACAGCTGAGCGCGCGGCGAGATGAAACGAGTACGCGCTATGTCGGAACTGCGACCGCAAAAGCGGCGTTAGATCCCCAGTCGCACAGCCGATGGCGTGCGTTCACCTGCGCCATCGAGGAACTACGTAAGCTGCGCATGAGTGCCACGTCATTACCGTCGCACGATGTATTCGGCTCCGCGAGCACGCCAGCTCCCGTGCCCCCCAGCCCCAAGCCCGGTCAGCGCACCGTGCCGTTCGCTGTGGTCGGCGGCATCTGCGTATCGATCGCGCTGCTGATACTGAATGCAGCCTGTCTCACCTGGAACGCTTACAACACGCTGCGTTCCAGCGATGCGTATGCGCGCTCTTACGAGATCAAACGCGCGCTCTCGGCATTCCAGGCTGTCACCGTCTCCGCTGAAGCCAGCCAGCGTGGCTATCTGCTCACGGGACGCACCGAGTATCTGGGCCCGTTCTTCGAAGCGCGTGAGCGTTGGCGCCAGGAGCTCGCGCAACTGCGCGCATTGATTCAGCAGGACGATCGCAACCCGCACACGCTCGAGACACTGGAAACGTTGATGAGCGATTCGCTGCGCATGCTCGAGCGCACGATCGCGGCGAATGACTCACCAGGCCCGGCTGGTGCAGTGGACGTGCGTGGTACGCAAAGCGCGAAAGAGACGATGGATCATCTGCGTCAGATCGTCGATCGCATGCTCCTCGAAGAAGACGGACGCATCGCGGCGCTACGCAAGGCGGTGTTTCGCGACATGCTCGTGACCGTGGGCGTCGCGTTCGTGACGACGCTCGTGGCAAGCGTCGTCGTGCTGGGACTGTATCGCTTGCTGCGCCGATATCTGGCTGCACGCGAGCAGGCCGAACAAGCGCTGCGCAAATCCAATGCGCAGTTGAACCAAACCGTTGCCGAACGCACTGCGAAGCTCGCAGAGCTGTCGCAGCACCTTCTGCGGGTGCAGGAGGATGAGAAGGCGAAGGTGGCGCGCGATCTCCATGACACGCTCGGCAGCAATCTGACTGCAATCAACATGGACTTGAATTGGGTCTACAAGCGCCTGTCCGACACTCCACCCGAGTTGCGCGAACGTCTGCAACGCGCATTGCAGATGCTCACGACGACCGTCGAGCTGAAGCGCAACTTGATCGAAGGCTTGCGTCCGAGTCATCTCGACAGCCTCGGCCTGGGATTCGCGATGCGCAGCCTGTGCGATGAGTTCGGCAAGCGCACCGGCGTGCAGTGCGAGCTCGATGCGAACGAGGATTTCGAAGAGCTCGATCCGACGGTATCGATCGCGATGTATCGCATCGCTCAAGAAGCGTTGACCAATACGGCGAAGCACGCGAATGCGCGCCATGCGCGACTGCAGTTACGGCGCCTGCCCAACGGCATGCGGCTCACGATTCAAGACGATGGCCGCGGCATCACCCCGGAGGCGATGGCCAAGCCCAAGTCGCATGGCCTCATGGGCATGCGCGAGCGCGTTCATCAGCTCGGCGGCTGGATGGATATCCATCCAGGGCCCGACGGCGTCGGCACGATGATCGAAGCGTTCTTCCCGGTGTCGCCGCCGGCCGATGTGCTACAGCCTGCCATCGCCGGAGGACGTGTGTAGGTGTACGACCGACATCCCTGCCCGTCATGTAAATCGCACAGACATGCGGAAATTTACAGGCGTCTCGTGCGTTGTCCTTGCGCCGCGGCCCTGACTGCGGCCCCCGTTGACCAGAACAGACATCCGTTTGGGAGACTTAGATGAGTGAGGAGGTCGAGAGCGCTGGCTACACCCCGGCCGTTCAGCCGGTGCATGCAGTGCCCCGCGCATCCCCCCGCGCATTGCTTGCCGACGGTGCCGATGGTTCCGGTGCCTTGATTGGCCGCTCCGCGGCCATGCAGCATCTGTTTGATCAAATCAGGCGCGTGGCGCCGACCAAGGCGAGCGTGTTGATCGTCGGCGAAAGCGGTACCGGCAAAGAGCTCGTCGCGCGCGAGCTGCATGACCGTAGCCCACGTGCGGAGCAGCCGTTCGTGGCCGTGAACTGTGGCGCGATTCCGGCCAATCTGATCGAGGCCGAGTTGTTCGGTTACGAGCGTGGCAGCTTCACAGGTGCAGTGCGGTCGCATGCGGGCTACTTCGAGCGCGCCGGAAGCGGCACGTTGTTCCTGGATGAAATCACCGAGATGCCGCTCGAGATGCAGGTCAAGCTGCTGCGCGTGCTCGAATCCGGCTGCATGGTGCGTGTGGGCGGCGATCGTGAGATTCCGGTGAGCTGCAGGGTCTTGGCAGCAACGAACCGCGATCCCAATCGTGCGGTGAGTGAAGGCCGCATGCGTGGCGATCTGCTGTATCGCATCGCAGTGTTCCCTCTGTACAT
>JBEVDW010000104.1:0-22662 GCA_040513115.1 Steroidobacteraceae bacterium | reverse complement strand
CATTGGCAACCGAGCAAGCGAATTGGATCGAGACGCGAACGGGCCTCGCGATCGAGGAACGCATTCGCTCCACGCTCACACTCGTCCCGGAACCGCACCCCTATCGGCGCATCCGCCGGCTCGATGGCGGGATGCAGCTTGCGGTCAAAGAGTGGCGCATCCGATTCAGTGTTGAGGGACACGAGATGCGCGTCGCAGAGATTGCTTCCGGGTTTCGGCCGGCGCAGCTCGCCGGTGAAGTGAACGATGATGTGCTGCGGGCACATCGGCAGTTTCGAGAGAGATGGAGCGCCGCCCCTGCACCGAAAGTGCGGCAAGAGAACTGACGGGCCCAGCCGAGGCTGTCGTGGACCCGAGCCAGAAGGCGGGCTTCACGATAGTTTCATCTGAGATAGGTCGAAAGCGCGCCCTTTGAGGACCACGCGTCGCAGTCATGGGCCGGTCCATGCAGGCTGACCCTGAATTTAATCTCTGAGGCTTTACGTTCGGCCGGACACCGCACTACATTCCGGCGCGATGACAGAGCACAACGCAAGCGACGCCGAAGCGCGCTATCGCACCCTATTCGACACACTCATCGAGGGCTTCTGCACCATCGAGGTGATCTTCGACGGGGACGGTCAACCGGTGGACTACCGGTTCCTGGAGATCAATCCGGCCTTCGAAGATCAGACCGGGTTGCACAACGCGCAGGGCAAGCTGATGCGCGACCTCGCTCCCGAGCATGAGCAGCACTGGTTCGAAATCTACGGACGAATTGCGCTGACGGGTGAACCGCTGCGCTTCGAGAACGAAGCCAAAGCACTCGGTCGCTATTACGAAGTGTGCGCTTACCGGGTGGGCGGTCCGGAAAGCCGTAAGGTCGCAATCCTCTTCAACGACATCACGGAGCGCAAGAGCGCGCAGGTCAAGCTGCAGGCGCACGTGCAACGCTTGAGCCTGCTGCAGCAGATCACGCGGGCAATCGGCGAGCGACAAGACCTCCCGAGCATCTTTCAGGTCGTGATCCGCACGCTCGAAGAGGAGCTGCCCATCGATTTCGGTTTCATCTGTGCTCACGATCCGATGAAGGAGCAGCTCATCGTGAAACGCGTGGGTCTGCGCAGTCAGCCGCTCGCGCAGCAGCTGGGGTTGACCGAGCAGGTACACATCCATATCGGTGAGAACGGCCTGTCGCGCTGCATGCGTGGGCACTTGATCTACGAGCCCGATGTCACCGAGGTGCAGTCCGCGTTCCCGCAACGACTGGCACGGCGCGGATTGCACGCCCTGGTCGCGAGCCCGATGCTCGTGGATGGCAAGGTCGTCGGCGCGATCATCGCGGCCCGACGCCAGGCGCACAGCTTCAGCAGCGGCGAATGCGAGTTCCTCCGGCAGTTGAGCGAGCAGGTTGCGCTCGCCGCGCAACAGGCGCAGCTCTATAGCGCACTGCAGACGGCTTATGACGATCTGCGCCAGACTCAACAGGCCGTCATGCAGCAGGAACGCCTGCGAGCACTGGGGCAGATGGCGAGCGGTATCGCGCATGACATCAACAACGCGATCTCGCCGATGGCCCTTTATACGGAGTCGCTGCTGGAACGCGAGCCGAACCTCAGCGAGCGCGGCCGCGGCCAGTTGCAAATCATTCAGCGCGCCATCCACGACGTCGCGGCAACCGTCGCTCGGATGCGGGAGTTCTACCGTCAGCGCGAGCCAGAATCGAAGTTGACGCCGGTGCGTCTGAACGAGCTGGTACAGCAGGTCGTCGAGCTCACGCGTGCCCGCTGGAGTGACATGCCCCAGCAGCGCGGCATAGTGATCACGCTGAAAACTGAGCTGACGGCCGAACTGCCGGTCGTCATGGGCACAGAGGGCGAGATCCGCGAGGCACTCACCAATCTCGTCTTCAATGCCGTGGACGCGCTACCGAACGGAGGCGCCTTGACGCTGCGTACTCGTGCCGTGGAACCCAGCCGAGTTGAGGTGGAAGTGAGCGACACGGGCATCGGCATGGACGAGAATACGCGACGTCGTTGCCTGGATCCGTTCTTCACGACCAAGGGTGAACGAGGCACCGGCCTTGGACTGGCAACGGTCTATGGTGTCGTCGAGCGACACGGCGCCGAAATTGAGATCGACAGCGCGGTGGGCCAGGGCACGACCGTCCGTCTGCGTTTCGCCGCCACGGCGATTGCCGCTGACACGAACCTCTCTTCAGCGACGGACGCCGTGCCGACGAACTTGCACATCCTGATCGTGGATGACGATCCGGTGCTGCTCAGATCGCTGCGCGACACGCTGGAGGGCGACGGCCATACGGTCGTCGCTGCGAACGGTGGCCGCGAGGGCATCGAACGATTCCGTGCGGCCTGCAACAGCGGACAGACACTTGCACTCGTGATCACGGATCTCGGCATGCCCTACGTCGACGGCCGCCAGGTCGCAAGGACCATAAAGGAAATATCACCCACCACGCCGATCATCCTCTTCACCGGTTGGGGCCAGCGCTTGGTCGCGGAAGACGATGTTCCCGAGCATGTGAACCTCGTGCTCGACAAGCCACCGAAGCTGCGTGACCTGCGCGCGGCGCTGTCGCACTGTTGTGGTCTGACGAAGGCCGGCGGCGCCTAGGCAATTCCCCGCGATGCTCGTCGTGCGTGTCCCTGTCTTTGGGTTGCCGAATGTGCTCTAAGCTGAGCATCCAGATGCAGCACTCGGCTGCTCGCAGTTCAACCACATCGAACGCGGATCGAGGCTGTAACGACCGACGAGCGGCGTTCTCCCATCCACCGCGAATGCCTCGGTGGGCAGACTCGCACCCGAGGAACGCGCAGCACAGCGCCTTACTCATGCATAGCGCCACGTACCAGAACGACGAATCGCTGGACATTCTGGCGCAGTGGCTTGGAAACCTGGATCGGACTGTAAGCGAGCGTCAGGCGCCAGAAGAGCATTGACGAACGTAGTTGGCGCGCATGTCGCACGTGCGACTGCTCGCTGTTCTCTGGTCGAAGCCTGGAGTGCGAGTTAAGGAAGCGCGCCAAGTCCAGCGCGCGAATTGCAGGCAACTAGGCTGAACGCCGGAAGGTCACCCAGGTAGATGCGAGATCGCGTACCTTGGCCGTGTAAGCGTCCAGCGTCATCGGCTTCACCGCATATGCGGTCGCGCCAGACTCAAGGCACTCCGAGATGACGAGTTCATTGTCGCTCGAACTAAACATCACCACCGGAAGCTCAGCGGAGCTATAACTCGCCCTTAGTTCTCGCAGGACTTGCAACCCCGACATGCCTGGCATCTCCACGTCGAGCAGAATCAACTTGGGGAGCACCCGCGGTCGCGTCTTGTACAACTGTGCGCATAAAACGAAGTCCACGGCCTGTTCACCGTCGACCATTCGTAGGCAACACAGATGTTGCGCCGTCTTGCTCAGTGCTCGCATCGTAAGCTCAGCGTCATCGTTACAGTCTTCCACAACGAGAACATCCACATTCAATGGCGACCTGGACAGCATGATGATCTCCTTCTCATGTGTATCGGGAACGCAGCTCACCTGCTGGCGTTCCCTCGGCACGTGCTGCTTTTCAATCTGACTGTGCTGTGTTTCCGCTCCTTCTGTGGGTATCTTGGGGAGCATGTGTGCGCAGATCCTGTCTCGGCCAGGGGTTTCGGCCATGAGTGCGTGGCTTCGATCGGCGCCTCCTGGCTCGATTGACGGACAGCCATCTGCCGACCGATCACCCGAAAGTTGGTGGCGTCGCGATCCTGCTACAGACGTGCCTCCTAATGGATGTAGTGGAACAAGGAAAGTCTTCCATCATCAACGCTATGACCGCTTCATCAACACTATGACCGCTCCCTGTATTCGCGAAGGAGTGAGACATGGCTCATCCGAACAAACATCTCCCCACGAACACACCCCCGATCGTGTCGCCGCAGGAGTGGGAAGCTGCGCGCCAGCAGCTCCTCGCGAAGGAGAAGGCGTTGACCCGAGCCCGTGATGCGCTGGCCGCGGAGCGTCGACGGATGCCGTGGCTGGCCGTGGAGAATCAGTACGAGTTCGATGGACCCAAGGGCAAAGTGAGTCTGCTCGACCTCTTCGACGGGCGCCGTCAGCTGATCGTCTATCGCGCCTTCTTTGAGCCCGGCGTGAAGGGCTGGCCCGAACATGCCTGCGTCGGCTGCTCCTTCGTCGCCGACCAGGTCGCCGACGTCGCCCATCTGAACGCGCGCGATACCACGCTCGCGTTCGCCTCGCGTGCGCCGCAGACAGACATCGAGCGTCTGAAGGCACGAATGGGATGGAAGATGCCGTGGTACACCATCAGAGACAGCTTCGACACCGACTTCGGCGTGCACGAGTGGCACGGCACGAACGCTTTCATCCGCAATGGCGACAAGGTGTTCCGCACCTACTTCATCAACAGCCGCGGCGACGAGCAGATGGGCAGCACGTGGAACTACCTCGACATCACTGCGCTTGGGCGCCAGGAGGCGTGGGAGGACTCGCCGAGGGCCTATCCGCAGACCCCGCCGTACGAGTGGTGGAAATGGCACGATGAGTACGGCAACAGTCGGTGAACAAAAGCGCACGATGCGCTGACGGCGGTCGTTGACTCATGTGGCCGCGAACGGATACCGCGCGATGCATGACGAAAAAATAACGGCGGATCGGTTGAGTGCATATTCCGATGCGATCTTCGCCGTCATAGTGGGGCCGCGGGTGCGGACTTGACGCTTGGAGTTTCAGACACCTGATCGAACGGCACTTCCTTCGTCGCTGCTTCGAGCGCCTTCAACACCAGTGCGCCGATCTCCGCCGGAAGCTTCGCTTTGAGCAACAGAGAGCCGTCGGCGTCGTAGTGATACGTCACCGACCGCTCGGCCTGTTGAACCGCCTCGCGTGTCATCTCCTGGGCATCCCGATGCGGCTCCCTCGACGTAACGACATCATCAGTCGTCTTGAACAAGTTGTGCTGGAAGTGATCGACGTGCCGTTGCCACCGCAGTCGACTACTCTGACTTGCGTCAGCCACCTATTGTTGTGCCGCATGTACCGACGCAAGCTGGTCACGCTCCCAGGAAGCTCATGTGCACGGACACTGCAGTGGGGGGCGGCGCCGGTGATGTCAGCGCGCGCTCGTTGTTACAGGAGATTTCAGCATGACCAAGCGTCTCGATCCCTCCTCTCAGATGATGCTGTTGATGGATCGACCCTCGCAGCCCATGCACGCGGGCGGCATCCAGATGTTCCGCCTGCCGTCCAATGCACCGCGCAACTTCGTTCCCGCGCTCGTGGAGAAGCTGCGCGCGATTCCTCCGCGGGCTCCTTTCGACCAAATCGTGGCAGGAACGCTCCTGAACCACTGGAAGAAGGTCAGTGTGAACATGAAGCATCATGTGCGTCATGTGCGTCTGCCACAGCCGGGTTCGGTAGAGCAGCTCATGGAGTGGGCGCAAGGGCTCTACAGTTCGCCGCTCAACAGATCGCTCCCACTGTGGGAGATGTGGGTGCTCGAGGGCATCGAGGGCAATCGGTTTGCGATTGCGATCAAAGCACATCACGCCTTGGTCGATGGCCAGGGCGGTATGAAGTTGTTCATGGGTGCCTTTGCCACCAAAGCCAGTGATCGCCGCATACTCGCGTTCTGGGGAGACAACCCCAAGGAGCATCGTAAGAAGCCCGCGGCAGCCAAGAGTGCCGGCGCATCGAAACGAACCGCTCCCGCGAGCCGACTCAGCATCACCGACTGGATCAAGAACGCTCAGGCGCTCTGGCCACTACAGGGACGACCCACCCGGCTCAACGGCATTCCACAATCCGTGGAGCGGCGCTTCGGCTTTTGCAATCTGCCGCTGCCGACAATGAAAGAGATCTCGCGCAGACACGGTGTGACGATCAACGATGTCATCGTGACATTGGTCGATCATGCGACCCATCGATACCTCGCCGAGAGTGGCACCGCCGAGAAGGGCCCGCTCGTGCTGCTGATGCCGGTTTCCACGCGCAAGCAAGGTAGCGAAGGAGGTAATCAAGTCACAGGCGTGACCGCGACGCTCAGCGCTCCTCGCGCGGGCCTCATCGAGCGGCTCCAGGCCGTGCACGGGTCGTTGAAGCAGAGTAAGAATGCGGTGTCGATGCTGCCGAAGGCGGCGCAATTCGGCTATTTCGCGATGCTGGGCATGGTGATGCCACAGATCGCGCGATGGGCGGATGTCGTCGGCCTGCCGATCTCCCCTTTCAATCTCCTCGTCTCCAATATTTCGCCGCCACCCGATGCTCACTACGTCGACCAACCGCTGTATCTCGGCGGCGCGGAAATGGAGGGTCTTTACATCCAGCCGATATTGAACGTATCGACCCTGCTCAACGTCACGGTCGCTGGTTACAACAACATGCTCAACGTAGGCATCGGCTCTGCACCAGGTGCGATCGACGAACCGATGCGCCTGGGGAAAACCATGGAGGAAGCATTGCTCGAGCTGGCCGGCAGGCGTCGACCAGCGTCAAAGGCGAGAAAATCTCCTGCGGTGAGGAAGCGTGCCCGCGCGGCTAAGTCCGCCGAGCAACGCGTCTGATGTGCGAGACCGGAACAGCAGGCGCGCTTCAGCGCCTGCCATCCCAGATCTGGGTTAGACCGTGTCAGTCCCCGAGACTTCTAATGACGCGACAAGGATTGCCAGCGGCAAATGTTCCTTCCGGCACATCCCGCGTCACGACGCTTCCGGCCCCGATCACTGCGCGCGCACCGATGCGCACTCCCGCAAGGATCACGGCTCCTCCGCCGACCCACACATCCGCTCCGATGTCGATTGGCTTGCCGTACTCCTGACTACGACGCAGCTTCGCATCGAATGGATGCAGCGGCGTATAGATCTGCACGGCAGGACCGAACAACGTGAAGCTCCCGATACTCACCGTACAGACATCCAGCACGACACAGTTGAAGTTGAAGAACACGCGCTCTCCAAGCTCTATGTTTGAGCCGTAATCGCAGTAGAAGGGAGGCTGCATCCAGACAGTGTCGCCGCCGGCAGCGAAGAGGTCCTTCAGAACGTGCCGTCGCTCTTCTACATCCTCTTCTCGTGTTCGGTTGAGCACCTGACAGAGGTTGCGGGCATGATTCCTGGCTGCCACAAGCGCAGGATCCAACGGATCGTATAGCTCGCCGGCGAGCATCTTCTGTCTTTCACTACTCATGACTCGCGCTGCTCCTGCCACTGCGGTCTTGACGTCAGTTCGATCTGTACTGACGCAACGTGGAGAAGACGACGGAAGTTCAGGAGCGTGGGTGCCGGGGTCTGGGCGGAGGCGTGTGCGGGGGAAAGCAAGCAAGTTTTCAGGGACGGCTTTCTGAAATCAATCATCGATTCAGTTGTAGTGAGCACAATGGTCGGCAAGACATCCAGGAAGTCGGCGAAGGTCGCAAAGAAAGCCGCCGCCAGGCGGGTCGCTGCGAAGCCGACTCTTCTCTCGGGCGGCAACCCTCAGATCGCGAAGGGCTACGGCGACGCTCCCGTAAAGGCCTATATCGCGGCCATGCCGGGCTGGAAACGCGACGTCGGGCGCCGCCTCGACGCGCTCATCGTGCGTACCGTCCCCGGTGTGTGCAAGGCAGTCAAATGGAATTCGCCGCTGTATGCAGTGGAGGGCCAGGGCTGGTTCCTCAGCATTCATTGCTTCAACAAGTACATCAAGGTGGCCTTCTTCCGCGGCGCGTCGCTGCGTCCTGTCCCTCCCGGCGAGTCCAAGAGCAAGGACACGCGCTACCTCGACATTCATGAAGACGACCCGTTCGACGAAGCTCAACTCGCCGCTTGGGTGAAGCAAGCCAGCCAGTTGCCCGGCGAACGAATGTGAGCGGCCAGTGCGCTGGAATGGCAAACTGCCCACGCTCGCCGCGTCGACGCCGTCATGACGCGCGCGGTCACATCGAGTCGCACGGAGTCCGATACCACCATGAAGAAGACGAACAGCGGCTCGAAGGAAAGAAAAGCAGGAGACTCTCCCTCTCAGCTGATCGATGCGAGGATCAAGGAGCTCAGTGATTGGCGCGGCGAAACGCTCGCTCGCGTCCGAGCCCTCATTAAACAGGCCGACCCTGAAGTGGTCGAAGAGTGGAAGTGGAGAGGCGTTCCAGTGTGGTCGCACGCCGGCATCATCTGCACCGGTGAGACGTACAAGAATGTCGTGAAGATGACCTTCGCCAAGGGCGCCTCGCTGGAGGACCCTTCACGCCTCTTCAACTCCAGCCTCGAAGGCAACACGCGGCGTGCCATCGATGTGCATGAGGGCGAAAAGATTGATCAAAAGGCATTGAAAGCGCTCATTCGCGCGGCCGTGGCACTGAACACGTCGGCGCGAGCAACCGCTCGCCCCGCCCGCGCTCAGAAGAGACCCAAGAGCGCTTGAGGAACTTCGTAAACCGGCCTCGCGGCCGCCTCTGATCTCGTTTGCAGATCTGCCTTCAGCGAAGGTCACCATCGACATAGAACCATTGCCCGTCCTCACGCACGAAGCGGCTGCGTTCATGAAGCCGCGCGGCGGAGGCGCCACCGACCCGATAGCGCGCAACGAACTCGACTTCTGCTGAGTACTCGCCCGCGGATGCATTCGCGACGATCTTCAGCCCGAGCCATTTCTGTCCCGCATCAAAGGTCACGTGAGACGGACGGCGACTCGGATGCCACGTCGCCAACAGATACGACTCATTGCGCAGGACGAACGCCGTGTACCGGGACCGCATTAGCGCTTCAGCCGTCGGGGCGGCTTCGCCGGCATGCCAGCGACCGCAGCACCTCGCATAGGTCTGACCTGAGCCGCAGGGGCATCGATCGATCATGTGGCAGCCTCTTCGTGCGGATCGGCGCAATCAAATTGAAGTTGGAGTTCGTGAAGACTTAGCGCAGCGCTATCGCTGCAACTCATACACACACAGGTTGACGGCCGCTGCGAGATTCAGCGACTCGATTGCGCCGGAGCCCGGGATGGAAAAGGACTTTGCTTTGAGCGCGGCTAATTTCTCGCGAGGGACCCCTCGGGCTTCGTTGCCGAACACATAGCAATCGAACGTTCTGAAGCTCGGGGATTGCAGATGCTCACCTTCCATGTCCAGACACGCGATGTGCTCGAAGCGGTTGGGCAGCGAATCGAGTTCCACGTCCAATTCGATCGGCACATGAAAAATCGCGCCCACGCTGGCGCGCAGAACTTTGGAGTTATAGGGATCGACACTGCCGGGGCTGAGCAGGCAGCGGAAGTTTCCGAACCACGCGAGCGTGCGCAATATGGTGCCGAGATTTCCTGGGTCCTGAATTTCGTGCAGGTAGATGCCGCGCTCGCCTTTGCATGGAGCGGCCGCGGGCAACAGCGGCACGAGTGCAATGATTCCTTGCGGCGTTTGCGTCTCCGCCATTTCCTCCATGCGACGGTTGCTGATGACATGAGTTTCAAATGGCCCGCGCCAGTGTTCGTGCTCGCTGGTCACGTACAGCTTGCTTCCCTGTAGCAGAGGATTCTTGGCTGCTGCTTTCTGCAGCTCCAGCACCAGATGCTCGCCTTCGACCAGGAAATGCCTGAATTCTTCGCGATACTTCTTCTGGCGCAGTTTTTTGAGGTCGTCGAATTTCATTGGCTGACCCGCGCTCCCATCAGCATGGATTGCGCCACTGCTTCGGCAACTTTGATCCCATCGACACCCGCCGACAAAATGCCGCCGGCGTATCCCGCGCCCTCGCCGCAGGGATACAGGCCGCGCACGTTGACGCTTTGCAGGGTGTCGTGATCGCGGGTGATGCGCACGGGTGAGGACGTGCGGGTTTCGACGCCGGTGAGTACGGCGTCGTGGCGGTCGAATCCCCGAATCTGCTTGCCGAACGCGGGCAGCGCTTCGCGGATGGCCTCGATCGCGTAGCCGGGCAACGAGAACGAGAGGTCGCCGAGGCGCACGCCCGGTTTATAAGAGGGCTCAACTTCGCCGAAGGCAGTGGACGGTACGCCCTGAACGAAGTCGCCAACCAACTGCCCCGGGGCACAGTAGTCATTGCCGCCGAGTTCGTAGGCCAGCGATTCCAACCGCTCCTGCAATTCCACTCCTGCGAGCGGGCCGCCGGGGAAATCCTGTTCCGGATTGATGCCCACCACGATGCCGGCGTTGGCGTTGCGTTCGTTGCGGGAGTATTGGCTCATGCCGTTCGTCACGACGCGTTGCGGCTCAGAGGTCGCAGCCACGACGGTGCCGCCGGGGCACATGCAGAAGCTGTAGACGGCGCGACCATTCTTGGCGTGATGCACCAGCTTGTAGTCGGCGGCACCGAGCTCTGCGTGACCGGCGTATTTGCCAAGGCGAGCACGGTCGATCAGCGATTGCGGATGCTCGATGCGAAAACCCAGCGCAAACGGTTTCGCCTCGACGTACACGCCGCGGGCATGGAGCATGCGAAAAGTATCGCGAGCGCTATGACCCAACGCCATCACCACGTGGCGGCTGCGGATCGTTTCGCCACTGGCGAGCGTCACGCCTTCGAGTTGCCCACTCTCTAGCAACACATCTGTAACCCGGCTCTCGAAGCGCACCTCGCCCCCGAGCGCAATGATCTCCTCGCGCATCCTCGCTACCACGCCGGTGAGACGGAAGGTGCCGATGTGCGGTTTGTTGACGTACATGATGTCTTCCGGCGCGCCGGCGCGAACGAACTCATGCATCACCTTACGGCCGTAGAACTTCGGATCCTTGATCTGGCTGTAGAGCTTGCCGTCCGAGAACAGGCCGGCGCCACCTTCACCAAACTGCACGTTGGACTCCGGCGTCAGTGTGTTCTTGCGCCACAACGCCCACGTATCCTGAGTACGGCGGCGGACGTCCCGGCCGCGCTCCAGCACGATCGGTTTGAATCCCATCTGTGCCAGCAACAGCGCAGCAAAGAGTCCGCAAGGCCCAAAACCCACCACCAGCGGTCGTTCGCGTAAGGGGGTGGGCGCCTGTCCCACCGGGTGGTAGCGGGTGTCCGGCGCCGGTCGCACGTGAGGGTCGTCGGCAAAGCGCTGCAGAATCGCCGCCTCGTTGCGAGCCGTGAGGTCGATGATGTAGACGAACGTGATGACGCTGTTCTTCTTACGCGCATCGTAGCTGCGCTTGAACACGGTGAAATCGAGCAGATCGGCGTCGGTGATCTTCAGGCGCTTGATGATCGCCTTGCGCAGGGTGTCGGCGGGGTGATCGAGCGGCAACGACAGTTCGGTGATGCGAATCACGGGCAGTATCCTGGCCGGTGTCTCCGGCAGAGGAAGGTTAGAATGGAGCGCGAATTGTATCGCCCCTTTGCACCCGCTTCTCTGTCTTAACAACTCCAGTTGGTCTTCCCATGGCCCGATCCAAGAGCAGCCATCGCTGGCTGCAAGAACACGTCAACGATCCGTACGTCAAACAGGCGCAGAAGGACGGCTATCGCTCGCGTTCCAGTTACAAACTGATCGAGTTGAACGAGAAGGACAGGCTGATGCGCCCAGGGATGCTGATCATGGATCTGGGCTGCGCGCCCGGCGGCTGGTCGCAGGTCGCAGGTCGCCTCGTCGGCGACAAAGGCCGAGTGCTCGCCACCGACATCCTGCCGATGGAGCCACTGAAAAACGTCGACTTCATCCAGGGCGACTTTACCGAAGGGGAGGTGTTCAACCAGATTCTGGCCGCCCTCAATGGCGCGCAACCCGACCTCATCATTTCCGACATTGCTCCCAACATCACGGGAATCGATTCGGCCGATCAGGGCTCTTCCATTTACCTGGTGGAATTGGCCCTCGACATGGCGCGCCGAGTACTCAAGCCGAAAGGCAACTTCGTCGCGAAAGTATTTCAAGGCACCGGTTCTGATGCCTATCTGAAGGACCTTCGCACCTCGTTCGAGAAAGTCTCCGTGCGCAAGCCGGCAGCATCGCGGCCCAGGTCGAGGGAGGTGTATGTGGTGGCGAAGGGGTTCAAAGGTAGGAGCGCTGGCGCGTGAACAAGACAGCTTCACTGTCCTGAAGGCCCCCTCTTCCTCTACTAAAATCACATGCACAAGAACATTCTCGCTTCCCTCATCGTCCTCGTCTGCCTTCCTTCCCTCGCCTGCGCCGAGCTCGACTGCATCGTGCCCACCCGTGAAGAAGGCTACGAATCGCGTCGTCCTGGCGCAGAGGCCGTGCGGCGCGCAGCGCGCGCCATCGAAGCCATCGTCAAGCGCGATGGGGTGTTCATGGGCGGCAACGAGCCGGTGCGCGTGCGCACCTCGATCAGCTACTACGGCGATCGATGGCTTTCGGCGTCGGTGATCACAACCGCGTACAACAAGAAGGCATGGGAACGTGGTGGCTGCGAAGTGAGCCAGTTCGCGGATCGAGGGGGCGGCCTCGCGGACGGGCAGATCGCGGTCTACATCAACGATCCCGATGCGATGCTGGGCGGAATGGTTGGCGACAGCGAGCTGCCTGCGCGATTGGCGCCGCGACGTGTGGGCGAGCTCGCCGGCTTCCCTTTGTATGGACGTGGTGATGATGCCGCGGACACGATGGTGATGATCAGCTCATCGAACGAGCTCCCCTGGACACCGGTGACGATCGCGGAGGCGCTCGACTGGCGCGAGCGCGAGATTGCACAACGTGAAGCGAACTGGCAGAAGCAGTCGGCTACCGCGGGGCGCGCGGAGGCGCAGTTGCGTGCCGCCTACGAGAACATGAAGAAGGTGGATCCGGCGGGCGCGGAAAAGATGCGCGTGAGAATGGAGCGCGATCTCGAAAAGATGCGCGCGAACGAAGCGCGCGCTCACAGTCAATCCAATGACGCCGTGGCGCAGACGCGCGCCGAGTTCGATGCGTATCGCGCGTCGTTTTCAGCTGCCCAGTTGCGCGAGCCTGCGACGCTCAGCGGCGCGACATTCCGCAAGACCGTGCAGCGCGTCGACGACCCCAAGGGCCGGCCGATCGTGCGTGTCGACACGGCTCGTGCACAGCGCGATCCCCACCGCATTCGTCTGCTGGTCATTCCGCAATACAGCGTCGCAACCGACGAGGATCACCAGTGGCAAGTGGCCTCGCGCCAAGCACTCGATTACGCGGCGCTCGCTGCGTTGTTGGAGAAGTGACCAGCTGAGCGTTCGAAGCGATAGGCTCGTGCCGCGCGAGTTCTGCTCTATCCTGTGATAGGCGCCTTCATGGCTGCCGACATGACTCCGCACCTGTTCGCTGCCGGCGTGAAGACGCCGGTGCTCAGGATTCAGATATTGGAGGACTCGTGGACGCGAAATCCAGAAGAGACCTGGTGTCGCGACTCGTCGTTGTCCTGCTGAGCGCGACATCGTGGTCTGGATCAGTGTCAGCTGAGTGTCTGCGGTACGGTGTCGTGGATCTAACAGGCAGGCTCGTGCAGCAGACCTTTCCTGGCCCGCCGGACTACGAGAGTGTCACCAAGGGAGACGAAGCGCTGGTCATTTGGATACTCCAGCTCGACAGGGGCGTCTGCATTTCCGGCTCGCATTCGAGTTATCCGAGCACGTACAGCGAAAGGGAAATACAGCTCGTGCTGGGCACTGATCAATATGCGCGCACCGATCAATACGCGCAGCTTCGACATCTTCTCGGAAAAAGAATCACTGTCACTGGCAGGCTGCTGGCAGGCGGCGCCAGGTACGAGAAGCGGTTCGTGATTGCACCCCATGAAATCAAGCGAGCGCGTACGCGACCGTAGCTCGTGGCACGTGTCGCAAGTCCGTGACCCAAGAGCGCCCACACCGAGGTGACATCACCGATATCGGAGTTCACATACGGGTTCTCGCGCCTTTGGTCGAGCGTAGGCACCGCAGCGTTCATGGTCATCAGCGTGGCGTTGCTCGGCTGGGCAATGCGCGCGCTGCCGGGAGGCACCGCTTACGCGGTCTGGACCGGCATCGGTACCGTGGGCACTGTGGTATTGGGGATCATCCTTTTTGACGATCCGGTGAACCCTGTGCGAGTGATCTCCATCGCATTGATCGTCACCGGCATTCTTGGGTTGAAGCTCGCGTCCTGAATGCAGGGGAGCAGCTCATCACTGGAAACGGCATCGACAAGGGACGGCGATCCGGCTTCGTACCGCACGTAACGCTCCGGATTGGATCGCAGAATCTGCTATACAGCGCTTAAGATTTCAGTCGCTCAACCCTGAGCTGCGGAGGGCTCCCATGAAAATCGGATTACAAGTACCCAACTTCACCTTCCCCGGCGGTGCCGCGAAGATTCCGGGCGTGCTGGCTGAGATCGCGCGCACGGCGGATGCGGTGGGCTTCTACAGTCTCTGGGCGATGGACCACTTCTTTCAAATTGAGTACGTCGGCCCGAAGGACAACGACATGCTTGAGGGCTGGAGCACGCTCAGCTACTTCGCCGGACTCACGCGCAAGGTGAAGCTGGGCACGATGGTAACGGGTGTCACCTATCGCTATCCGGGCGTGCTGGTGAAGACGGCCACGACGCTGGATGTGCTCAGCGGCGGACGCTCCTACTTCGGCATCGGGGCGGCGTGGAACGAAGATGAATCGAAAGGACTTGGCACACCGTTTCCTCCGATCGCGGTCCGCTTCGAGCTGCTGGAAGAAACGTTGCAGATCGCCAAGCAGATGTGGTCCGACAACAACGGTCCTTATCGGGGCAAGCACTACCAGCTCGAGGAGACCTTGTGCGTACCACAGCCATTGTCCAAGCCACATCCTCCGATCCTGGTGGCGGGCGGCGGTGAGAAGAAAACCTTACGCCTCGTCGCCCAGTATGCGGACGCCTGCAACCTGTTCGGCGAGCCCGCGGTGGTCAAGAGCAAGCTGGACATCCTGAAACGTCACTGCGATGACGTCGGCCGCGACTACGCCGAGATCGAGAAGACGACGCTCAACACCGTGCAGCTCGCGCCCGGGCACATGAGCACCAAGGATGTCGTCGGACTCTGCCGCCAACTGGCCGACATGGGTGTTGATCACGCGCTCTTCAATTTTCCGAACGTCCACGAGATCAAACCGTTGGAGATGTTCGGCAAGGAAGTCATTCCGGCCGTCGCGGAGTTTTGAAGTCGCGATGCCATGGTCTCGCCTGGGCAGCCTTGAAGCTCAGTCCTTCCCTACGGCGACGTGCAACGAAGCCCGCAGACCCTGCCTGCGGGCTTCAACATCAACCATCCCCTGCCCCACTAATGGCGCAGCGGTCTGAACCCCGCACGCACCTCTTCTGAGAAGAGCTTCGGCTGTTCCCAAGCCGCAAAGTGCCCACCCTTGTCGAGCTTGTTGTAGTGGATCAGTTTGGGAAACGCCCGCTCCGCCCAACTGCGCGGGCACAGATCGATCTCGTCCGGAAAGGTGCTGACGGCAACCGGGATGGAAACGCCTTTGACACCGAAATACCCGTTGCCCCAATACTCCCAATAGAGGCGGGCTCCGGAAATCGCCGTGTTCGTTAACCACGCGATCGTGATGTTGTCGAGGACATCGTCCCGGGTGAGGCCGGCGGCTTCTCCGGAAAAGACGCGTGAGATCAGCGCGTAGCTCCACGCATCGTGGTCCAGAAAATAGGCGGCCAGGCCGACGGGGGAATCAGCAATTCCGTACAACGTCTGCGGGCGCAACCCCAACTGGTAGCCGTAGGCGATCCCTTTGCTGTAGACGAATGTCAGTCTCTCGAAAGCAGCTTTCTCTTCGGGTGAGAGACCATCGGGCATGGGCGCACCGGTGGATGCCGCCTTGTCAACGTCGGCCGGAACCGCGCCAGGCATATTGGTGTGAATGCCCAGCAATTCCGGAGCCGCCTGCACACCCATTTGTTCCGTGATGACCGCACCCCAATCGCCGCCTTGCGCCACGAATTTTGTGTAACCAAGACGTTTCATGAGCTCGACCCATGCTCGCGCGATGTGCGCAGGACCCCAGCCTGTGGTGGTCGGCTTGCCTGAATACCCGTAGCCTGGAATCGACGGAATCACCATGTGGAAAGCGTCCGCTGCGCTCGCGCCATGTGCCGTGGGATTGGTCAACGGATCGATGATCTTCATCTGCTCGATGATCGAGCCGGGCCATCCGTGCGTGACGATGAGCGGCAATGCGTTTTCATGTTTGGAACGCACGTGGACGAAATGAATGTCCAGCCCATCGATCTCCGTGATGAAGTGCGTCAGGGCATTCATTCTCGCTTCGACCTTGCGCCAGTCGTAATCCGTCGCCCAATAGCGCGCGAGTGCCTGAACCGTCGCAAGCTGCACGCCTTGCGTGGCATCCGTGACCGTTTCCCGCTCTGGCCATTTTGTCGCGTTGATGCGCCGGCGCAATTCGGCAAGTTCCGTTTCGGGAACTTTCCCCACCTGAAACGGACGGATGGCAGTCTTATCACTGCCCGTGTGTTGTGCAACGTTACCCATAGCTGTGATCCTTTCGGAAAAGGGAGTCCTGAGAACACCTAGCGGACGCGTAGCAACAGTTGCGTTGTGGGTCCGCAAAAGAGACGGCGACTGCGGCCGAACGTCTTTTGCATGGGCACTCCTTAGCGACGATGATTGGATTCTGGCGTGCCTCGACGGGCACACCCGAAGATTGGATAAAAAATAGGAATGCATGTCTCGTAACCCGAGACTGCACATGACACTCACAGAAACGACGGAATCCCTAATTCATGCCGCAAAGCTTCAGGGTCACGCAATCGTGGCAAGGGGCAACGTCTCGAGCTCTGCGACCGCCTATCTCGTGCCTTCGCCGATTCATACAGAACGACTCGATGTCATCGCCGTTTGTGGCGCGTATCCTCGCCGAGACACCGAACAGACTCTATTTCGGCCAGGTGCGCAATCATGGTTTCAGTCTTCCGTAGCAGTGACTATGTTCAAGCCCAACTGCTCGCGGGCTTGCTAAGACAACGCGGCATCGATGTCTTCTTGCAGGGGGCCATGCTGCAAGGGGCGCTGGGAGAGCTGCCCGCGTTGGGGCATTTGTCCCTCATGGTCGATGAGTCAGATCAAACTGCTGCCGAGCGCCTCATCGCCTCGTATGAGCGCGGCGAGCTTGCGATTGATGAGGATCACGCGGAGTAAACGGCGGCGGTATCGGATGGCGCTCCTATCGAGCTCAACCTGCGGGTCGCGGTGCGTAGTACTTCGCGAGCCGCTGAATCTCCTCCGGCGTGAGCGCTTTGGCGAAGATGCGCATGCGGCCGTAGTTGTCGTTGCGTCGCTCACCCGTGGCGAATGCATTGAGCTGTTGTTCGAAGTACGGAGCGGATTGTCCGAGTAGCACCGGGGATTCTTCGGGGCCGCTCATGTTCACGCCATGGCACGAATCACAAGGCGGTAGCGCTCGGGCCGGACTGCCGATCTTGATGAGGCGATAGATGGCTGGCGACACATCTTCGCCGTACCGCGTCGTGCGCGGTTCGAGCGAGGCGTAGTACGCGGCGACGTCGGCCATCTGTTGCGTATCCAGACTCGCCACCATCGGTGTCATCACGGCCGCCATACCGCCGGTGCGAACGCCACTTTTGTAGTCGTTCAACTGCTTGAAGATCGCGGCGGACGATTGATGTGTGAGATTGGGATAGGTGGGCGCGACGCCGACACCATCGTTGCCGTGACACGCGAAGCACACAGTGGCTGCGATTTTTGCGCCCCGTTCAACGTTCGCGTTTGCGAGCAATTGACGATTGCCAACGGTCCAGGCCACGCTCGATGCCTGCGGTGCGGACGCAGGGGTCGCCGCGGGTGGCGCGACGGCGCCGCCGAAGCCCGGGATACCAATGGAACGGCAGATTGCGGCGAACGGATCGAACTTCGCATCCTCGGATTCCGGCAAGACCCAGAAGCCGAGAATCACACTGAGCAATACGAAGGCACCGACTGCAACGCTGGCCCAGATGCGCCACGGTTTATCGAGCGCTTCTTGCTCGGCGGGAACGGGAGGTCTATCGGTATTCATTGCCGCTCGTCACGCGCGATGAATCATCGCCGGCGGCCCATCGATGATGAAAGCCTGCGCGATTGGATAGCCATAGGCGACGATCATGAGGAACAGCACGAGCCAGTTCCAAAGAGCGAAACCATTGAGCGCAGCCGGCACGCGATGCGGCGGATGCACTGCGAGCGCGTAGCTCATCCGTACTTCGGTTTGAGTCGTGCCGCGATACGCTCTCGCGAGAATCCACACGAAATGCAACGCACTGATCAGCATGATTGCGCCGCCAACGGTCGACACGAGTGTCCACGGTCCCCACCAGGCAATTTGCGGCATCGAATAATCGAAGGTGCTGACCCGTCGCGGCTGACCGAACAAGCCGAGCGCATGCCACGGCAATGTCATGACCATGATGCCGATGAACCACGACCAGAGTTGCACTCGCATCTGCGTCGCGCTCGGTGCGAAGCGGCCAATCAGCTTCGGCCAGATTTCATAGGCGATCGCAAAATACATGATGACGACCGAACCACCGAAGATCAGATGGAAGTGCGCCGTGACCCACGATGTGTTGTGAACCATCGCGTTCATGCCGTATGACATGTTGATGAGGCCGCCAAAGCCGCCGAACCCGAGCATGACGAACGCAAGGCCGCTCGCGAGCACCATCGGCCGCTCCCACGGTAGTTTGGCAATCCAACCGAAGAGGCCCGAGCCGCCGCGCAATCTGCCGGCAATTTCGAGCGAGGCGGAGATCGTGAATATCGTGAGGAGAGTCGGCACAGTTACGAGTGAGGTCAGCATCATCTGCAAGAACTTGAATCCGGCGCCGTGTTCCGGATCCATGAACAAGTGGTGCATGCCGACGGGCAAGCTGTAGAGCAAGAACAGGATGAAGCTGAGCCGGCCCATCGTGTCGCTGTAGAGCCGCCCGCCGGCGGCTTGCGGCAGCATCGTATAGAACGCGATGTAGGCAGGGATCAGCCAGAAATACACGATGGCGTGCAACGTCCACGAGAACAAAGTGCGGGACAGACCGACGTCAATCGTTTGCGTCCACCCGAGTGCTGCGGGAATCACTTGAAACAGGAGCTCCGCGGCGACGCCGACGGTCGTCCACAACCACAGGACCGCATTGGCGACAGTCGCGAACATCGCCAGCGGAACGGGCAGGCCAGGATTCCCACGCTTCCAGTCGCGCATCGCAACGATCATCAGAACCGCCCATATCCACGAACCGACCACGACGAGCACGAGGCCTAAGTAATAGAACACGCTGCCGGTGAGCGGGGGATAGAACGTGTAGAGGACGGTCGCTTTGCCGAGGAAGATCGGAATCGCCGCCATGACAATGCCGACTGCCGCGATCCAGAATCCGAACCATGCAGCTTTGATGCTCGGTAACTCGCGATTCAGAGCCGTCGTTGCGACGAAGTAGCCGAAGCCCATAATGAACAGAGTCGGCAGTACATACGCCATCAATGTGCCGTGCGCCGTCACGGAGATGAAATAGGTTTCGGGTCGTTCAGCCGGCGCAGTGAGCTCACTGCGCACGAGCATCTGCGCGGCGCCCATCAACGCGGCAACCGCGAATGCTGCAAACGCGACCCACAGATGGGCGCGCACCAGTCGACTAACGGGAGAATTCACAACTGACCCTGCCGTTCGCATCGGGCTTCCATTCGCTCTGTGGCACGACGCGAATCATGCTCCACATGCCACCATGACCCAGACCGCAGTATTCGTGGCACGGCATGAAGCGATCGCCGGGCTCTGGAAACGTGGTATTCACATGCGAGATGTAACCGGGGATGACCATCGTGTTGACGTTCGTGCCATCGATCAGCAGGCCATGAATGACATCCGGGCTCGTGATGCGAAAGTGAACACGCCGTCCGACCGGAACCGCGACACAGCGCGGAATGAAGGCAAACTGCGTGGCGACGATGCGCGCAGTAATCGAGCCGTCAGCATTCTGAATCGCGCCGAGATTGGCTTCGACGAACTCACCACTCACGTGCAACGTCGTCGGATCGATCGTTTCGACGTTACTCGGCGGACGCAGCACCATTGCCGCGCTCGAAACGACAATGACGGCGACAATAATGCCGACAGCCGCGGCAACAACCGCGGTCCACCGCAGCTCGGTGCGCAGGATGTCTTGTTCGTTCACGGCCACGAGCTCAGCTCACGGGGCCGCGCGGCAGGAAAACGCCAAAGTAGACGGCGAGCCAGAAGATCAGCACGAGCGCGACGGCGAGCCCACACAGTGCGAATGCGCCGCGCGGGACATCATTCAATACCCGTTGCAGATCATCCTCTCTGACCGAGTCGGCAACGTCTTGCGGCAGATCGGCCGCCGAAGGCTCGACGTAGGTTCCCACGGCTGTCTCTCGTGCTGGGAGCGCTTGTTCGTGAGATTGAGTTCCGATCGCGCCTATGCAGGTGCAATCACAATACGAGCACTCGGCTCACCGGCAAACATAACGAACGTGCCCCAGAGGGTCATTAAGTACTGCGGGCACCCAATTATCACTGCTCTCTGGGTTTCACACCCCAGTTCGTCCCACGACAATGCAGGTCTTGCGTCGAAGCAACTGCCGGGCGATCGGCGAAGGACCGGCGGGACATGCCGTCATCGATTCACGAGCTGATTCGTTCTCTGCATGAGCAAGCAGCAATCATGGAAAGGGCGCGCTCAGCAGTGTTCGAAGAGCATTGGCACGAGCTACGTCGAAGCGCCGATGCAGTCGGTCGCGAACTGGATCGCTATCATGCTTCAAAGCGTCGAGAGAGCGGCGGAGATCTGATCGTCGACGACATGACACGCGCCTCCAGCGCGCCATCTGAGCTCGCGAGCCGAATGAGCGGATCCGGCGAATGAAGGTCTCGATCAGTAGCGCCGCTCACGGCTTGCGCGCGCGCGAATCGGCTGGACATCACCGCGAGATCCGATCGAACAGAGCGAGCGTACAGGCGACACTTCACAACGGCAGCGGCTGGCCTGCCTGCTCGCGAACCATGTACTCGGCATACCAGCTGGGCCATTCGGCGTCGCGCTGACCCGTCCGCTTTTCGTGCTCTCCGTGCGCGGCCTCTGCACGGCGGAGCGCGCTCGCCAGCTCGATTGACGAGGTGAATGTCGTCTCGTTCGCATCAACGCGTCCGGGGAATCGCGCAGTGATCTCTTGTATTAACCAAGTATTGCCGTCTGGATCGCTGAACGTGACGAACGACGAATAGCTTTGTCGCTGCGGATGCGGGCCGCTGACTGGCGGCTTTCCCGGGGCGGCACGGTGGAACACTTCGCTTACCGCCACACCACGATCGACGAGCTCGGCGTGTGCCGCCTCGATATCCGACACGATGAGATACAGTCCGCGCGCCGAGCCCGGCGCGGCCGGCGTGATGCCCTTGCCGAAGTGAATGGAGCACGGCGAGCCGGGCGGCGTGAACTGTACGCCACGAAATTCGTCACCGACGACGAAGTCGGCATCGAGCCTCCAACCCAGGTTGCCGTAAAAGCGCTTGGCGCGATCGACGTCCGCGACCGGGATGACCACAACTTCGAGTTTCATGTCCATGACCGAAATTCTCCTCGCCGGTAGTAGCTGGTGCGTTGTTCACATTGTTCGGGCACGAATTCGAACGATGCGCCATTTCGATGACAGTTTCACATGCGACCTTGGTAGTACTTCAATGCGCAATGCAGCGTTGCCATGGGATCAATATGGTTGCGCGCTTTAACCTTCCAATTGATCGCCTGTGCTGAAGCGTGGGCTCTCAGAAAGCGGCACGCAGCATCCCTCCATATGAGCGCGGCGCGGCGAGGAAGGATTGCCAGCTCGTATCGTTGAAGAAGTTGAGGGTGCTTGCGAGCTGCACGACATTCTCGTTCAGCAGATCACCCGTCAGACCCGCGCAACCGCACCACGCAAGACAACACTGCGGTCACTGCGCACCAGAGATGCCGTGGCCGCATGGTCCACGCTTCGTTCGCTGTAGTGTCGGCTCGCAGCAGGATGGCCGCTGCACGCTGCAGCGGCAGTTGCGCCAGAAAAACGGAGGCAATCGCACCCTGACTTCCGTATGGTTCTCTGACGCGCCGGATACGCGCGGATGCTTCGATAAGTAGTCAGCGCAGCCTATGAGCTACGTCACGATTCTCTGGTCGGCCGCGGCAACAGCTGGCTTGCTGCTCGGCCTGTTGCACGGGCTCGTGTGGTTGTACGACCGACGAGCGCTGGCGAATCTGGCGTTCGCCATCGCGGGCATTGGGCTGACGGCCGGTGCGATCACCGAGATCGGCATGCTGCATGCGAGAACCCCACAGGAATGGGGCGAGTGGGTATGGTGGATTCACGTGCCCCTCTTCGTGATCGTGAGCGCGATGGCGGTCTTCCTGCGCTTGTACCTCGACGCAGGTCGCCTCTGGCTGCTGGCTGCGCTGATCACGGCGCGCGGTCTGGTTCTGATCCTCAATCTCGTCAGCGAGCCGAACGTCAACTTCGAGCGCATCGACGCAATCACGCAGATGCCGTTCCTGGGTGAACACGTGAGCGTCGTCGCAAGCGCTGTCACCGGCAAGTACCAATGGTTTGCGGTGCTGACGAGCTTTCTCTTTCCTCTATTCATCATCGATGTCGTTGTAACCGTGTGGCGCCGGCAAACTCCCGAAGCGCGGCGCGTTGCGCTCGACGTCGGCGGTCCCGTGTTGCTTGCCGTATTGATCTCGCTCGCGCTGACGCAGCTTGTGA
>JBEVDW010000103.1:0-9466 GCA_040513115.1 Steroidobacteraceae bacterium | reverse complement strand
CGCCGCCTGTGACTGCTCTGGTCTCTGCGGTGCCTTGCTAACCCGCAACGAGTCTGAAACCCCGCGCCCGACGTTGGGGGACCGTTTCCAGGACCGCCGTGAATACATCCATGTAGGCTCTGAGGGCCGACGTCCTGTCGGCCACAGTCCTGGGAAGCAATCCCAACATCGGGCGCTATGTGCCACGTCTAAGCACCAAGAAGCCGAAGGAAGATCACAGAAGTAAACGATGCATCTTGCTGCGCGGAACCACGCAGCTGATCGCGGGACTCACTCCGGAAGGCGTTTCAGGCGGCGTCGAAAACAGGGATGTTTTCGTCGCAGGCTACAGGGACGTATTCACGCCGGCGCCAGAAACAACTCCCGGCGTGAGTCCCGCAACCACCGCCGTGCGACGCGGGCTTTCCAAAGCCGCTTGCTTCCTGCACCTGTGATCTCACGGAGCACATGCAGCGGCTCTCTCATCGCTACCGGCTATCGCTTCAATCCAAAGGGCCGATTGCTGGCTCAGAGCACGTCCCTGTCATGGCTCCCAAAGGAGTAAGCCCATGATCAAGACACTCACATTCGCCATCATGCACATCGCGGTCGCGTTCACCGTCGTCTACGTCATGACGGGTGATGTGATGGTGGGTGGGGCCGTCGCACTGCTGGAGCCGCTGTGCAACTCCGTCGCGTACTTCTTCCACGAGCGGTTGTGGGAGCGATCGAGGCAGGGGAGCCCAGCGTTTGCGCGAGCCTGCTAGGGGAAGTTGCTATCCCACCGGCAACGCATCCACCTTCGCCGCACAGATGAAATCGTTGTCCGACAAACCACCGATCGCGTGCGTTGCCCACTTCATGCGGCAGTAGTTGTAGCCGACTTCCAAGTCAGGGTGATGACCTTCGACGTTGGCGATATGGGCAACGGCGTTCACGAAACTCATCGTGTGATAGAAGTTCCTGAACTTGAATTCGCGGCGGATGCTCTTGTCGATTTCGTCCAGGCGCCAGTCCTTGTGCAGCTGCTGCATCATCGCGCGAGCGGATTCGATCGAATGCGCCGGCACGCCGCCCTCGCAAGGCTTGCAGTGTTGCTCGCTCAAGTTGCTCATGCAGGCTCCTTGCGCGCGTAGGTGCGCTCCACGTACTGATCGACCAACGCTTGAAACTCGGCGGCAATGTTGTCGCCTTTGAGCGTTGGCCCTTTCTCGCCGTCGATGTAGACGGGTGCTACGGGCCGTTCGCCAGTGCCTGGCAGGCTGATGCCGATGTTGGCGTGCTTGCTTTCGCCAGGCCCGTTCACGACGCAACCCATGACCGCCACGCTCATGTCCTCGACACCGACATAGCGCTTGCGCCAAGCGGGCATCTGATGGCGGATGTGGCTCTGAATGTCCTGCGCCAGTTGCTGGAAGAACGTCGAGGTAGTGCGTCCGCAGCCCGGACAGGCGACGACCATCGGTGTGAATGAACGCAAGCCCATCGTCTGCAGCATCTCTTGCGCAACGATGACTTCCTGCGTGCGATCGCCGCCCGGTTCCGGCGTGAGCGATACGCGAATCGTGTCCCCGATGCCTTCCTGCAACAGCACAGCCATGCCGGCGGTCGAAGCGACGATGCCTTTCGATCCCATGCCCGCCTCGGTCAAACCCAAGTGCAAGGGATATTCGCAGCGGCGGGCGAGATTGCGATACACCGCGATCAAATCCTGCACGCCGCTCACTTTGCAGGAGATGACGATGCGGTCGTGCGGCAGCCCAAGCTCTTCGGCGCGGCGTGCCGACTCCAATGCCGAGACCACCAGGGCTTCGCGCATCACGTCGTTCGCATCCACCGGTTGTGTTGCCTTCGAGTTCTCGTCCATCAGGCGCGTCAGCAGATCCTGATCGAGGCTGCCCCAGTTCACGCCGATGCGAACGGGTTTCTCGTTGCGGCAGGCCACCTCGATCATCTCGGCGAATTGCGGATCGCGCTTGCTGCCGCGGCCCACATTGCCGGGATTGATGCGGTACTTGGCCAGCGCCTGGGCACATCCGGGATGCTGCTTCAGCAACTTGTGCCCGTTGAAGTGGAAATCGCCCACCAGCGGCACGCGGACGTTGAGCTGGAGCAGCCGTTCGTGGATGTGCGGAACTGCAGCCGCTGCCTCGTCGCTATTCACCGTGATGCGGACGAGTTCGGAGCCCGCGCGGGCGAGCGCCTTGACTTGTGCCACCGTCGACTCGACATCGGCCGTGTCGGTGTTGGTCATGGATTGCACGACGATGGGCACCGTACCGCCAACGGTGACGGTGCCGATACGAACGGGAACGCAGAGGCGACGAGCAGGCATGTTCACAGACACGGCAGGAGCGGGCCGGCATTTTAGCCCGGTTGCACCATGAGGCGAAAAAAGGCTACTGACCGCGCGCTGACGGCGGCCGAAATCGCTCTGGCCCAGCGCGTTTTCGGTGAGCGTATCGACTACGCCTGCGTGCGCCTGGTGAACGGCAAGTACATGGCGCTGCAACTGCCGCAGCGGGTCATGGCGCCGGACGGGAATATCTATTGGCCCGATGCGTGTGGCGATCTGGCGGCCTGTGGCCATCCGCGCTGCCGCGACACCTTCATCCACGAGATGGCGCATGTCATGCAGCATCAGCAGGGGGTGCGTGTCTTTTGGCACGGCCTCTGGCTCCATAGCGCCCGCGTGCTCTCCTGCGGCCGCTTCAATCCCTACCGATGCGTGGTGAAGACGGGTAAGCCTTATCGCGCCTACAACATCGAACAGCAGGCGGAGCTGGCCGTCGAAATGTTGCACGGACGTTATCCACGCAAGTTCTGAACGCTTCGGCTCAGTGCTGGTCGGCGTCCACTTTGTCGTGATCGGTTGAGCCGCCTGGAACACCCTATCCCGAAGCCAGTTTCCGTTCGATCCAAGCATCCACGATGCGCTCGAGCACATCGAGCGGGACCGCACCGGAGCGTAGCACCTCATCGTGGAACTCACGCAGGTCGAAGCGCGTGCCCAGTCGCTGACTGGCCCGCTGACGCAGTTCTTTGATCTTCAGTTCGCCGATCTTGTAGGCCGTCGCTTGGCCGGGCCACGCGATGTAGCGATCGACTTCATTCACGATGTCGAGCTCCGTCTTCGCCGTGTTCTCCTTGAAGAACGCGATCGCTTGCGCCCGCGTCCAGCGCTTGTGATGGATGCCCGTGTCGACGACGAGACGCACGGCGCGCCACATTTCGTAGGTGAGCTGGCCGAACTTGTCATACGGATCGGCATACAGGCCCATCTCATCGCCGAGGCTTTCCGCATAGAGCGCCCAGCCTTCCACGAAGGCTGTGGCATCGAAGTCGCGACGGAAGCTCGGCAGCTCGCCCGCTTCCTGCGCGAGCGCCTGTTGAATGTGATGACCCGGCACCGCCTCGTGGGCGGTCAGGACGGGGATTTCATACGTGGGACGCTGGTCGGGGCGATACAAGTTGACGTAGAAGTAGCCCGGACGACGACCGTCGGGAGAGCAGGGCTGGTAGTACGCAGTCGTCGTATCCGCAGCGGTCGAGCCTGGGATCTCGCGCACGCCGTACGGAGTACGTGGCAGACGGCCGAAGTACTGCGTGAGCAGTGGATCGATCCGTTTGGCTGTGACCAGGTAGGCTCGCATCAGCGTCTGCGGGTCTGAATAATGAAAACGGGAATCCGTGCGCAAGTACTCCAGAAACTGCGCGAAGCTGCCCTTGAAGCCGACGTTGGCGATTACCTTGTCCATTTGCGCGCGAATGCGTGCGACTTCACTCAGCCCGATCTGATGAATTTGCTCAGCGTCGAGGGGCGTCGTCGTGAACCACTCGAGACTGTGTTGGTAGAACTGCGCGCCTTGGGGCGTATCCCAGATGCCGACGCTCGCTCGGCTCACCGGCAGATACTCTTGCGTGATGAAGCGTTCCAAGCGTTCGAACGCGGGTAACACGACGTCGCGCACGGCCGCCAGACCCTCCTCGCGCAGCTCGACTCTTCGGTCCTCCGGGATCGATGCCGGAAATCCGCGAAAGGGTTTGAAGAACGGGCTGGCGTCGGGTGCGACGCGCTGGGCTTTCACTTGGCCGAGCGTGCGCTCCATGATGATCCGTGGCTGCACGTTGCGGTTCTTGATGCCCGTGCGTGCCAGCGCGATCACCTGGTCCATCGGCGTGCCAAACGAGCGCAGCCGGGCAATCCAATCGCGATAGTCCTGCTCGGTGTCGAACGACAGGAGCTCAGGCACTTCGCTCAGTGTCTGAATGCTGCCGCTGTAGTTGAGTTGATCGAGCGGGCGATAGCGCGCATCGAGTTCGTACAAGGCAATTCGATGGGCATACAGCCGGCGAAACAACTCGTAGTTGAGCTGTTCGACGTCCGGCAAGGTGGCAACCGGAATGCGTTGCAACTGCCGCAAGAAATCCTCGTCTTCGCGTCGTTCCCGCGCCAATGCTTGCGTCGACCAATCGGGCCACAGTGCGTTGAAGCGCTTGTCCCCCAGGTAGCTGGCAGTGATCGGGTTCTCTTGGAGATCGCTCTCCCAGGCTTGTGCAAACAGCTGATGCAGCTGCTGCACGGCGGAGCTGTCGGCCCGAACGGGCGCACCGGAGAACAGCAAAAGAGCGAGGGCGATCGCTAACTGAGGAAGTCGCGTCATCGGGAATAGCCAAAGCCAAAAAGAAACGCGAATCGCAGTATGCGTGCGCGAATGCCTCGGCTACCATACGCCCACCCATCGCAAGGAAGAGTTGCAGGCGCCACGCCGCTGACTCTTCCGCAGGCTTGCTGGAGAGAGTCGCTTGCTCGCACGAGCAGCGACCGCCGAAGGCGCAACCCGCCCGGAAACGCTCAGGCAAAAGAACGGCAGCCTTGGAGTTCGCGCAGCTTTCGCTGTCTGCGGATTCCCGACGGACTCTGGAGAGTGGTGTGAGGCTGCGGCTTTGCGCCCACCGAAGGGGAGTAATCTCTCAGGTTTCAGGACAGAGGGGCGAGAGCACACGAATCATGTGCTAGCGCTTTGAAGTCTTGTGCTTTCATTCCAGAGCGACGGAGCTTGACGTCGATGGGTCTACAAACACCTCTTTACGACACACACGTCGCCGCCGGTGCCCGCATCGTCGATTTCGGCGGTTGGGACATGCCGGTGAACTACGGCTCGCAGATCGAAGAGCACAACGCGGTGCGGCGCGATGCGGGCATGTTCGATGTCTCGCATATGTGCGTCATCGATCTGGCCGGGCCGCGCGTCCGCGATTTCCTGCGCTATTTGCTTGCCAACGACGTTGCGAAGCTCAAGCAGCCCGGCAAGGCGCTGTACAGCTGCATGCTCAACGATCGCGGCGGCGTGATCGACGATTTGATCGTCTACTACCGCGACGATGCTCGCTTCCGCATGGTCGTGAATGCCGGCACGCGCGACAAGGACATCGCCTGGATCAAACAGCACGCGCGCCACTACGGCGTCGATGCGCAGCCGCGTAACGATCTCGCCATGATTGCCGTGCAAGGTCCCAATGCCGGCAAAAAGATCGCGCCGTTGCTCGGCGAGACAGCGCAGGCTGTGTTGGCGTTGAAGCCGTTCAATTCACTGTATGCGGAGCCGTATTTCATTGCCTCGACCGGCTATACGGGCGAGCAGGGCTGGGAGATCGTGCTGCCGGCGGAGCAGGCGGTCGAGTGGTGGCAAAAACTGCGTGATGCCGGCATTGCGCAATGCGGACTCGGTGCACGCGACACGCTGCGGCTCGAAGCCGGCATGAATCTCTATGGCAACGACATGGACGAGTCGGTCACGCCGCTCGAATCCGGTCTGGAGTGGACCGTGGTGCTCGACAGCGAGCGCGACTTCATTGGCCGCGATGCGCTGCGCGCGCAACAAGAAGCCGGGGTCAAGCGCAAGCTCGTGGGCCTTCTGCTCGAAGATCCCGGTGTGCTGCGCGGCCATCAAAAGGTGCTGACGACCGCAGGCGAGGGCGAGATCACGAGCGGCACGTATTCACCCACGTTGGAACGCTCCATCGCGCTTGCGCGCATCCCGGCCGCCTCAACCGATCCGCAGGTGCAAGTCGATGTTCGAGGCAAGCGCCTGACTGCAAGCCTCGTGCGCTATCCCTTCGTGCGCAACGGCAAAGCCTGTATCGCATTGTGATGACCGCGCTCTGATTCACCGCCAAGGGTTCCCTCCATGAGCAATATTCCCGTCGACCTCAAATACCTCGATTCGCACGAATGGGCCCGACTCGAAGCCGACGGCACCGTCACGGTCGGCATCTCCGATCACGCGCAGCACGCCTTGGGCGATCTCGTCTTCGTCGAGGTCCCGCAGGTTGGTGCAAAGGTCAGCAAGGGTTCGGCCGCCGCGGTGGTCGAATCCGTCAAAGCGGCATCCGATGTGTACAGCCCCGTGAGCGGCGAAGTGGTGGCGGCGAACGGCGCGCTGTCATCTTCTCCTGAGCTCATCAATCAGGAGCCGTACAACCAGGGCTGGTTGTTCAAGGTGAAGCCGAGCAACAGCGCTGAGCTGTCAGAGCTGTTGGACGCGGCGGCGTATGGGCGCGTGGTGGCGGAGGAAGGCTGACCCCATGCCCTTCATCCCTCACACCCAAACCGACGTCCGCGACATGCTCGCCACGATCGGCGTTCCCTCCATCGACGCCTTGTTCGATGAAATCCCCGCGTCCTTGCGCATTCAATCCCTGGGCGGCATTCCGGCGGGAATGACCGAGATGGAAGTTGGGCGCCTGATGCGTGAGCGCGCCTCGCTGGATGGCTTGCCGCTCAACTTCATCGGTGCGGGTGCATATGAGCACCACATCCCGGCTGCGGTGTGGGCGATCGCGACGCGCGGTGAGTTCTACAGCGCATACACGCCCTACCAGGCTGAGGCGAGCCAGGGTACGTTGCAACTGCTGTACGAATACCAGTCGATGATGGCGAGCTTGACCGGCATGGAAGTCTCCAATGCCTCGTTGTACGACGGTGCTTCAGCGTTGGCCGAAGCGTGTCTGATGGCCGTTCGCGCCAATCGCAAGTCGAAGTCGGCGCGCATGCTCGTCCCGGCCACGGTCAATCCGAACTACGTCAGTGTGTCGCAGGCCATCACGAAAGGTCAGAACCTTTCGTATGAGCTGGTCCCGTTCGAGCAGGGCAGCGGCACACAAGGTCTGGCCGCGCTGGATGCCTTCAAAGGCCAGGACATCACAGCCGTGCTCCTGCAGCAGCCGAACTTCTTCGGTCGGTTGGAAGACGTGGATGCGATTACCGATTGGGCGCATGCCAACGGTGTGATGCTGATCGCCGTGGTCAATCCCACGTCCTTGGCGATATTGAAGCCGCCGGGCGAGTGGGGCGCGAAGGGTGCGGACATCGTGGTCGGCGAGGGCCAGCCGCTCGGTGTGCCCTTGGCCTCCGGCGGTCCTTACTTTGGTTTCATGACGACTCGCATGGAGTACGTGCGGCAGATGCCGGGACGCATCATCGGTCGCACCGTCGATCTCGATGGCAAGCCCGGATTCACGCTCACGCTGCAAGCGCGCGAACAGCACATTCGGCGCAGCAAGGCCACGTCGAACATCTGCACGAATCAAAGCCTGCTGGTCACGGCGGCGACTATCTACACCTCCATACTGGGTCCGCAAGGACTGGAAGCGGTCGCAGCGACGTGTCAGACGCGCACCGATGAGCTCGTCGCCGCGTTGACGCGCATCGATGGCGTGAAGCCCGCTTTCGCGGGACCGCGCTTTCACGAAGCGGTGATGACATTGCCGCGCAAAGTGAGCGAGGTGCTGGATGCGCTCGCGCGCGAAGGGATTGCGGGCGGCTACGACATCTCAGCTCTGTATCCGAACCTCGGCAATGCCCTGCTCGTGTGCGCGACGGAGACCCGTACGAGCGCCGATATCCAGCGTTACGCGACCGTTCTCGCTTCCGTGTTGAAGTAAGCCCGAGCCTCAAGCATGCGCGAACCTCTTATTTTCGATCACTCGCAGCCCGGCCGCAGTGCCAGCGTGCAATTCCCAGCGAACGCGAAGGCCAACGTGCCCGATGCATTACGACGGAAGCAGAAGCCGCGGCTGCCCGAGGTGTCGGAGTTGCAGGCCGTGCGTCATTTCACGCGCCTGTCGCAGCTCAACTTCTCCATCGACACGCACTTCTATCCACTCGGCTCCTGCACGATGAAGTACAACCCCCGAGCGTGTAATCAGTTCGCGATGATGCCGGAGTTCCTTTCGCGTCATCCGCTGGCGCCGGCCGTAGCGGGACAAGGCTTCATGAGCTGCCTGTATGAGTTGCAGGAGATGCTCAAGGAAGTGACCGGGATGAAGGGCGTGTCGCTCACGCCGATGGCCGGTGCGCAAGGTGAGTTCGCGGGCGTGGCCATGATTCGCGCGTACCACACCGCGCGCGGCGATCATGCCCGCACGGAAATCATCGTGCCGGATGCCGCGCACGGGACGAACCCGGCAACGGCCACCATGTGCGGGTGCACGGTGGTCGAGATTCCGTCGCTGGCGAATGGCGATATCGATGTCGAGGCATTGAAGCGCGCCGTCGGCCCGAAGACCGCCGGCATCATGCTCACGAACCCTTCCACACTCGGCGTGTTCGAGCGTCGGATCCAGGAAGTCGCACGTATCGTGCACGAAGCCGGTGGCTTGCTGTACTACGACGGCGCGAATCTCAACGCCATCCTGGGTAAGGTGCGCCCGGGCGACATGGGCTTCGACGTCATCCACATGAACCTGCACAAGACGTTCTCCACGCCTCATGGCGGCGGTGGTCCTGGCTCCGGTGCCGTTGGCGTGAATCGACGCCTCTTGCCCTTCATGCCGATCCCGCTCGTCGGCAAGGACGGCGATCGCTTTCGCTGGTTGGAAGAGAAGGACGTGCCGCAGTCGATCGGACGGCTGTCGAATTTCATGGGCAATGCGGGTGTGCTGCTGCGCGCTTACGTCTACATGCGCATGCTGGGTCGAGAGGGCATGCATCGCGTGGGTGAGTTTGCCGCCCTGAACGCGAACTATCTCTCGGCGTGTCTACGCAAAGCGGGTTTCGATGCCGCGTATCCCGATCGGCGCGCCAGTCATGAGTTCATCATCACCGTGAAGCGACAGGCCAAGGAGCTCAACGTCAATGCGATGGATTTCGCGAAGCGCCTGCTGGACTACGGCTTCCATGCGCCGACGACGTATTTCCCCTTGCTCGTCCCCGAATGCCTGCTGATCGAGCCCACGGAAACCGAGAGCAAGCAGGACCTGGATGCCTTCGTCGATGCGATGGTTGCGATTCTGCGTGAGGCCGAAAGCGAGCCGACGAAAGTGAAGGGAGCGCCGTATACCATGCCGGTACGGCGGCTGGACGACGTGCGCGCCGCAAAACAATTAGACCTCACATGGAAGCCCGCGTAGTGCATCGACCGAAGCTCGCCGGATTGACGCGGATCGGGTTGTCGTTCGTCAATTCCTGGAAGGGCTTCGTGGG
>JBEVDW010000102.1:0-3503 GCA_040513115.1 Steroidobacteraceae bacterium | reverse complement strand
ATGGCGACCACCAAAATGAGTCCCATCGCGCCGAATCGGAATGCCGCCGGCCAACGGCCTGGATCGTTCGGATCCAACTGTCGTAACTGCTCAATGAAAGCGTTCATCGTGCTGGCCCTCGCGCGGCTACTTTGGTCGCCTCTTCGCCGTCAGGCGGAGCGCCAGGCATCGTTTGGGTCGCATACAACACGAACTCGGAGCCGTTATCCGTATTGTCCTTGGATTCCACGATCTCTAGCGAAGGGTCGTCCAACCACTCTGAGCTTTCGATGTTGCGCATGTACGCCGAGACGCGCGTGCTCGACTGGGCCACGCCTTTGAGTTGTACCTTGCGATCGGTCTGTTTCACGGCGGTCAGATAGACGCCATCGGGCACGGTGCGTACGAGCTGATCCAGCAGGTGAACCGCTTCTGGCCGGCTGCGTTGCAACTGCTGAATCACTTCCATGCGGGCAACCAGACGCTGTTTCTGTTGGTCCAGGCCGTTGATCTCTTCGATCTGCTTGTCGAGCTTTTGAATCTCGGCCTTCAGCAGCTGATTGCGCTCGCTCTGGTCGTCGATGGCAGACTGCATCTGCCAGCTGAACGCAAACCCCACGACGGCCGCGAGGATGACGGCCGCCAATGCACCCACACCGAATTCCTGGCGCTTGCGCTTACGCTCTGCCTCGCGCCAGGGAAGTAGATTGATTCTTGGCATGTCAGTCGAAGCTCCGTAACGCCAAGCCACAGGCGGTCAGCAGCGCAGTGGCATCCTTCTTCACGGCCTGCGCTTTTGCCTTCTGGCTGACCTTCATCTGTCCAAGCGGATCTCCGCGCAGGGCTTCGATACCGACTCGGCTCTGAATGACTTCCGCGGCTCCGGGAATGTTTGCGCACCCGCCACAGATCAGGATCTGTTCCGGCTGTTCGCGCCCAGCGCCCGAGGCCAGGAAGAATTGGAGCGAGCGACTCACCTGCTGGCACATGTCATCGATGAAGGGACTCAGGACTTCGGTTTCGTAGTTGCCTGGGAGGCCGCCTTCCTTCTTCGCTCGACCCGCTTCATCCATGCTCAACCCGTAGGTGCGCATGATTTCCTCGGTGAGCTGTTGCCCACCAAAGGCGAAGTCGCGTGTGTAGATGACTTTCAGATCGCGCAGCACGCTGAAGGTGGTGCTGCTGGCGCCAAAGTCGACGACCGCAACCACACGACTCAGTCCGCCGTCCGGCATCTGATGGGTCAGCAAGCGGCAGGCGTTCTCGAGCGCGAAGGCCTCGACATCGACAATGCGGGCCGTCAGTCCGGCCGCCGTGCAGGCGGCAATGCGCTGCTCGACGTTCTCGCTGCGCGTAGCGACCAGCAGGACATCGAGGCTTTCGGGATCTTTCTCGGACGGTCCGATTACTTCGTAATCGAAGCTCACCTCTTCCATGGGGAAGGGGATGTATTGATCGGCTTGCATCTCCACCTGACCCTCGAGCTCGTTCTCGCTGAGGGAACGGGGCATCTGAATCACTTTGGTGATGGCCGCATCGCCGCTGATCGCGACCGCCGCCTCTTTCGCGCGCGCGCCGGAACGCTTCACGGCACGTTTGATGGCATCGCCAACGGCATTCGCGTCAACGATGGCTTTTTCGTTGATCGAATTCGGTGGTGTGGGCTCGGCGGAATACGACTCGACGCGATACTGGCCTCCGCTCATGCTGAGCTCGATCAGCTTCACCGACGACGTAGTTATATCGAGTCCGATCAGCGGCCTTGCTTTGGTGTTAAACAGCACGCGAGAAAACCCCTGAGTGATCAGTCAGTTAAACGACGATCGAATGGTGGGCGTGGCACGGGGCGCAACTATATTGCAGCTCGTGTTACGTCGAATGTGAGGGCGCTCACGAATCATGTCGAAGAATTTTACGGGCGCGAAAGCTGGCAAGCTTGCGATCTATTGGAACCGATTTATCGGTGTCGACCGATACTCTCGTTGACTTAAGTCACATCCCCACGCGACTTGCCTGAAGAGAACCGTACCCATTCCGGGCGACCGTGTTTTCGGCGACTATGCACGGGACCTCGTTATTAGGCAAGGACTTAGAGACCACACCTAGATGACAGCTTACATTGCTTCTCCACTCAGGTGGGTAGGAACCGGGCTCGTATTACTGGCGGGGGCGGTTGTTCTAGGCGTCGCCGGCGCCTACCAATATCTGCACCCGGCCCTCCCCGACGTTGCCGACCTGCGTGACGTTCGGCTGCAGATGCCGCTGCGCGTCTACACGCGAGACCACCGGCTGATGGCGCAGTTGGGCGAGCAGCGACGCATCCCCTTGTCTTTCGAACATATTCCGCGGCAGATCGTGAACGCATTCCTGGCCGCCGAGGACAACGAGTTCTTTCATCACAGCGGCATCGACTACCCCGGCCTGTTACGCGCGACGACGCAGCACCTGCTCTCCGGCGAGCGCAGCCAAGGCGGCGGCACGATCACGATGCAGCTTGCTCGCAACATCTTCCTGACGCCGGAGAAGACCTATCGGCGCAAGCTCATCGAGATCTTCCTCGCACTCAAGATTGAGAGCGAGTTCACCAAGCAAGAGATCCTCTCGCTCTACCTCAACAAAATATTCCTGGGTCAGCGCGCCTACGGAGTGGGCGCCGCTGCGGAAGTCTATTTCGGCAAGAGTGCGCAGCAGTTGTCCTTGCCTGAGATGGCGCTCATCGCGGGCATTGCACAGCTGCCGTCACGGCAGAATCCGGTCGCAAGCGTCGATCGGGCACGCCAGCGCAGGGCGTATGTGCTCTCACGCATGCGAGCGAACAGCTTCATCTCCGAGGAGGAGTATCAACAGGCTTTGAGCGCACCGCTCGAATCCAAGCTGCATGGGCCCGCGATCGAAGTCGAAGCTCCATACGTCGCTGAGATGGTGCGTCTCGACCTGCTGAGCCGCTTCGGTGAGGACGTCTATATCGGCGGCTTCGAAGCAGATACCACGATCGACAGCAAGCTGCAGCGTGCGGCGAACATCGCGGTTCGCGCGGCGCTACTCGAATACGATCAGCGCCATGGGTATCGCGGCCCGGCCGCACGCATCCCGCTGGTCGGAAAGGAACGAGAACCGGATTGGCAGGCAGCATTGGAGGCGGTACCCATCCGGGCCGGACTCGAGCCCGCGTTGATCGTGGCCGTCGCCGAGCGCAGTGTCACCGCCTTTGCAAAGCGCGCCGGCCGCGTGAATCTGCCGTGGGAAGGCATTCAGTGGGCACGAAAACCCTTGCCGGGCGGCAACATCGGTCCGCCGCTCGAATCCGCCGATGATGCATTGGCGGTCGGCGACGTGGTCTACGTGGCGCAGCAGCGCAACGGTCAATGGCAGCTGGTGCAGCTACCGCAGGCGCAAGGCGCGTTCGTCGCGCTCAATCCGCAGGATGGATCGATCGCTGCGCTGGTTGGTGGCTTCGACTATTTCTCCAGCAGCTTCAATCGCGCGGTCCAGGCGAAGCGCCAGGCCGGCTCCGCATTCAAGCC
>JBEVDW010000101.1:0-4397 GCA_040513115.1 Steroidobacteraceae bacterium | reverse complement strand
AGCAAATGTGGGCCAACCCCGCGACGCAGGCGAACGTCATGCTGGTCGCCGAGCGCGGCGTACAGGTCCTGGGTCCCGCCGCGGGCGAGCAAGCCTGCGGTGAAGTGGGGTTGGGTCGCATGCTCGAGCCCGTACAGCTCGCAGACTTGATCTTGTCTCCGCCGCGAACGGACTCCCCAGTCAAAGGGCTGCTGCAGGGTCTGAAAGTCGTGGTTACTGCGGGCCCCACTCGGGAGCGCATCGACCCGGTTCGTTTCATCAGCAACCGCAGCTCTGGAAAAATGGGCTTTGCCGTTGCCCAGGCAGCCCAGGAGGCCGGTGCAGAAGTCATTTTGGTGAGCGGCCCGGTGCAGATCTGTTCGCCGTCCGGCGTCACGCGCATCGATGTCGAGAGCGCCGAGCAAATGATGTGTGCAGTTCGGCAGCACATCGGTGCTGCCGACATCTTTATCGCGTCAGCAGCAGTGTCGGACTATCGCGCCTGTGAAGTCGCCTGCGAGAAGATCAAAAAAACAGCCGACACGATGTCGCTCTCGCTCACGCGCACGCCGGACATACTCGCGACCGTGTCGCAACTCGAAGAGCGTCCGTTCCTGGTCGGCTTCGCGGCCGAAACCGATCAGATGGAAAAGTACGCGCTCGGCAAGTTGGAGAAGAAGCGCCTCGACATGATTGCCGCCAACCAGGTTGGCGATCGCCTGGGCTTCGACTGCGATGACAACGCGCTAACTGTGTACTGGCCCGGTGGTCGTCGGCAGTTGGGCCGCACAGCCAAGACCGAGCTGGCACAGCAACTCATCGCTCTGATCGCCGAGCGCTACCGTGCCCACAAGTCCTCTCCCACTCCCGTTTCGAATCCGGAACGCGTGAGCCAACACGCATGAGCTCACGTCGGCCGCTGCAAGTGCGCATCCTCGATGCGCGCCTCGGTCGTGAGTTTCCGTTGCCCTCCTATGCGACCGACGGATCCGCTGGCGTGGACTTGCGTGCCTGCGTAAAGGAGCCGCTCACCCTCGATCCCGGCGCGAGCGAGCTCATTCCGTCAGGCCTCGCGATTCACATTGGCGATCCAGGTCTGGCCGCGATCGTGCTGCCGCGATCGGGTTTGGGCCACAAGCACGGCATCGTGCTCGGCAATCTCGTCGGGCTGATCGATTCCGACTACCAGGGGCAGCTGTTCGTCTCGTGCTGGAATCGCGGGAAAACCGCGTTCACGATCCAGCCCGGTGAACGCATCGCGCAGCTCGTGCTGGTGCCCGTAGTGCAAGTGGAGTTCGAGATCGTCGAGGACTTCGTCGCGTCGAATCGCGGCGCGGGCGGCTTCGGCAGCTCCGGTACCCAGTAGAAATGCGGGTTAGCGAATCCCTTTCAGCTCCTTGAAGCGACGAATGTCGCGGTCGAATGCCGCGCGCAACGCCCCTTGATCGCGTTTGTTGTCAGCAAGCATCGTGCGATACACCTGCAGCCCGTTCACCGTGTTCACCATGTCTTCCGCGAGATGGTCGGGGAGCGGCGGCGCGTTAGGGTCTTTGCTGTACGGCTTGAAGCGCGCGATCTGCAGTTGAATGCGAGTCTGCCGCTCCTGCAGGTTGGCGATGCTCTGCTGCGTGACCTTGAACTGCGCTTCCAGCAGTTCAAGACGCTGATCGCGCAAGCGCTCGATGTCAGCCACCGACAGATACGTGTCGATGAGCATGCGGTCGCGCTGAGCTTCGGCCTGTCGCTGCTCACGCGTGGACTTCTCCGCCGACTCGCGTCCAATCCGTGCTTGCCGCGTACGAGCACCCTCGATCTCGCGCACCACCATGCCGCGCTGGTTCAAGACATCGGTATCCATGTCGTGGCATTCCGGCGGCATGCTGTCGCCATAGTGGACCTGTCCCTTGGCATCGCGGCAGCGGTAGAAAGCTTCTTTGTCGCCGGATGGTTTCTGCGCCGCGCCCACGGGCACAGAGATGGCCAGCGTGGCCATCAAGATCGGCACCAGCGAAGTCCTCACGCTTGAGCGCATATCACCCAATACCCCCCCGAAAGCGCCCGCTATTCTGCCGTCACAGTTGCGTGCCGTCCAAAGCTGGCGCGCAAGCTTAGCGGCCTGCGTCACACTTTGACGCCGTATTCTTCGCGATAACGCCGCATGGCCTCGAGTTGTGCAGGATCGCTCTGTTGTTCTAAGTAGGAGATCAGATCCGCCAACTTGAGGATGCTGTGCACGGGCAGCCTATATCGACTCTGTACTTCTTGAACCGCTGAGAGCTCGCCCGTACCGCGCTCCTCGCGATCGAGCGCGATGATCACACCCGCCGGGACCGCGCCGTGAGCTTCGATGATCCGCAGCGATTCCCGTAATGCCGTTCCCGCAGTCATTACGTCGTCGAGGATCAGCACGCGACCACCCAGATTCGCACCGACGATCGATCCCCCTTCACCGTGGTCCTTTGCCTCCTTGCGATTGAATGCCCACGGCAATGAGCGGCCGTGATGATCCGCGAGCGCGACCGCGGTTGCCGCGACCAAGGGGATTCCCTTGTACGCAGGGCCAAACAGCAGATCGAAAATCAACTCCGAGCTCTGAATCGTCTGCGCGTAGTAGCGCCCCAGTTCCGCCAGCGCGCGCCCGGTGTTGAACAAGCCCGCGTTGAAGAAGTACGGGCTCACGCGCCCGGACTTGAGCTTGAACTCGCCAAAGCGCAGGACGCCGAGGTCGAGACAGAGGCGGATGAAGTCGTTGTTCGACATGCGATCAATCGAGCTGTGAGCGTGAATGGTTTGCAACTTTACACGCTCGTGGCGGCACACCGCGAATGCAATCGCAGGTCAGTTCTGCGAGGATGCGCCGCACTCGAGTCATGCTGCTCGCGCGGTATTCCTCACGCACATCTTGGGTAGTCGAACTTGAGCCAACACGCGAACCAGATCAGCTCTTCCGGATGGCGTGAACGCCTGCCCGCATCCGTTCGACCCTACACCGAACCTGCTCCACTGGCAGCGTTATTCCTGGGCATTTCATCGGGTGCGCCTTACGCGATGATCGGGGCGACGCTCACGACGCGGCTTGCGCAAGACGGCATCAATAAGAAGGCCGTCACGGCGTTTGCGCTCGCGTTCCTGGTCTACAACCTCAAATGGCTTTGGGCATGGGCCGTGGATGGCGTTCGCTTGCCGCTGCTCGGGCGACTGGGTCAGCGAGTGTCGTGGATGTTGTTGGCGGGAGTCTTGACGATGATTGCCATCGTCAACCTGGGTCTGGTCGATCCGTCGGCAAGTCTGATGGCAACGGCGCGCGCAGCCATCTTCGTCGGCATTGCCGGAGCTACGTACGACATCGTCATTGACGCATACCGAATCGAGTTGCTCGAGCCGCGGCAACTTGGTGTTGGCGCAGGCATGTCGCAGTACGGGTGGCGAATCGGTTCGGTTGCAGCGGGTGCGCTCGCGCTTGTGATCGCTGCAAGGGTGGGTTGGGAGGCGGCGTATCTCGCCTGCGCATCGTTTGCCATTCCCGCGATGCTTGCGGCGCTGGTGATGGGTGAACCTGCTCGCCATCGCGAGCCAACGCAGCGGCGCGGTCTTCCAGTCCTGCTGCGATCAATCGTGGATCCACTGAACGAGTTCTTTCGCCGGCGTGGCGCGTGGCTCGTCCTTCTCTTCGTGTTGCTGCATAAGATCGGCGACACGCTTGCGAATCTCACCTTTCGCCTGCTGTTCGATGATCTCAAGTACACCAACGATGAGATTGCAATCTATGACGTCGGCTTCGGTTTCTGGGCATACCTGATTGGAATCTTCGTTGGCGGGATGCTCTACGCGCGCATGGGAATGACGCGCTCGGTGCTGCTGAGTCTTTTTCTCATGGCGATATCGAACCTGAGCTTCGCGGGCTTGGCGGCCGCTGGCCACTCGAACTGGGCCATGGCAGGTGCGATCGGCTTCGAGAATTTTGCCAGCGGTGTCGGTGGCGTGACGGTCGTGGCTTACTTCTCTGCGTTGTGCGATCTCCGCTACACAGCGTCGCAGTACGCATTGATATCCGCTGCAGCCAGTATCGTTGGACGTCTGCTAACGGGAACGACCGCGGGCGCGCTCATCGAGCGCTTGGGCTACGTCGACTTCTATTTGCTCACGACACTGCTGGCGCTGCCCGGAATCCTGCTGTTCTGGCTCATGGTTCGGGCGGGTCTCATTGATGCGTCGGTCGGCAGCGCTGCGACGACGACGGCGGGTCAGCCCTCACGCGGTGCTTAGTTGCCATGCACGGCATCGCTATCTGCCATCTCGACGAGCTTGCCGATCCCGGCTCGCGCGCCTTCAGTATCGGCGCGGGTGATTGGCCGCTGCGAGGTTTTCTGGTGCGTAGCGGTGCAAATGTGTTCGCTTACGTGAACATGTGTCCGCAT
>JBEVDW010000100.1:0-8104 GCA_040513115.1 Steroidobacteraceae bacterium | reverse complement strand
TCGTCGACCTGGCGCCGCACGAGCTCGATCTCCCACTTCGCCCGAATGTAGTCGACGGCGAGCGGCTCGGTTTCCTGCGTGGTTTGCAGACGACGACGCTCGGGAATCATGTATTTGTTGGGGGCGCGCTTGAAGTATTGCTCGTGATACGCGTACGTCTCGCCGAGCGTGCCGAGGCTGCCGAGATGGGTCACGCTGGGCAGCGAGACTTCGCTTGCACCCTTGGTGAGTCCGGCCAACAGCTGGCTTGCCGCTTCGACGGCTTGCAGTACTTCCGGATCTACATCGTCGAAGTAGCCGACGGGAACGCCCAACCGCATACCCGACACCGGTTGATCGAGCGCGGCCACATAATCTTCGGGCGCGTGCCGCACGCTGGTGATGTCGAGCTTGTCGTAACCCGCCATGACGTTGAGCATCACCGCCGCGTCTGCGACCGTGCGGGTCATGGGGCCGCAGTGATCCAGCGACAACGTGAGCGGCATGATGCCGCGGATGGGAACGAGGCCATACGTGGGCTTGAGTCCCACGATGCCGCAGAACGAGGCCGGCATGCGCACGGAACCGCCGGTATCTGTTCCCAACGCGCCGTAACTCAGGCACGCAGACAACGCAGCACCGGAACCCGACGACGATCCGCCCGTGTTGTGGGCAAGATTCCAGGGATTGCGTGACGGGCCGAAGAACGAGGTCTCGCCGCCACCCATCGCGAACTCTTGGGTATTGGTTTTGCCGATGATGACCGCGCCTGCGGCCTTGAGCCGCGCAACGACGGTTGCATCTTCGAGCGGCACGCGATCTTCGAACAGCGCACTGCCACCGGTGGTGCGCGTGCCCGCGGTGTCGATGATGTCCTTGATGGCGAGCGGCACACCGTGCAACGGCCCGCGGAACTGTCCTGCCTTCTGTTCTGCATCGAGCTGCTGCGCCTGCGCGAGCGCCTTGTCCTTCATCACGGTGATGAAGGCGTCGAGCTTCGGATCGTAGATCGCGATGCGCTCCAGACACGCCTGCGTTAGCTGGGTCGAGGTGACCGTGCCTGCGCGGATCTTCGCCGCAGCCGCCGTCAGACTGAGACGGGTGAGATCTTCGGTTTCACCTTTTGCGAAGGAACGGACCTGGACAGTGGAAGTCAGTGCAGCCGCGCCGGCCAGCAGAGTGAAATCGCGTCGCGTGAGTGCCATGGAGGGAGCGTAGAACCGAACACGTCGCATTGGACGTGTGCGGGCGTCGCTGCCCTACTATTATCAGAAGCACATCCCTGTGCCTGGCTATGCCGACACCAGTCGAATACGCGTGATCTCGGATGGCGCGCCGATGCGCTTCGGTGGCCCCCAGTAACCGGTGCCGCGACTGATGTAGACCCACAGCGAATCGAGCCGATGCAAGCCGGCCGTGAAAGGCTGCTGATAGCGCACGAAGTGATTCCACGGCCAGAACTGCCCGCCATGGGTATGTCCCGACAATTGCACATCGAATCCGGCAGCGGCGGCCGCCTGTGCCGTGCGAGGTTGATGTGCGAGCAAGACGCGGACGGCGCTGTCCGGCGCGCCTTTCAGTGCGGTCGCGGGATCGCTGCGATGGGTGTCATGGAAGTGATGGCCGCTGAAATCGGTGACACCCGCAAGCACGAGCTGAGCGCCGGCGTGTTCCAGCACGACGTGCTCATTGAGCAATACGTTCAGACCCAGGCGCCGCAGCTCACGGATCCACGCGGATGCACCCGAGTAGTACTCATGATTGCCCGTCACGAAGTAACTGCCATGCCGCGAGCGCAACTGCTGCAGCGGTTCGATGTGCGCTGCCAGGCGTTGCACGGTGCCATCGACCAAATCGCCCGTAACGGCGACGACGTCCGCATCGAGATCGTTGACTGCCGCGACGATGGCAGACACGAAATCGCGCTTGATCGTTGGACCGACGTGCACATCGCTGATCTGAACGATGGTGAAACCATCGAGACTCGCCGGGAGATTGGACATCGGGATGCTCACCTCGACGATGCGTGCGCGGCGCCGCGCGTTGAACGCTCCCACGATCGAAGCTGCGGCAGCGCCGATGACGACTGCCAGCGCACTGAGCTTTTCGATCTCCGCGAACCTGGCCGCCGGCACGGACAGCCAGGCGATGAACAGCGCCAGATCGCGCAACAGGGTGAAGACGAACAGGGATGAGAACAATCCGATGGCTGTCATGCCGACCCAGGCCGCGCGATCGGACCACGCGGGATCGCGGATGGAGCGGTATGACATGCCGAGCGGAATGAGCACGCAGAAGGCTACCAACAGGAGTACCGCACATACCCAGCCCGGGGTTGACAGCGGCAGGGCGGGAATCAGGCGCAGCCCGATGTAGGCGTGGAGCGAGATGAGGAGTGCGGGGAGGGTGAGGCGGGATGCGTTCAAGGGAGTGAGTGAAGGTTGGTAGAGAAAGGACAGGATGGGGGCTCCTCGAAAATAAACCACCTGCCCGCACCTCCTCCACCCTGTCCCTCCCCGCGACGCTTCGGAACCCCTGGCGAGTGGCTTCGCAAGGGAGGGGACGCGCTCGGCCAGCTTCATGCGTGAAACGTGGCTATTGCACTCCTCACCGAATCCCCATCCCCCGTATTCACTTCCAGCACGAACGGGCGCTCCGCCGCATCAAACGGCTCCCAATAGCCCATCTGCCGTTCGAGCACATCGACCGTGGCCTCCGACGCATCCCCGCGCCTCGCCTGCAACCGCGACCGAAGCTCTGCTTCCGGTGCGTGACAATGCACGATCGTGAGCTCCACACCGAGTTCCCGAGCGAGTGCAATGAAGCTCGCACGCTCATGCCGGCGCAGTGAGGCCGCGTCGACGATGGCATGCTCCTTCCCCAGCAACACGGTTCGAGCGCAACTCAACAGGTGCGCGTAGACGCGGTCATTGAATTCCAGCGTATAGATCCCGCCGCCCGACGACGATCGCGACGATTCATGCGCCTGCAGCCCCGCGAGCCGCTTGCGTTCCACATCGGAGCGAACGCGCACCGCACCGAGCGCTTGCAACAGCTGCGTGCTCAGCCACGTCTTTCCCGAGCCCGACATGCCGCACATGACGATGAGTCGCGGCGCCGTGGCTGCAAGCTCTGCGAGTGCCGTGCGCAGGTATCGAGCTGCCCTATCGTCATGCCCTTCGAGCCGCGCGACTTTAGTGCGCACGAGTGCCCGATGCATTCGGAACCAGCGCCAGACGAGGGCCGCCTCGTAGTCGCCAGCTGTTTCCAGCCAGCCGTCTGCGAACGCGTACGCCAGGTCGCGACGTCCGCGGGCGATGAGATCCATCATCAGGAATGCGACGTCGTCGGCCGCATCGATCTGCCGCAGGTCGGGGTTGAACTCGATGCAGTCGAACGCCACCAGCTCGCCCTGCCATCTCACCACGTTGCCGGCATGCAGGTCGCCGTGGCACTCGCGGATGCGGCCGGACGCTCCTCGTCGATCGAGCAGTGGCTGCAACCGCGCGTGCTCCGCGGCCAGCCACTGGGCCAACTGCGCCGGCACTTCCTGCAACTCATGCAGATTGCGTTGCACTGTCGCCCACACCTTGCTGTCCATCGCGTGAGCCGCACTCGACGCATGGATCTGGGCGAGGCGCGAGCCGAATCCATGCAGCGCATCGGCTTGCACTTGGTCGTGCGCCACCAGTGCGGCCAGCTCTTCATTCGGGTCGAACTGCCGTAGTTGCACGGCGAACTCAATGGGCTCGCCTGCACCGTCCACGCAAGGCGCATCAGGCGTTCCGGCAATGGGTACGACAGCGAGATACAGATCAGGCGCAAAGCGCCGATTGAGGCGCAACTCCTCTTCGCAGTAACGCCGGCGAGATTCGAGCGTCGAGAAATCCAAAAAGGCCAGGCGCACAGGCTTCTTGACCTTGTATGCGAACTGGCCTGTGAGCATGACCCACGAGATGTGCGTCTCGCGCACTTCGATCGCATCCACGGCATGCGCGTAGCCATCGGGTGCGCGAAGGGCTTTGATGAGTGGGGGATCGTCGGGCATCGCGGAACGTCGACAGGACGGGATGGGTTTGACATCGTACGCTCAGAGCTTGCCCCCACCCCAGCCCTCCCCCGCGACGCTTCGGAACCCCTGGCGAGGGGCTTCGCAAGGGAGGGAGCAGAAACGAGGTCATCGTGGAAGATTGGGTCTTACGTGCGATGAAGCGCTGGCCGAATGTGCCGGCACTGTTCGGCTGGCTCAGTCTCGACCGGCGCGGCCGCTGGTTGATTCAGGGCGAAGTCATCTCTCATCCGTTGATCGTGCAGGCGATCAATCGCAACTACGCGCCGGACGAGCATGGCCGCTGGTTCTTTCAGAACGGGCCGCAGCGCGGCTACATGAAGCTGGAGTACGCACCGTTCGTCCTGCGCACGAGCGAGGACGGGACAGCGCTCGTGACGCACTCGGACTTGACCATCACGCAGCCGAAGACCGCATACATCGATGAAAACGGCACGATGCTGCTGCAGAGCGAGCATGGCGCCGGCGAGATTGCGGGCGCGGAACTGGAGTGGGTCTTGGAGCTGCTGACGATCGAGGGCGCACCGATCACCGAGGATCAGATTGCAGACACACTCTCGCTGCCGTCGGGCGCAAAGACTCCCATCCTTTTCGAGTTGTGTGGATCGAAGCTGCCCGTGCGCCGCCTCGATCAGGCTGTGGTGCCCGAGGTGTTGAAGTTCGTGCGTGACCCTCAGCCGCGTGAAGGAGAGAAGACGTCGTCGGGCGCTCAGGATTAGTTCTGTCACTGCAGCTGCACCATCGACCCGTGTCGCGCAACGCTGCACACTAGCGCACTGGCCATGCGCATCCCAACCACACCGCTCACCTTGGGCGCCTGTGCGAGCTTGTTCTTCGTGCTCGCGTGGGGCGGAATCGCATGGGGCAGCTTTCAATACGACGACTTCGCGAACATCCTGACCGACCCCGCGACATTCAATGTGCCGGATCTGGTCGAGCGACTCGCTCACGGCATTCGTCCCCTCACCCGTGTCAGTTACGCTCTAAGCGCCGCGGTGTTCGATGAGTGGGCGGGTGGCTGGCTTCTTTTCAACGGTCTGCTGCATGCGATCACCACGCTCGGCATTGCCCGACTTGCATTCGTGCGGACCGGCAGCTCCAGCGCCGCACTCGCGGCGGGTCTTTGTTTCGCGCTGCAGCCCGCGAACGCAATGGTTGTCGCCTACGTGTCCGGACGGTCGACGGCCCTGGCCACCACGCTGCTGATCGTTGCGCTACTGAGTCACGAGCGCTCGGTGGCGAGCCTGCCGAGTGCCACACGATGGCATGTCGGAGCGATCGTTGCGTTCGCATGCGCGTGCGCGGCGAAGGAAATCGCGGTGGTGTTCCCGCTGCTCGTACTGGTCTGGGAGATCACGAGATCCGAACAATCGTGGAGCATAGCGGCACGACGTACCGCGCCTTACGCCGTGGTGGCAGTTCTGCTCTGTTTGAGTCTCTTACTGTGGATGCCGCGATATCACGAGCTACTCGCGTTCTCGTTGGAGTTGCGCTCTCCGATGGCAGCGGTCCTGCACAACTTCGCCGCGCTGCCGGCGACACTCAGCCTGTGGTTCACTCCATGGGCATTGTCGGTCGAACACGCATCGCCATCGCACTGGCTCTGGAGCGCGATGGGTGCGCAACTCGTCATCGGTGGTCTCTTCAGCTTACGGCTCAGAACCTCGTATCCGCTGCTCACACTGGCACTGCTGTGGCCACTGGCCGCACTCGCACCCACTCATTCGATCATTGCCAAGCTCGACGATGTGAGCGAAGGGCCGTTATATCTCGCGTGGATCGGGCCGAGTATTGCCATCGGAACCTGGCTGTCGCGTTACGCCGGGCGCCGGCTCGCACGCGGGCTCGTGTTCGCTAGCCTGCTCGGCATGACGATGCTGTGTACATGGCGCGTCCATGTCTGGAGCGATCCCGTTTTGCTGTGGCGCGAAGCCGTCGCCGCCGCACCTGAATCTTCGCGGGCGTGGACCAATCTGGGAATGGCACAAATGACCGCAGGCGAACCTGCAGCCGCGCGCGCGAGCCTGCGCACGGCGCTCGGCCTTGATCCCAGCGATCCGCGCGTGATGCTCAATCTCGAAATCCTGGCCGCTTTGAATCCTCGATCGGAGCACTCATCAAAATGAAAAAGATACTGCCCTCAGCCGCTGCCATTGCGTGTGCGTTTGCCACACACGCAGACGCAGCGGCACCGCCTTGCACATGCAAGGACCTGCCGGTGCTCGTCAACGAGATCAACGAGCAGGAGTTTCTGCAGAAGCTCTTTTCACAATGGGCGGCCTACATGCCGCGCCAGATCCAGACCACAGGGCAGTTGAAAGACGCGGCGACGAAGCAGTTCAACGAGGCCTTCTACGGCGATCTCGGCAGCAGTGCGGCCGGAACTGCGAACGGCGGCCATGCGCACATGGGCACGGATCTGAACAGCGACCAATGTCCCATCGTCAAATATCACTACGACAACAAAGGCAAGGCCATCTTGAACAAGGATGGCTCACAGAAGACCACGCCCGTCACGGAGGAGACGTTCCAGTCCAAGCAGTGCGCCACGATGGTGAAATTCACGTTCGCGCATGAGCAGGTGCACCGAGAAACGTGCCTCGATCAGGTATCGAAGGGCAAGCAGGAGATGTGGCAGCGACCTGATTTCTTCGCCAAAGATGATGCCAAGGCCTACAAGGCTGGCATCGATGTGCTACGGCAGGACACCGCGGACCTCGCCGCGAAGTGCGGTTGGGACAATTCGACGAAGAATCGATTGCCGAATCTCGACGAAGCCAAGGAGCTCGCGAAGAAAGCGTCGAAAGCACGACCCGTGAAGAGGAAGAAGCCATGAGTCTCGCATCTCTTGCAACGTTGATGGTGATCGTCGGCGCAGAGCCCACGGGCGAGCCGCTCGAACAACTGACGGCGCGATGGAACAGCGAATGCGCCGCTGCAGCGGCCTCGGCGGAATGTGTGGGACTCGCGGCTGAGATCGAGCTGGGTCTCTACGATCTGCTGCGCAAGCTTTCGCTCAACCGCCAGCCCATCGATCGTGACGTTCTGCGCGCAGCCGCCGAGTCGAATCTGCCGGCACTCGCGAAGTTGGGCGTGGGCCTGCTGGGCGCGCCGCAATCACAGGACGATGTGAACACATTGCTGCGCGCCGTCGATCATCCCGTGCTCGCAGTGCGCTACATGGCGGCACGCAATCTGGAGCAATCGCAGAATCCCGTCTGGAAAACGTTGCAGCCGTGGTGGACGGGCTGGACTCTGGCTTCGAGTGCCAATGGACCGGAGGAGTCACTCGTTCCCGATCCCAAGCCGCTGCCCAGCGTCTTCGGCATGACGTCCTTCAATGGACTCACGTTCCATTACTACGGCAGCGATCGCGAACGCGCGCTGTTCACGACACCGGAAGCCGCTCCGTCGGTGGTGGCGCGCTTCGGCAAATCACGCAAGGTGATGAGCAGCATGGATGCGATGAGTCAGCAGATGGATGCCATTCAGCCTGAGATGGACGCAATCACCAAGGAGATGGAAGCTGCCAGTGCCTCTGGCGATTTGAATCGCATCACGAAGGCGATGCAGAAGATGCAAGAGATCCAGGCGAAGATGGGGAATCTTCAGACAGTGGTCGCAAACCCCATGGCGGAGTCTCATACGGTGATCCTCGAGCAGGATGCGCCGAAGAAACGCTCGACGGCGACTGTCGTGATTCAGCGGGATGAGCAGCTGAAGCAGACGGTGCTGGTGTTCTGGAGAGAGGGTGGATGGCGGTGGTGAAATTCGCGAGGGGAATCAGGGCGCCAATGCGGGCTGATCCGCGTGCAGGAACCATTTGTCCAGCACAAAGCGCCGCGTGAACCATTGTGTCCGCATGAGCGATCGAGCGATGGCGCTGCGCAGACCGGGTGGCATGACGCTCGACCCCGCCGGTGTCGGATCGCGAGCGCCGAATCGAGTGCGCAATCGATGCTCGTAGTCGGCCAGACATTCGCGGCGGTAGTCGCCGCGCGTCTGGCGCAGCACGTCGGCCGCCATCAAGCCTGATTCGATCGCGGGGCGGATGCC
>JBEVDW010000099.1:0-12975 GCA_040513115.1 Steroidobacteraceae bacterium | reverse complement strand
CATGGAAGTGGAAACGGTCCGCGCCCACGTCATGCGCACGGCTTGGTTGATCGACACCTACGGCACCAAAGCGGCTCGCAGCGAAGTGGCGCAATGCAAAGTGTTGGCACCGAACATGGCGCTCGAAGTTCTGGATCGAGCGATTCAGTTCCATGGCGGCACTGGCGTCGCACACAGCAAGCCGCTTGCAGAGATGTACGCGTACCAGCGCGTTTCGCGCATCGGCGAAGGCGCCGATGAAGTGCATCGAGAGTTCGTGGCGAAATTTGAATTGGCGCGTCAGCGTGAATTGCGAACGAGAATGCAGGAACCAAAAAATGAACGAGCCGCGTGATCTCTTCAGTGATGAGCACCATCAGTTCCGGGACACGGTGCGCCGCTTCTTTCGCACTGAAGTGGATCCGCATGCACGCGCCTGGGAAGCGCAGGGCATTTTCCCACGCGAGATCTTTCGCAAAGCCGGAGCGGTCGGGTTGCTGCAGCCAAGCATGCCGACCGAATACGGCGGCGGCGGCGGCGATCTGCTGCATGAAGTGATCGTCAGCGAAGAGCACGGCCATTGCCTTGGTGTAGCGGGTCTCGAAGCGTTCCTGTCGACCGATCTGTCCTCGCACGTGATCTGGCGTACCGGCACGGAAGCGCAGAAGCGCTACTGGATTCCGAAGTACGCGAGCGGCGATGTGGTTGCGGAAGTCGGCATCACCGAACCGCATTCGGGCAGCGATGCGGCGAGCACGCGGACGACCGCGGTCCGCCAGGGCGATCACTTCGTACTCAATGGGACGAAGACCTGGGTTTCGAACCTGACCCATTGCGACATGGTGCTGGTGCTTGCGCGCACGAATCCGCAGGAGCAAGGGGCGAAGGGATTGAGCATTTTGCTCGTGGACACGGCATCTCCCGGCTTCACTCGCAGCAAGCCGATGGAAACGGCAGTGAAAGGAGCGGGCAATGTCGGCACGGCCTTCTTCGACAATGTGCAGGTGCCGGTCGATCGCTTGCTCGGCGGCGTCGAGGGCAAAGGTCTCACGCAGGTCATGACCGCAGTCAACACGGCTCGGTTGGTGCAGGCCTCCCGATGGCTCGCGTGTTGTGAGACTGCGTTCGCGCTCACGGTCGACTACGTGAAGGAGCGCAAGGCCTTCGGCCAGCGCGTGCTCGACTTCCAGAACACGCAGTTCCGCCTGGCCGACGTGAAGACGGAGATCTCAGTCGGTCGAGGGTTCCTCGACAACCTGTTGCGACGCGCGCTCACGAGCAACGTGACGTTCGAGGACAGCGCCATGGCGAAACTGTGGATCTCGGAAATGGAAACGCGGGTGATGGATCAGTGCGTCCAGTTGCACGGTGGCGCGGGTGTCGCCAATGAATCTGCCATCTCCAAGCTCTGGACGAGCTCACGCGTACATCGCATTTTCATCGGTACGTCCGAAATGCAGCGCATGGCCATCGCGCGCAGCATCGGCAACTGATGGAAACGCACCGCATCGCTGTCGCCGACTCGCAGTCCATCGTTCTCGACTGGTTTCCCACGACGGCAGGCGCGCGCGTCGCGCTCTTCGTCCACGGTCTCGGTTCTCATCGACGCGGGGAGAAGGCGTCGTACTTCGCCGAACGCTTCAACGCTCGGGGCTGGGCTTACGCCGCTGTGGATCTGCGCGGGCATGGCGAAGCGGACGGCTCCATTCGCGATCTCACGCTGAGCGGCTTGCTGACAGACCTTGGTGCTGCGATGAGTTGGTTGGCAAAGCGCAGTGTTGCTGGTCATCCGATCTTGATCGGCTCGTCTATGGGCGGCGCCGTGATTGCCTGGTATGCGCTCGAACACGCTGGCGAAGTCGGGCCGCTCGTCATGATCGCGCCCTCGCTGTCTTTTCCATCAGGCATCGCGACTCAGATCGGGCCCGACGCGCTACGTGAATGGCAGGAAAGCGGCGTGCGTCGCTGGCAGAGCGAATGGCTCGACATCGAGGTGGGCTACGCCTTCATGCACGATGCCGGCCACTACGAACCGTCACGACTGCAAACAGAGCTGCAGTCGCCGCTCTTCATCCTGCACGGCATGCGCGATGAAACGATAGACTGGCGCGCCAGCACAGCGTTCGCAGACGGTTGTCACTCGCAGTGCGACGTGTTGTTGCTGAAGGAAGGCGACCATCGCCTGACCGAGTACAAATCATTTCTCTTCGACGCCCTCTGGGCGTGGCTGCAGCGGAGCACCGAGCATGCGCACACCTGAAACCATCGTTCGCGACTTCGGCCGTGCCTGGGAAGCTCGCGATCCCGACGCCATCATCGCCGCACTCACTGAAGACATCGTGTACGAGAACGTGCCCATTCCGGCGATGCGCGGTCACGAGGAGGTGCGGCGCTTCATCACGCCGAACCTCAAAAAGTCGAGCGCCATCAAGTTCGATTTCCTCTGCGTCGCGATTGCACCCAACGGTGCAGTACTGACGGAGCGCATCGACACCTTCTACTTCGGCGACAAATCGGTTGCCGTGCCGCTGATGGGCATCTTCGAGCTGCGTGGCGAGAAGATCTCGCGTTGGCGCGACTACGCCGACATCGGCACGTTCGTGCGGCAGATGCAGGCGATCGGCCAGGCGCCAGGGCCGGGGGTCGTTTAGCGTCAGCGTATCTCGGCCGTGAATCGTTGTGCTCTGACGAAGGCCAGGGCGGCAACCAGGCACATGCTCACGACGATCGTCAGCGCATAGCGCAGCGATTGCTGGCCGAACTCAGGCAGCAGTGCATCGCTCAACACACCCACGGCGAGGGGCAGCAGGGCCTGCCCGATGATGCCGTTGAAGAAATTGAACACTGCGGCGGCCATGCCGCGAACCTCGGGTTGCACGACCGACAGCATGACTGCCGTGATGCTGGGCGAATAGAAGACGCTCGTCGCGGTGGCGAAGAACGTCAGCGTCAAAGCGCCTGCGAGCGAAGGGGTCCACAGCACCAGCCAATACAAGGGCGCAAGCAGGAAGATGGCACCCACGGCCAGTGTGAGCGGTCTGCTGAGCGATGTCTTCGCGAGGCGATCGCCAATCGAGCCGCCGAGCAGCATGCCCACGATCATGCCGGAGGCCACGACTGGTCCGAAGAACAGGCCGATCTGTTTCAGGCCCAGGCCGTGACTGCGAATGAAGAATAGCGGCAGCCATTGCATCATTCCCAGGTTACTGATGACGGCGAGGCTCGCACCGATCACGATCCAACGGTACGCGCGATTGCCGGCCAGCATGCGCAATGAGGCGCCGAGGGGAAGCGCTGCGCCGTCACTGTGAGAAGACCGCGGCGGCTCAGGCACGAGGATGAAGAACGCAATGGCGAGCAAGATGCCAGGCAGACCCGCCACCCAGAACGCAGCGCGCCAGCCGAACTCCGCAGCGATCCAGCCTCCGACGAGAAACGTGAGCAGGATGCCCACCATGCCGCTCGACTGGAATATGGCAATCGCACGACCGCGACGTTCGGCGGGGTAGTAGCTGCTGAGCAATGACAGCGCCGCTGGATTGCTACCGCCTTCACCGATGCCGACACCCGCACGCGCGATCGCCAACTGCAGATAGCTGTGCGCAAAACCGCTCAGCGCGGTCATCGCACTCCACAGCGCCAACACCGCCGCCATGATGTTCTTCCGGTTGCGACGATCCGACAGCCAGCCGAAGACGAGCGTGGCCGTGATGTACACGACGATGAACGCAGGTCCGGTGAGCACTCCCAGTTGCGTGTCCGTGAGGCTGAAATGTTTCTTGACCGGCTCGGCGACGACCGTGATGAGCAGTCGATCGAAGTAGTTGAGCAGATTCAACAGCGAAAGCAGCACGAGTGCGAGCGAGGCACTGCGCACGGATGGGATGGCGGCGGCTGCAGCCGGCACGGGTTCCTGTTGGTTATTCGAACTGACGACCGGCAACATCCAGCATGATCTCTTCGGAACCGCCGGCAATGGCCATCACACGCACTTCTCGATAGATGCGCTCGACCTTGGAGCCCTTGAGATACGAGGCGCCGCCGAGTACGTGAGCGGCCTCGCGTGCAACCTGCTCGAACGTGCGTGTGGCCTGCACTTTCAACAAACCCAGATCGAGTGGCTTGATCTTTTGCTCGCGCACTTGCCACGCGCAGAGGTCGACGAAGGACTGGGTCGTGTTGATCAGGCGCGTCATATCGGCAAGCTTCGACCGAATGACCGGATGCTCCACGAGCTTCTTGCCGAAGGTTTGTCGTTCACGTGCCCACGACACGGCTTCGTCGAGGCAGACGCGCGAGAACGCGCAGCAGGTATGAGCTGCGAGCAAGCGTTCGCCGTTGAAGCCTTGCATGATGCGGCGAAAGCCGCTGTTCTCTGGACCGATGAGATTCTCGACGGGCACTTCGACGTTATCGAAGTACAGCGCGGCCGTGTCGGAGCAATGCCAGCCCATCTTCTCCAGACGCGTCTGAGTGAATCCCGGCATGCCTTTCTCGATCAGCAGCAGCGAGATGCCATTCAAACCCGCACCGCCCGTGCGCACTGCGGTGACGTAGTAGTCCGCGCGCATCCCGGAACTGATGAACATCTTTGAGCCGTTCACGATGTACTTGTTACCTGAGCGTTCGGCGCGTGTTTTCAACGCCGCAACATCGGATCCGCCGCTCGGCTCAGTTACGGCGATCGCCATCAGTTTCTCGCCGGCGATCACCGGAGGCGCCACGCGTTGCTTCATGTCCTCGGAACCCAGCGCGAGAACGGCGGGCAGCGCAACGGCGTGATTCGTGACGGCAGACCAGAAGCCGCCTGCGCCGGGCGCTGCGAGCTCTTCTGACTGAGCCAGGCTATGGAAGATATCGATGCCCGCCGACGTACCGCCGTACTCCTCCGGAAAACCGAGCCCGAGGATGCCGGCACTGCCCGCTTTGCGATTGAGCTCTCGGGGGACTTCGCCTGCGGCTTCCCACTCTTCTATATGGGACACGACTTCGCGCTGCACGAAACGCCGCACCGATTGCGCGACGGCTTCATGCGTTTCGTCATAGAAGGGCGATCGCGCACGCCAATCGTCGAATGATGCAGTCAAAGCCGCTAGCTGCATGTCAGTGCCCTCGAACGTGTACGCGCGCGTGTGTGCTTCATGATGTACCTGATGTGCGCCGCTGGATCGCATAGTTGCACACCGTGCGCCAGCCAGCGAATATCGACCGAGGTTTTTTGCCGGGTTGCGGCCTGTTGCAGCCGGTGACGGTGGCTGGGGGAGACCACTGATGAATGTCGTTGAGATACGCGGCCCAGGTATGGACCGCATCGCGCAAGCAACACGACCCGAAGTGCGGCCGTTGCCGGGTCAGGTGCTGCTGCGCATGAAGTCGGCGTCGCTGAACTTCAAAGACATCATGATGGCGAAGGGTGTCATCCCGCTGCAGTACCCCCGCATTCCACTGTCGGATGGCGTGGGCGTCGTGGCCGAAGTGGGCGAGGGCGTCACACGAGTGAAAGTCGGTGACCGCGTGTGCCCGATTTTCTTTCTGGACTGGATCGCGGGTCCCTACGACCCAAAGACCTACACGGTCGATCTGGGCGGCGCGGTGGACGGCGTGCTGCGTGAGTCAATGACGATTTCCGCGCAATCAATCGTCAAGGTGCCGGCGTATCTCAGCGATGAGGAGGCTGCAACGCTTCCCTGTGCCGGCGTGACGGCCTGGAGTGCGTTGACGACGCACTGCAGTGTGCATCCCGGTCAGACGGTGCTCATCGAAGGCACGGGTGGTGTGTCGATTTTTGCACTGCAGTTTGCGCGCTTGATGGGCGCGGAGACCATCGTGCTGTCGTCGAGCGATGAGAAGCTGGAGCGCGCGCGGGCGTTGGGTGCGCATCACATCGTGAATTACCAGCAGTCCCCGCAATGGGGCGAACGCGTGCTGCAACTGACTGGCGGACGAGGTGCAGACGTCGTTGTTGAAGTGGGCGGCGCCAACACGTTCGATCAGGCCATCACGGCGCTCGCCGCGGGCGGACACATCTGCCAGGTAGGATTGTTGGGCGGCCTCGACGCCAGAATGCCGGTGATGACCTTCATGCGCAAAGCCGCGCACGTTCATGGCATTGCCGTCGGCAGTCGAGAGAACTTCGAAGGGTTGATGCGTGCGCTCGAACTCCATCGCGTCGAGCCAGTGATCGATCGCCGGTTCGCCTTCGATGATGCGGCGCGCGCGTTCGAACACCTGGGCAGCCAGTCGCACTTCGGAAAGGTCACGATCCAGATTGGATGAGGAGGAACGATGCCGGAACCTTCAGTCAGAGCACTCGCGCGCAGTGACTTGCCGACCGATCTGCAAGCGCTGTGCACGCAGGCAGACGAACGCGCCATCGACACGACGCACGTGCAGGTGCTCGCGAATCATCCGGACCTCCTGCGCTGGTATTACGACCAGTTCTATCAGCGCCTGCTGTACAACACCGCAGGCGATATGAAAGTGGAGCGCCGCTACAAGGAGCTTGCGCGGCTCAAGCTGTCGAAGCATCACGGCTGTCAGGTGTGCAATCGCGGCAACGAAATCGAAACGCGTGCAGTGGGCTACTCGCAGGCGCAGATCGACAACATCGGCAATCCTTCGCCGGCGTACTTCAGCGACGCGGAGCTCGCCGTGCTGGAGCTGTGCGAGCAGATCGTGCTGCAGAATCAGCAAGGCACGTTGAGCCCTGCATTGCATCGACGGTTGCGCGCGCATTTCGATGACGCACAGATTCTCGAGCTCGGTGTCTTTGCGTCGATCCTCACGGGGTTCTCGAAATTCCTGTTCGTGTTCGACCTCGTGCCGCGCGATCCGCAGTGCCCGTTACCCACCAGAACATTGACGCAGTAGGGGCCATTTCATGGCAGAGAGATTGGCAGGCAAAGTCGCCTTGATCACCGGAGGCTGCTCCGGTATCGGACTTGGAACCGTCGAGTTGTTCGTCAACGAAGGCGCGCGAGTGGTCGTCGCTGACGTGCAGGCGGACGCCGGCCGGCGGCTCGAGCAGCAATATCCCGGGCGATTGAAGTTCACGCGGTGCGACGTCCGCGAAGAAGCCGATGTCCAGAACGCAATTGCCACCGCGACGACCTCGTTCGGACAGCTTGACATTCTCTTCAACAATGCGGGTGCGGGCGGTGCGCCCGACGCCATCGAAGCCATGTCCGTGGCTGGATGGGACAACGCCATGGCCTTGTTGCTGCGATCGGTGATGCTCGGCATCAAACATGCGATACCCGTGATGAAGGCTGCGGGTGGCGGCGCGATCGTGAATACGGCGTCGATCGCGGGCATGCGCGTCGGCATCGCGACGACGGCTTATTCCGTGGCGAAAGCAGGCGTGCTTCATCTCACACGTATTGCCGCTGCCGATCTCGCTGCGTACGGTATTCGCGTCAATGCGATCTGCCCCGGCGTGATTCCGACGCCCTCGCTACCGGACGCCTTCGGTGGCTCGAGGGATGCATTTGATGAGCTGCGACCGACGATGGAGGCCATCGCCAGCAAGCTGCAGCCGATCAATCGCTCCGGGCAGCCGCGGGACATTGCGGAGATGTGCCTGTTCCTCGCGTCCGACGCCGCCGGATTCATCAGCGGCGGTGAGTTCGTCGTGGATGGAGCGCTCATCCAGAGGCAGCCGGAAGGGTATGCGCAGACCGTGGGAGAGCTGGCGCAGGCAATTCAGAGTCAATCAAAGCGCTAGCAGCCAGCGCATGGGGGAGATGTGATCGATCGATCCAGCATCGGCAGAGAGTTCCCGGCCGTTCAAGCTCGTGTGGAGGCCGACGGCGTGCGCGCATTTGCGCGCTCGATCGGCGAGACCGATCCGATTTACTTCGATCACGACGCGGCGGTCGCGCGCGGCTATCGCGGCATTCCAGCGCCTCCGACGTACGCCTTCTGTTTGAAGCTCAACACCGTCAGCCCGGAACACACCCTCGAGAGCCTTGGTGTGCACGCAGGTTCCGGCCAGCTGCTGCACGCCGAACAATCGTTCTCATACAAGCAGCCCATTTGCGTCGGCGATGAATTGACGTTCCGCGAGCGTGTCGCCGATGTCTACGAGAAGAAGGGCGGCAGCTTGATCTTCATCGTGCTGGAGACGATCGTCAGCAATTCGCAAGGTCAAGAGGCCCAGCGCATACGCCACACTGAAGTGTTGCGGGTGGACGCATGAGCGCCGTCAGCGTCGGCACGCGCGTGGATGCGCTGCAGGTGCCAACGGTCGACCGCGAGGTGTTGGCGAACTACGCCGATGCATCAGGTGATCACGCCGCCGTGCACCTGGACACCGAGTACGCCCGAGCGATGGGATTCTCCGATGTCATCGCTCACGGATTACTCGTCATGGCGTACCTCGGCCGGGCCGTGACCTCATGGCAGCACACGCGTGAGATGAGAGAGTTTTCATGCCGTTTCATGACCGTAACGTATGTGGGTGACCGTCTCACCTGCGACGGCGCCGTCACGGCCATTCGCGAAGTGGATCGAGAACGACTCGCCGACTTGGATCTTCGCGTGGTCAATCAAGACGGCGACGTGAAGATCAAGGGCACTGCCACCGTCGTGCTGCGAGACGCACGCGACTGAACGTATTCGATACTGAAGGAGCATCATCATGCTTGCCGTAGCTCACGACACGACTGCCATTCTGGAACGCGCACGCAGCGGCCCGCGGCTCATGCTGATCGATGGTCAGTGGGTCGAGGCGCTCGGCGGGGAGACGTTCGACGTATTCGATCCCACGGTGGGTAAGGTCATCACCACGTGTCCTGCGGGTCAGAAGGTCGATGTCGATCGCGCCGTTGCAGCAGCGGATCGTGCGTTTCAAAAGGGCGTGTGGAGAGGCATGCTGCCGGCCGAGCGTGCCAAGATTCTCTGGCGTGTCGGCGAGCTGATCGACAAGCATCACAAGGAGCTGACGCAGCTCGAAACGCTCAATAACGGCATGCCGGCAGAGCTTGGCGGGTACACCATTTCCTTCGGCGCCGAGGCGTTTCGCTACTACGCGGGATGGTGCACGAAGATCAGTGGCCGCACGGCGGAGACTTCCACGCCGACCAAGATGCATGCCTACACCTTGCGCGAGCCGGTCGGTGTCGCGGGAATGATCACGCCGTGGAATTCGCCCCTGTCGCTGGCGGCGACGAAGTTGGCGCCCGCGTTGGCGGCGGGTTGTTCCTGTGTGTTGAAGCCCGCAGAGGAAACGCCGCTCACCTCGTTGCGTCTCGCCGAGCTGATGATGGAGGCGGGCGTGCCGCCTGGTGTCGTGAATGTCGTCACCGGGCTGGGCCACGTCACCGGTGCTGCTCTGGCGCAGAACAACACCGTCGCCAAGATCGCTTTCACAGGGTCGGGCGAGGTCGGCAAGTCCATCGTGCAGGCGGCCAGCGGCAATCTGAAGAAGGTCACACTCGAGTTGGGGGGCAAGTCGCCTGTCATCGTCTTCGATGACGCCATGCTCGATGCGACCATCGCCGGTGCGGCCGGCGGCATCTTCGTGAACTCAGGACAAGTGTGTGTTGCAGGATCCCGTCTCTATGCGCACAAGAAGGTGTTCGATCGCGTCGTCGGCGGCATTGCCGACATCGCGAAGAGCATGAAGATCGGCAGCGGCTTCGATCCCACGGCGCAGATCGGTCCACTCATCTCGGCCAAGCAGCTCGACCGAGTGATGAGCCTCATCGGCAGCGGGCGGGAGCAGGGCGCGGAAGTCGTGGCTGGTGGACGGAAAGCGTTCGATTCAGGTTACTTCGTCGAGCCGACCGTGCTCGTCAATCCGCGCACCGATGCACGCGTGGTGAAAGAAGAGATCTTCGGCCCCGTGCTCACCGCCTTGCCATTCGATGACATCGAGGAAGTCATCAAGGCAGCGAACGACACGACCTACGGACTCGCCGCCAGCGTCTGGACGCGAGACATCAGCCGTGCACACACGCTCGCCAGTCGCTTGCAGGCCGGGATGGTGTGGGTCAACTGCGAGCTCGTGACCGATGTCGCCATGCCGTTCGGCGGCTACAAACAATCCGGCTGGGGCCATGAGTTCGGGCCCGAGGGTCTGGATGCTTATCTCCAGACCAAGTCCGTGTTCGTCCAGCTGTAGGCGGGAGAACTTCATGCAGATCCGCGCGGCCGTGCTCGAGAAGCCACACGGCCAGTTCAAGATCGAAACGCTCGAGATCGATCAGCCGCAGCCCAGCGAAGTGCTGGTTCGCATCGTGGCAGCGGGCATCTGCCACACCGATCTCTCCGTCGTCGAAGAACATCTGCCGGCACCGATGCCGATCGTGCTCGGACATGAGGGCGCCGGCATCGTCGAGCGCGTCGGTTCGGCTGTCACCCATGTGGCGCCAGGTGATCACGTGGTGCTGACATTTCCCTACTGCGGTCGGTGTTCGAAGTGCAAGGCCGGCAGGCCTTACTTCTGCGAGCAAATCATCAATCTGTCGCTCGCGGGAACGCGTGCCGATGGCTCGCACACGATTCGTGCACCCAACCGCAGCGTGTGCGGTTGTTTCTTCGGCCAGTCGTCGTTTGCCACTCATGCGATCGCCTACGCCAACAACACGGTGAAGGTGCCGAAGGAAGCGCCATTGGAAGCCATGGCGCCATTGGGCTGCGGCATTCAGACAGGCGCCGGGACGGTACTGAATGTGCTGAAGCCCACCGCGCAATCAGCCATCGCTGTGTTCGGCTGCGGCGCCGTAGGGCTTGCGGCGGTGATGGCAGCGAAACTGTGCGGCGCGCGCGTGATCGTGGCAGTGGATCGCGTGGACAGCCGGCTCGACGTCGCACGGGCGCTTGGCGCAACGCATATCGTGAATACGGAGCGCCAGGACGCACTGGAAGTGATCAATGCCGCTGGCGGTCTCGACTTCAGTGTCGAAGCCAGCGGCAATTCCAAGTTATGCGAAATTGCGGTGGCAGGGCTCAAGCCGTTTGGCGGTGTGTGTGCCATGTTGGGCGTGCCCAAGCCCGGCAGCACGCTCACGTTCGATCACTCGCACCTGGTGACGGGCCGGTCCGTGGTGGGCATCACGCAAGGGGATGCCAAGCCGCAGGAGTTCATTCCGCAACTCGCGCAGTTATTCCTCGACGGCAAGCTGCCGGTGGACAAACTCGTGCGCACTTACCGGCTCGATGAGATCAACCAGGCCGTTGCCGACTCAGTGTCCGGGCGCACGATCAAGCCCGTATTACAAATGGCGTAGTGGAATCCGCAGGTTCCTGCACTGCATCGAGCGCTGTTGGGTCGGTGCAGCGCTCGTCACGAAACGGGGCATTTGCGTGTCAGTGCGCGTCGGCCAAGGATTTTCATGGTTTTGCAAATCGATTGTGAGGAAGGATACCATCGGCCATCACACGATTTTCCCCTCACTTTTCCGACTGCAAAGCAAATGCCAGAAGCAAACGATTGGTTGCGAGATCTCCACGTCGTCGATCTGGGTCTCGGCATGGCAACGGGGCTGGTCGCAAAGTTCCTCGCTGAGTCCGGTGCGCAAATCACTCGCGTAGAACCGCCCAGCGGTGATCCATTCTATGACGTATATCCCGCGTATCGCGTCTGGCACAAAGGCGCAAAGCTCGATGCAGAGGCGGCGAAGTCGCCGCAGCGGTTGAACGAGCTGCTCGCCAAGGCCGATGTTTGCATCGTCGGTGGTGAAGACCATCCGGGCGTCGATTGGCGTCGCGACGCTCAGGCGTTGCAAGCACAGAATCCGCGCCTGGTCGTGTTGGACATTCAGGGCTATCCCACCTCGTCGAAGCATGCGGGACGTCCCGCGACTGACCTGCTCGTGCAGGCCCGTTCCGGATTGTCTTACGAGCACTATGCCGATCGCCCGATGCTCATGAGCTTCGAGCCGTCGAACTATGGTGCAGCGCTGCATGGATTGTCCGGTCTCCTGGGCGCACTCATTCAGCGTGAGCGAACCGGTCGTGGGCAAGTCGCCTCGACCTCTCTGTACGAGGGTGCGCTCGCCTGGACGATGCTGTTGTGGTGCGAGGGCGAGAAGCCGACGCCCGCGTTTTCGTTCGTCATGCCGAAGAGCCCCACGCCGCTCATTTTCAAATGTGCAGACGGGCAGTATGTGCAAGTGGTCCTGGGCTCCGCTGGCTCCAAATACCAGCTCTACAAGATCCTGCGCATCAACGATCCGACGGTGAAGGAAAACGACAGCGGCATGCCGAAGCCGACGGCCGACGGGCGCAATTTCTTCGGCGACGTGGATACGTTGCAGAAGCACATCGAGACGCGCCAGAGCAAGGAACTTTTGGAAGCCATTTGGGCTGTCGGGCTGCCTGCCGAGCCCGTGCTTCCGCCGGGTCGCGTCTGGGACGATCCGCAGACGATTCACAATGGTGTGATTGCACGCGATGCCGATGGCACTCGACATGTCGGACACCCGATCGAGGCGCGCGCATCGAAGGCGCCGCCGAAGAACGCGGCCCCCGGCAAGGCGCCACTGAGCGGTCTTCGCGTCGTCGACTTCGGCGCATTCGTTGCAGGACCGTACACGTCGATCCTGTTGGCTGACTTGGGGGCAGATGTCATCAAAGTCGAAGCGATGGTCGGCGATCCGAATCGCAGCATCTTCCGTTCTTACGGTTCGGTGAATCGCGGCAAGCGCGCGATCAAGCTCGACGTGAAGACGCCCGAAGGGCGTGAGATCGCACAGCGACTGTGCGTGAGCTCGGATGTGATCACCAGCAACTTCCGTCCTGGCGTGTCCACGCGTCTCGGAATTGATGCGAAGACGCTGCATGCGAAGAATCCGTCGCTCATCATCTTGGAAAGTGCCGCCTACGGCACGAGTGGTCCGCGTGCGGAAGGTGCGGGCTTCGACATGTGCTTCCAGGCGCTGTGCGGTCACGACCACCGCGCGGGCGGTGTCGACAATCCGCCGCTGTGGAATCGCACCTCGATGGTGGACTATGCCGGTGGCCTGCTGGGAGCCGTGGCGACGCTGCGGCATC
>JBEVDW010000098.1:0-6256 GCA_040513115.1 Steroidobacteraceae bacterium | reverse complement strand
ATTCGGCGCCGCGTAGCCGAGCTCGCGTAGCGTGCTCGCCTTGAGCGCGAGGGCCTGCCGGTCGCTGCGATCGACACGAATCAACAGAGTCAGCAACTCTGCCGCCCACAGGCGCTCGCCGTCGCGCACGGCTGTTTGTGCCTTGCCAAACACGGCGTCGCGACCGCCCATGGCGGCGACGTAGTGTCTTGCTCGTTCGAGCTCGGGCATCGGATCGAGGAAGGTAGGATCACCTTCGAACCAGCCTAGACTGTCGACGTACTGTTGGCGCAAGTGCTGTTGAAGGCGACCGTAGTGTTCCTGCAGCTCGGGATGATTCGCCAGATGCGGCGGCAGACTGAGTGTCGCGAGGTCATCGGGCCGCCAGCCCTTGTTGATGAAACGCGCACTCTGATCGGCGATGAACTGCAGCGTGTCGCGGTTGATGGTGAGCACTTCCATGATGCGTTCGCTGCCCGCGATGGGCTCGAACCAGTGCATGGGCACCATGTACTCGACGTCGTGCTTCTGCACGAAGTCGATCAGGCTCTCGATGCCCTTGTACCAGCGCTTGGGGGACCGCACGATGCCGCGCTGTGCATACACTTGCGGCAGGAGATCGCCGAACAACACATGACCGACGACGAGCGTCTTCTGCTCCGGAAACCAGGTAACGATGCCGTCGTCGCTTTCGGCAGGGTAATGGTAGATCTCCGTGCGCACGCCGCCCGGCGTGCCTTGCCACGAATCCTTGACCAGCACGTTCGGTGCGATATAGCTCACCTTGCCGCGCGAGTAGGCGATGGCACCGGTATGGACCAAGCCTTCGGGTCCCTTGGGCAGGAAGGCACCCGCTTGATACGCACCGCGCCAGGCCGCGATGTCGCTCACGTCGCCGAGGTTGTCGAGCATGACGCGCTCGAAAGATTCATGGGCGATGATCGCAACCTTGCCGGCCTTGGCATCTTCATCGGAGACGAATGCTTCGACGCCGCCGAAGTTGTCGCCGAGGCAGTCGTTGTAGACGACGGCGCGAATGGGTTTGTCCCCACGCAATGCGGCGAAGTGCTTGGCCACGAGCGCGCCATCAGTGAGATGACTGACGGCACCGACGACGACGGCACCCTCAGGACCAACCACCATCACGGATGAACCCAGATACTCGATGGCGGCGAAGGTGCCGGGGCGAAACTCAAACACGCGTCTACGGAACACCTTGCTGCGTTCCGCAACCTGCGGATGCACGGTGGGGCAATGGTCGCAGACATGCGCGAGCGTTTCGTCTTCGAACAGAAGCTTGGCTGCAGGTGGGCTCATGGCAAAACACACATTGGAGAGTAGGGGAAGCAGATAGCCGAAGCGCCGCAGCCGGCGGCCTTTCCTCGCAGTTGCCTCAGGCGGGGTGGAGACCGACATACGTGCCGTTCAAGTTTGGCGTGCCGGTCAGTTCGTCGAGCTCGTCGGCGGCGACGAGTTGGTTGCGGTTGATCCCCTGTACCACGGGCGCATCACCTCCCAACGGATCGAACGTGCGCGAGCCCCAGCCGTGATCCATGCTGACGATGCCGGGTGGCACCTCTTCAGTGAGGCGGGCGCGAGCATTGAGCTTGCCGGTCCGCGAGCTGACCGTGACCTCTTGCGTATCCGCAATGCCGAGTGCGTTCGCATCCGCTGGATTGATCTCGATGATGTCGCCGCGGCTGCCGACACGCTTGACGGTCTCCACGAGCCAGGAATTCATCATCGACAGATGGCGCTGATTGACGAGCTGGAACGGGTACTCGCGCGGTGTCTGCGGTGGCGGCTCAGCCAGGCGTCGTTTGAGTACTGCAACGAATGACTCGGGCGCTGCATGAACCTTCTTATCAGGTGTTTGCAGAGCGGCCCGAAAGTGGCCGTATGATTTCTCCGCGTAGAAATATCCCGACTGTTTTTCGTTCAGTTCCCGCCATTTGAGGCAGCTCGCTGTGCGTACGAGCAGGGCCCAGATCCAGCGGGGATTGAAAGCGAGCCGCGGCTTACCCGTGACCTTTGCGACCCACCGACTCGCCTTGATGAGCGGATTCAATCCTTTGATGCCCATGAACGGAACGCCCATTTCGACCGCCAGATCGCGAAAGAACTCCCACTCGGGCCTGACTTCGCCGCGCGGCGGAACGGCCGTGCGCATGAGTTGCGCGAACGGCCGCTCGTTGAGACTGCCGAGAATCGTGAAGAAGTCTTCGCGCTCGAGGAAGTGACAGCCGGGGATCAGCCAGTGCGCGTGGCGGTGGCTCTCGCGCTGGAAGAAGTCGATGGCGATCAGACACTCGAGCTGGGCGAAGGCGGCATCCAGCCGGTTGCCGTCGGCACCCGCCACCACGGGATTACCGCTATTGATGATCATTGCACGGATCTGTCCATCCCCCGGCGTGGTGATCTCGTCGGGCAACGTCGCGATCGGAAAGCCGCCGTAGATCATGCGGTAGCCGCCGATGCGGCTGCGCTTGTTCGAGGGCGGCGACATCTTGTTGAGCAGCTGCATCGTGTTCTTGAAGATGCCAGGCTGATAAAAACGCCCGCCCTTGCGATCGATGCGTCCGGTGATGAGGTTCAGCACATGCGAGAGCCACTCGCCGATCGTGCCGCTGCGGTTCTGTGACAGACCAGTATTGGCGAAGCAGACGGCCGTTTCCGCCGTGGCGAAGCGCCGAGCGATGTCTTCGATCTGTGCAACGGGCACGTTGCAGCGCGCGGAAAGATGTTCGAGCGAAGCTTGCGCTGCGATGGCTCGGATCGTGTCGACGCCGTTCGCTTCGGCACAGTCCTGCTTGTGTTCCCAACCCTGATCGAACACGACCTTGATGATGCCAAGCAGCAAGGCCCAGTCCTCGCCGGGCCGCACCTTCACGTGGGTGTTCGCTTTCTTCGTCGAGGCAGTCTTACGCGGGTCCACCATGATGACGTCGGCACCGCTTGCCTGGGCTTTCAGGATGCGGTTCCAGCCGTCCGGCACCTGATACATCCAGCCGACGTAGCTCACGGCCGGGTTCATGCCGAGCATCAGGATGCACTTGGAGTGATCGACGTCGGGATTCAGCAGCGCCATCTCGCTGCCGTACATTTCCTGCGCATTCAGATTGAAGCTGTTCTGATCGACCGAGCCCACGGTGTAGTTGCTCGTACTTCCCAGCCCTGCAATGAAGCCGGACTGAAAGGCGGCACCCGTCGTGCTTGATTGTCCCGGATTGCCGATGTAAGTCGCGATGGCGTTCGGACCGTGGCGCTGGCGAATCGCGTGCAGCTGCGCGGCTATCTCCCGGATGGCCTGTTCGTAGGGCACAGAGATGTATTTGTCGCCCATGCGTTTCATGGGCTGCGTGATCCTTTTCGGGTGATCGCGCATGTGATGCGCAGAGCCGCCCTTGAGGCAGAAGTCACGCCAGTTGTTGGGGTTGTCCTTGTCCGGGCGGATGCGCACGATGCGTTTTCCATCCGTCGTGACGTCGAGCCCGCAGAAGCAGAGGCAGATTCGACAGGCGGTCTTGACTGTGGTCAGGTTTGCTTCATCTGCTTCGACAGCACTGCCTGCGGGCCTTGATGCGGCCATTGATTCCCCCTGTCACTGCTGCGTGAACCATCGTTTCACTTTACTGGATGCCGTGCAAAGTCGAGGCAGGGCGCAGGTGAATAATTGGATCGCGGGCCAATTAACCGCCAGCCATGGATCGACATCGCAGGCGCTCACTGGATCCTCTACTAAGCATGGATCAGTCTCTGAAGCCGGTGATGTGCTTTGCCGCCTGATAAGCGAACACCATCGCAGGCCCTAACGTCGCGCCGGGGCCAGGATACGTCGGAAGCACTGCGGCAGTGCAATTGCCAGAGGCATAGAGGCCAGGAATCGGTTGCCCGCTCGAGTGCAACACCTGTCCATGCGTGTTCGTGACGAGACCGCCTTGTGTGCCGATGTCCCCGGGATCGAGACGCATGGCATAAAACGGTGCCTCATCGATGGGGGCGAGATTGGGATTCGGCTGGATTTTGGGATCACCGTAATGACGGTCGTAGGGCGAATCGCCACGTTGAAAGTCGACGTCTCTACCGCTCTTGGCGTACGCGTTCATCTTCGCGATCGTCGCCATGAGGCCGGCGGCATCGACAGCGATTCTTTTTGCAAGTGCATCGATGGTCTGGGCCTTGGCAATGAAGCCCTCTTCGAACCAGCGTTTGGGAAAGGTCCAGTCGGGCTTGAACGCCGGTGTCAACAATGGGCCGATGATGTAGTCGCGGCGAAACCGCGCATCGAATACCAGCCAGGTCGGCACCACGGGATCGGTTTGGGCGTGTGCCTCGTAGAGCTTACCCACCAGCGACTGATAGTTCTGGGATTCATTGAGAAAACGTTGCCCACTCGGACCGACCAAGCAGCAGCCGGGCAAGGCCTTCTCGATGATCATCAGTCGCGGCGCAGACTCACCTGGCACCCGTGTAGTCATGCACCACCAGGCACTTTCCATGAGGGCGGTCAGCGCACCGAGGCGCACCCCCGCGTTGATCGCATCGCCGGTGTTGGTTGTGACGCCCGTGCTCCATTCCCGGCTGGTCGGCGCTGGCAGGTATCGTTCTCGCATCTGCTGGTTCTGTTCAAAGCCGCCCGCACATAGCACGACGGCTTTGCGCGCATGAATGCGCATGCGCCTCGACTGTCTTTCCACCACTGCGCCGATGACACGGCCGTCGCTTTCGATGAGATCGATCAGGGCGGTGTTGTTCCTCATCGGCACGCCGCGTTCTTTCAGTGAGAGATACAGCCGGGCAACACCCGAGCCGCCGATCTTGCGATAACGGTCGTAGCGGCTGCGCAGGCGCCACGGGACATCGAGGGCGTAGCGCAATAGCATGCTTGCCAACATCCGCCACCATCCTGGCAGGCGCACCTGAATCGCGTTGAGCTCGGTCAACGTCAACGGAATGACGCCGCCGAGATACCACAGACGATGGCTGTGGCTGACCAGATCGTTGTCAGAGCCGAGCAAAGCCGAATCGAAAGGCTCTGGCTCCAGCGCGCGGTTGCCCAGCTTCGCGCCTTGAACATGCGAGTGGTAGTCGGGATACATCGACAGCGACCGGTAGCGGGCATGCGTGCGTTCATGAAGAAAGTCGACCATCCTCGGGCCGTTCTCCAGATACGCCTCGATCATCGCATCGCGGCGAATACCTTCGGGTATGGTTCGTCGGAGATAGTCGTGCGCCTCCTCGAGCGAATCCTGTTGTCCGAGCGCTCTTGCGTAGCGGTTGCAAGGAATCCAGATCACACCACCTGAGAGCGCGCTGGTGCCGCCGAACCGCTCGGCCTTTTCCACCAGCAGGATATCGCGGCATCCCATTTCATACGCTGAGACAGCCGCGGTCATCGCTCCTTTGCCGGAACCGACAACGAGGATGTCCGTCTCGACATCCCATGCATTGCTTGGCATCCGCGCCTCTGCGGTCGCAGCGTCCAGGCGCGCTGATGTATCAGCGGCGATCTAGGCGTTCGCCGCCTTGATGTGGCGACACACGTCGATGCTCCTCATGATGGCCTGGCCTGCGGCCTCCGGTTCGAGCAGTGCCGGAATCATGTCGATCATCGCAACGTGGGTCACGCCGGCATCGATGAACCCCTGCAGCTCAGCCGCAGCTTTCTTCGCGTCGCCGTAAATCCAGGATTTGTGTGACATCTGCGGCGTCACGCGGCCCATCATCTCATTGGCTTCGGCAAGGCCGATGTTCTGCGGCAGCATCTTCAGGGCGTAATGCCAGTCGGCCGGCATCGGTGGCTGAATACCTTCCTTGAGCCATTCCGACTGGATGATGCGACCCATGATGCACGTGGTCCATTTGACGATTGGATTTTCGAATGCGCGCTCGACGACATCCTTATCTTCATGCAGCAGCAGCGGCGCCCAGACACTGAAGTCGAACTTCTCCGGATCGCGGCCCTTGCTTTCGAGCTGCTGTTTCAACTTCTTGATTTCCTGTGCAGCGTGCTCAGGGCTGGTCCATATCATCACCCCCATCGTCGAAAAGCCGTCGGCATAGGTGGTCGCCAGATCGTAGACGCGCGGGCCGCCGCCCAGGCCCCAAAGTCTCGGCTTGTGCCGACGGGATTTGCCAATCCACGCGCGATCGAACTTCATGTGATGACCCTCGAGGTTGAAGGGCTCGTCATTGTTCCAGAAGGCGTGAAAGGCTTTGTAGAAATCCTCCAACCGGTCAAGGCCTTCCACGCGCTTGTGACCATAGGGCTTGCATT
>JBEVDW010000097.1:0-8423 GCA_040513115.1 Steroidobacteraceae bacterium | reverse complement strand
CTTCGTCGCGGATGTCGCACACGACTGGCAGTGCTTGCCCACCTGCGCGTTCGATGGCTTCCGCGGCGCTGTAGATGGTGCCCGGCAGCTTCGGATGCGGCTGCGCAGTCTTCGCTGCGATGACGATGTTGGCGCCGTCTCGAGCCGCACGCTCGGCGATCGCAAGGCCAATGCCGCGCGAACCGCCGGTAATGAACAGCGTTTTGTCTTTCAGAGTGGTGCTCGGCATGACGGACTCGTCGACTTTAGAGGACTTCAGGAACCCAGCATCATCATGCCGCCATCCACCGCCAGCGTTTGCCCGGTGATGTAGCTCGCAGCGGGACTCGCCAGAAACAGTAGAAAGGGCACGAGATCAGTAGCAGGATCGCCCATGCGGCCGCCCATCGGAATCCTCGCCTTCGCTTCCGCCTCCATGGCCGCGCGTGCGGGCGCATCGAGACTGTCGATGAACTTCTGCGCCACCTCGGTGGCCATGATGGGCGCGATGGCATTCACGGTGATGCCGTAGCGTCCCCACGCCTGCGCGGCGGCACGCGTCCAGGCGTGCACGGCGCCCTTCGCGGCCGAATATGCGGCCCGCTCGTGCATGCCGCGCACACCGGCAATCGAACCGAAATTGATGATGGCTCCGCCCGTGCCTTGCGCCTTCATGGTCCGGCATGCGACCTGATTCGTGAGAAAGGTGCCTTTCGCATCGATGGCAAAAAGATAGTCCCAGTCTTCTTCCGGGATGTCTTCGGGCGCAGGTCCCGGTCGATCGCGGCCTGCAGCATTGACGAGTACATCGAGTCCGCTCAGCTCCTTGACGGCGGTTTCGAAACTGGCTTCCACCTCGCGTTTTTGCGAAACATCACAATGCAGGTACGTGCAGTGCGCGTCGCTGAACGATGCGACCAGCGCGCGTCCGGCGTCATCGCGCACATCCATCGCGACGACGCGTGCGCGCTGTGCGACCAGTCCGCGCACCAGCTCGGCACCGATGCCACGAGCTGCACCGGTAACGATCACGCGTCGGTTGCCGAGATCGTTCATGCGGCGTCACAACCCGCTGATGTCGATCAGGACCACTTCACTGTCGCCGGGCCCTCGTCCGACAGCGATGTCGGTGACGAGCAAAGCCGGTTCGCCGCCGAGAACCTTTGGATAGCAGACGTTGAAGTCAGCGGGTTGCGCAACCACCGCTGCGCCGTTCAACCGAATCACGTGATCGCGTCCCGCCGCGGTGAACGCAAAGATCTCGCCCGTCATCGGATTCGAGGCGAGCGCTGTACCGCGCCGCGTTACGCCGACGCCGTCCAGAATCCCGAGCTCACGCACTCGCGGCGCCGGCAGCTGTCCGCGAGCGAAGTCCTGATCGCCGAGCTGATAGATTGCACCCTTCTCCGGATCGTTGAACGAGCAGCTCACGCACCACACGGAGTCATCCGGTGCAGCAGTGATTCCGTTGACATAGGCGGGGCACACGATGCGTTGCACGTCGTTCGCGGCGCCAAGTTTCTCGCCGACGAGGGCGTCGATGGCCGCATGCGGAATCCGATAGATCGCCGACGGCACCGTCAACTTGCCGTCCGGATCGCCGTTCAGCATGTCGCCCACATACAAATTGCCCTTGCCGTCGAGCGCGAGCCCGTTCGGCTGCTCGAGCGCATTGAACTTAGCATCGATGGCAGAGCCGCTCCATAGCGGGATGCGGCCAAGAATCGCGCCGCTCAGTGGATCGAACGCGAGCACCTGCTGCCGCACCTGCGCGCCTTCCACGAGTGTGTTGGCGCCGCGCTTCGTGATCGGACGTCCCCCGACGGCCATGAACGCCGTGCCCTTGGGAAACTTGCTGGTGGGCGTGCGCAGGATGTCCACCGCCAACGTGCTCGTGAGATTGCCGATGAGCTCACGTTTGACGAGCTCGAACGAATCGCGCGAGGTGATGCGCGCCTGGCTGATGAACGCCTGGCTCTCCTCGTACACCAATCCTGGCGGCACCGTGTAGCGCGGATGCCCGATGATCATCGTGCAGTTACCGAACACGACGGTCTCGCCATCGAGGCAGAGCTCGGCGCTCTCCGGGTTCGTGCAGCCGGTGATACGACCGATGAGCCGCGCCGCAAACGGCGACGGTTCACTCGATTTGGTCCAGCGTGTGCTGTTCGTCATGGCATCCCGTTCTTGCAGCATTCAGTTTGCGAGCTGTTGCCGCTCCCATTCTTCATCGGATTGTTTGCGGCGCGCGTCGATGAACAACTCGGCATCGGCGGTGACCGCATAGCGCAGCCGCGGTGTTGGCTCCTCGAGAATAGCGGCGATTCTGGCGGCAACCAGTTCACTGCTCGTGGCAGCGGTCCGATTTGCCATCAACCTACGGGTGAAATGCTGCACGATTTCCTCGTATGCGCCGCTCGCAGCGCTCGTACGATTCTGCGGAAACGCACTCTCCACCGCGCCCGGCTCGACGATGATCATGCGCACGCCGAACGACGCGAGTTCGATGCGCATCGCTTCGCTGTACGCCTCCAGCGCATGCTTGGAGGCTGCATAGATGCCAACCAACGGCCCCGTAAATCGGCCCGCAGCCGACGAGACTTGCAGAACGGCGCCGCTGCCCCGCATCCGCATCTGCGGCAGCACGGCCCGCATCATGCGCAGAGGACCGTATACGTTGGTGTCGAAGACGCGCTGCACATCTTCGAGACTCGTGGCCTCCACCGGTCCCCAGATCCCGACGCCTGCGTTGTTCACGAGCACATCGATGTGGCCGGCTGCTGCAACGGCGGCACTGATGGAGGCTTCCGAAGTCACATCGAGCGCGAGACGGTGTGCGACCGGCAAATCGCTCAGCGCTTCCAGCCTGCGTGCCGTGGCGATGACTTCGTGGCCGCGACGCGTCAGCTCGAGTGCCAGCGCTCGGCCAATGCCGGTGGAACATCCTGTGATGAGTGTTCTGAGCTGCATGAGATCATTCCCGCTCTTCGAGCACGAACTGGGCAGCGCGTGACGCCATGGCCATCACCGGCCCCGCCGTATTCGCAGACACCATTGCTGGGATGATCGACGCATCGATCACGCGCAGATTGCGAATACCGCGCACGCGGCAGCGCACATCGACCACCGACCGTGGATCGGATCCCATGCGGCACGTACCGACGGTGTGATAGCCGCTGTTTCCATACTGCAGATAGGCATCGACGATCTGCTCGTCGCTGTTCACCTGCGGCCCTGGAAACAACTCCGTGGCGCCGAACGCCTGCAGGGCCGGCGTTTGCGCGAGGCGGCGAACGAAACGCGCGCATTCGACAGCGACACGACGATCTTCCGCATCCGACAGATAGTTCGGCTCGATGTACAGCGGGGCTGCCGGATCCGGTGAGGTGATCTCGAGCCGACCCCGCGATCTGGGCCGCAGCGGGTACGTGCCGATCATGAAACCGGGCTTGGAGTCGATCCGCGCAAAACCGTCTTTCGTGAGGTCGAGCGAGACCGTCGTCATCATGACCTGGGCATCCGGCCGGTCGACGTCTGGACGCGTGTTGATATAGCCGCAAACGTCCATCGCCGCTTGTGCAAACGGACCTGAGCGCGTGAGGAAGTAGCGCAGCGCGGTCAACGCGACGCCGGGTGCACGAAATGAGCGGTTCTCGCTGCCGTGAGTGACGCGGAAGTGCAGCGTTAGCAGCAGGTGTTCGTGCAGGTCGCGGCCGATGCCGGGCACATCCAGGCGCGGCTCGACACCGGCCCGCGCAAGTACATCAGCGGGACCGATGCCGGACACAAGGAGCAGCTTTGGTGTATTGATCGCACCCGCGCACAGCAGCACTTCGCGCGCCGCACGGATCTCTCGCGAACCGCTCGCATCGCGTACCTGAACACCGACGGCGCGCTCGCCATCGAATATGAGCCGTTGCACATTAGTACGCGTCGCCACCTGCAAGTTGCGTCGATGGAGCACCGGTTTCAAAAAAGCAGTTGCAGCGCGCTGCCGGCGACCACCCGCGATCGTGCGTTGGTTGTAGCCGAAGTTCTCACCGGGTCGCTCGTGCACATCGAGCTTGCGCTGCTTACCCAATTGCGTCGCACCTTCGATTACGGCCTCGCACAAGGGATGACGCTGCGGGTAGCAGCTGACCTTCAACGGTCCGCCTGTGCCGCGCCACTCGCCGGGTCCGAGCTCGTGATCTTCAATGGTGCGAAAAGACGCGGCCATCTCCTTCGATCCCCAGCCGGTGCACCCCTGCGCTTCCCACTCATCATAGTCGCCGGGCAGTCCGCGCACGTACATCATGCCGTTGACTGAGGTCGAGCCGCCCAAGGTTTTGCCCCGTACCCACATTTCCTGCTTGCCACCCTGCTTTCGCTCCGTGGGATACACCCAGATCAAGTCAGGGTCGAGCAAGGTCTTGCCGAATCCTCGCGGCATGTGGATCAGCGGACTCGAATCGGGCCCACCGGATTCGACAAGCAGAACCGAGCGATTTGGATCGGCGCAGAGCCGATTGGCGAGCACGCAGCCGGCAGCGCCGGCACCGACGATGATGTAGTCCGCTGTTTGCATACTTATTCTTGCGGTATCAGCACGACGCGGCCAACCGTCTGCCGACGGGTCATGAGTTCGAAGGCTTCGCGCCACCGGTTCAGCGCAACACTCGCATGTACGCGCGGGTGCACGCGCTTCTGGGCAGCAAGTTCCCATATCGCGTCGAGGCATTCGCGCCCGCGCTCAGGAAAGCGGCGCGTGTACTCGCCCGCTCGCACGCCAACGACGGCGTAACCTTTGATGAGCGCATGGTTCACCTTGAAGGTCGGGATGCGTCCCGAAGCAAAGCCGACGACGAGCAGCCGGCCGCCGAAGGCGAGGCAGTGTGTGCTCTCGTCGAAGACCTCGCCGCCGACTGGATCGAAGACGACATCCACGCCGCGTCCGCCCGTGATCTCATTCACTTGTTCGCGGAATGGGCCCGATGAATTGAGCAGCGCATCGGGTGCATATGCCTGGGACAGCGCGCGCAATTTCTCAACTGAGCTCGATGCGGCAATCACACGTGCACCCAGAGCCTTCGCAAGATCCACGGCAGCGAGCCCGATGCCCCCGCTCGCGCCATGCACGAGCACCCACTCGCCGGCTTGCAGCTGTGCCCGCTTGACGAAGCCGACATAGGCGGTCAGATAGGCCGCCGGAAAAGCCGCCGCCTCCGCGAACGAAAAGTGCGTCGGTAATTTACGCATCGAATCGACGCCACACACCGCGTACTCAGCAAACGCTCCACCTCGACCCAAGCAAGCAACCCGGGTGCCCACGGTGAAGGCGGTGTGATCGCTCCGCACCACTTCACCGGCCATTTCGCTGCCGAGCACGAACGGCAGCTCCGGCTTGTACTGATAACCACCGTGGGTCATCAACAGATCGGGAAAGCCGATGCACGCGGCTTGCACGCGGATCAGCACTTCGCCGGCTGCGGGTTGCGGAATGGGCCGTGTCTGCACGCTGCAACCGTCGAAGTTCGGCGCGAGGCGCTCCACCACGAGCGCTTGCATGTGCTGCGGGACGCTGCTTGCGACCGCGCTCATCCCGCGGACTCCGTGACGGCCTTCGCTTCCAGGAACAACTCCAGGATGTACTCGCTGATCTCCGCGGCCATCCCGCTCGAGTCCCGACCGTTCACCATGCGCGCATAGTTGAACTCGATGATCGCACCCAACTTGAACATCGAGAGCACGACGTAGTAGTCGAGATGCGAAACATCCAAGCCGGTGCGTTTCGCATAGTGCTGTGCAAGGTCTTCGCGCGTCGGCAGATCCGAGAAGTCGAGCAGGCGACTCTTGCCGCTGCCCACTTTCTTGCCGGGCAGCGGAAACACCGCGCGGCCGAGATCCAGCAGTGGATCGCCGAGCGTCGCGATCTCCCAATCGATGATGGCGGCGACGCGCGCCGGCGCCGTGTGATGGAACATCACATTCGCAAAGCTCACATCGCTGTGGATGAGACTCACACGCTGCATCTTCGGTGTGTTCGCGCGCAACCAGGCTGCTACTTCATGCAGCCCGGGGATGTCGCGACCGGGATGATTCTCGGTGATGCGCAATGAGTCGATGTGCTTGAGCCAGCGATCGACCTGGCGCTCGAGGAACTGTTCGGGCTTGCCGAAATCCTCGAGCCCGATCGCCTTGTAGTCCACCTGCCCAAGCTCGGCAACGGCATCGATCATCGCGTACGCGAGCGCTGCCCGGTCCGGCCCAGGCCGATCGAACGGCGCCGGCGCCTGCATGGATCCGAGCCATCCATCGACGAAGCTCATCAACATGAAGGGCACGCCGATCGCATCGCTCTCGCCACTGTAATCGAGTAATCGCGGATGCGGCACCGCCGTGCTCGCCAGCGCGCTCAAGACGCGCGCCTCGCGGCCCATCGCTTTCAAACTGTCGGCCCGTGGTGGCCACGCTGGTACGCGCAACACCGCCGGCATCGCGCCGCGCGTGAGCTTGAATACTGAGCTGCTGCTGCCGCCGCTCAAACGCTCGAGCACGACCGGCTCACGGCCGAGCTCCGGATGGCGCGCATCGAGCCACGCCGTGAGCTTCGGCAGATCGAGCGGCGGTGCGGTCGTGCTCATTGCTCGTTCGGATCACCGAAGAAGGGCGCCAGCTTGCGCTCCGCCCACGCACGCCGGGTCGGAATGTGCTCGCTGGGTTGGCGGCTGTCGACGGGCTGGTATTGCTTCAACAGCGTGCGCGCAACCAGCGAACGGTGCGACTCCGTGGGCCCATCGACGACGGAAACCGCGGCCGCAGTGTGAATCATCGACGCGAACGGCAACTCGTTCGAGACTCCCCACGAACCGTGCAGGTGCATGCAGCGCCAGATGATGTCGTGCAGCACGTCGGCGGTTGCGGCCTTCACGCCAGCAGTCGCGATCCAAGCCTCATCGCGCTTGCCCTGGTCGTAGAGCCAGGAGGTGTGCAATACGAACCATTTGAACTGCTGCAGCTGAATCCAGCAGCGCCCGATGTCATCCTGGACCACCCCGAGATCAGCCAGTCGCTTGCCCTTCGTCTGTCGGCTGATAACGCGCTCGCACGCCATGTCGAGTGCACGCTGGCACAGACCGATGGAACGCATCGCATGATGGATGCGGCCGCCGCCCAGACGCGACTGGGCCACTTCCCACCCGCCGTTCTCCTTGCCCAGCAGGGCATCGGCCGGCACGCGAACGTTGTCGTAGTGCACGTAGCCGTGCGTGCTCTCCTCGTCCGTCTCGCCCCACAGACCTACGTTGCGTTTGATCTTGATGCCCGGCGTATCGGTCGGGACGAGGAACATGCTGAACCGCTCGTGCAGCGGCGCGCCCGGATTGGTCACGACCATGAGAATGGCAAACGCGGCATAGCGCAGGTTCGATGAGAACCACTTCTCGCCGTTGATGATCCACTCGTCACCGGCGTGCACCGCGTTGGTGACGAAGCTGCCGGGATCTGCGCCGCCGTCGGGCTCGGTCATCGAATAGCACGAGATGATGTCACCATCGAGCAGCGGCTTGAGAAAGCGCGCCTTCTGCCGAGCGCTGCCATAGCGCGCGAGGATCTCGGAGTTGCCGCTATCGGGTGCTTGCGCGCCGAATACCCGCGGTGCGAAGAAGGAGCGACCGAGAATCTCGTTGATGAAGCACAGCTTCGCCTGCCCGTACCCCTGCCCCCCGAGTTCGGGATCCAGATGCGGTGCCCACAAGCCCTGAGCCCGCACTTGCGCCTGCAGATGCTTCAAGGCGCGCATCATGCCCTTGTTCGTCACGTCGTAGGGAGCGTTGACGTTGAAGTTGAACTTCACGTCCAGCGGCTCGACCTCTTCGGCCACGAACTTGCGAATCCACGCGAGCTTCGCTTCGAACTCCGGCTCCAGAGAAAAGTCGATCACGGTATACCTCGATTGCAGGTACGCATGGTACGCACCGTTGGAGAAGTCAGACGGCTCTGAATTCCGTGAGTGCAGGCGGCTGCGGCAGGCGAAATGCGCCGTGCTCACGGGAGTGACACAGAATGGTGGCACTGCCGCGAATGTTCTCCTGGCCGCGTTGATTGAGGCCGCACAGATCAACCTCGATTCGAGGACCCAGCTGCGCGTCGACGCCGACAGCAGTGATCTTGCCTTCGATCCAGGTCGTATCGCCCATGTAGTTGAACTTGCGGAATTCGTACTTCAGGCGGTGCACGAAGCCATCGTCGCCGGCGTAGTTGGTCAAATAGTGGCTGAGCATCATCACGCGCATCGGACCGATGTCGTACATGCTCTGAATGCCGACCTTGCGCGCCAGCCCCTGATCCCAGTGAACGCGCTGGATGGTGTCCCAGGCGTTGAATTCGTTGCGCGTGTAGAAGCCGCGCAGGCGCTTGCGATTCTCGTAGCCCAGCCGATACGGCCAATTGCCATACGTAAACCA
>JBEVDW010000096.1:0-3688 GCA_040513115.1 Steroidobacteraceae bacterium | reverse complement strand
AGCCCTGCGGCAACAGCGCCCGCAACGCAAACGCAATGAGCAGCCAATAGGCTGTCAGCGAGTGCGCAGAGCGGACGCGGCGAGTGGGCATCGAACGACGCTGGCGGATGGCAGAGGCCCGCAGTCTAGCAGCACGGAACTGACGGGCAGCTATCCGTACGTCAAAAGGAGGTTGGCCTGCTGCCGCTGTCGCGGTACGGTTGCACACGACCCGCACTACGGTGCGCGGTAACGGAACCTGTCGGCACGACACGACGTTTCGAATCGAAACGTGCGACTACAAGCGCTGCTAGGCGCGGCCCGCTACGCGATGACTTCGAGATCATGACCCAAGCAGACGCATTCGTTCGTTCACGCCGCTGGAGAGCCCAGTGAACACCGAAGTCCTGCCGCAGCTCGTTCCCTCGCAGCTCGATGCCGAGCAGCACCGCACCCCCTCTGTTGCACCGCTGGTACGTTCGACCTATGCCGTTGTGCTCGCGGGTGGTCGCGGCACGCGTCTGCGTCAGCTCACGGATTGGCGCGCGAAGCCGGCAGTCCCCTTCGGCGGCAAACATCGCATCATCGACTTCTCGCTGAGCAACTGCGTCAACTCCGGCGTGCGTCGTATCGGCGTCGTCACGCAGTACAAGGCGCACAGCCTGATCCAGCACGTGCGCCGCGGCTGGAGCTTTCTCGATCCCGATCTGCAGGAGTTCATCGATCTGCTGCCCGCTCAGCAGCGCATCCAGGACAACTGGTATCAAGGCACGGCCGATGCCGTGTTTCAGAATCTCGACATCATTCGCCTGTCATCGCCGACGTACATCCTCGTGCTGGCGGGCGACCATGTGTACAAGATGGACTATGGCGTGATGCTCGCCGATCACGTGGCCTCACGCGCGGACGTCACCATCGCGTGCGTCGATGTGCCACGCGAGGAAGCCAGCAGCTTCGGCGTGATTGCGGTCGATGAGCACGACAACGTCGTAGCGTTCGATGAGAAGCCTGCCGACCCGCGACCCATCCCGGGCCAACCGGACCGCGCTCTGGTCAGCATGGGCATCTACGTGTTCAACGCAAACTTCATGTATCGGCGCCTGGCCGAGGACGCGCCGCGGCGCGAATCGGAACACGACTTCGGCCGCAACATCCTGCCGCAGCTCATCGGCCATGCCGACGTTCACGCACACCGCTTCTCCTCGAGCAGCGTCAACACGGTGAACGGCATACCGTACTGGCGCGACGTCGGTACGCTCGATGCGTACTGGGAAGCCAACATCGATCTCACGCGCGTGACGCCCGAGCTGAATCTGTACGACCGCCGCTGGCCTGTCCGTACTTTTCAGGAGCAACTGCCACCGGCCAAGTTCGTGTTCGACGACGATATCGCACGCGGTCAGGCGATGGATTCGCTGGTGTCCGGCGGCTGCATCGTGAGCGGTGCCACCGTACGACGCTCTTTGCTATCGACGAACGTCGTGGTCGAGCGTCACAGCACCATCGAAGACTCCGTCATCCTGCCCAGCGTGGAAATCGGTCGCCACGTAACCTTGCGCCGCTGCCTCATCGACAAGTTCTGCCGCATTCCCGACGGCTTCGAGGCGGGGCTGGATGCGGTGGCGGATCGCAAACGCTATGAAGTTTCGGATCGGGGCACGGTGTTGATTACACCGGAGATGCTGGGGCAGAACATTCATCAGTTCTGATTGCTCTGCTCCCTCCCGCACGCGGGAGAGGGCACGTTCACGAGCTCACGTCAACACCGTCAACAGCAACGCCCCCAACACCAACCGATACCACGCAAACACCGTGAACCGGTGCGTCTGCACGTACCGTAACAACCATTTCACCGCGATGAACGCCACCACGGCCGAGACGACGAAGCCGATGGAGAGCTCGGTCCAGTTCTCATGTGCGAGGCCACCCTCATGCGCGAGCTTCAGGGTTTCGTAGCCGGTGGCGGCGAACATCGTCGGTATGCCGACCAGGAACGCGAACTCCGCCGCCGCGGGACGTGAGGTCATGCCGGCGAGCATGGCGGCAAAGATCGTTGCCGCCGAGCGGGACGTGCCGGGAAACACCGCCGCAAGAATCTGTGCCAGGCCAACGACGATGGCCACTTTCCACGTCGCGCGCTCGCTATCCGGCAGACGCGCGGCATACGCCTCCACCGCGAAGATCGCGAAGCCACCGACGATCAATGCCCACGCCACGGGCGCGACCGTTTCCGGTAGCTCCAGTCCCATCTGCTTCGCGATGAATCCACCGATGACGGTGATGCCGAAGGCCACGGCGAGCTTGGACGCGTAATCTCGATTCGCCGGCAGCGTGAAACGGACTGCCAGATCCAGAAGTCGCCGCCAATAGATCACGACGACCGCCAGGATGGCGCCCGCCTGGATGGCGACGTTGAAGAGGTCGGAGCGATGTCCCAGCCAGTGCTCTGCGATCAGCAGGTGACCCGTACTGGAAATGGGGAGAAATTCGGTGATGCCCTCGATGATGCCGAGCAGGATGACCTGTAAGTAACTGTCCACTCGTTAATGTCTCGTACGGTGAGTTGCAGCGCGCGATGATACTGGGTTACGGGTAACGGGCTACGGGCAACAGCCAGAAGAAACACGGTTCTATTCTGGCCGTAGCCCGTAACCCGTAGCCCGACGCAAGGAGCCACGATGCCCTCCTCCACGATGCCATTCGTTCTGTCGGCTCGACCTCTGACCCTGCACGAGCTGCGCCTTGCATTCGAGCAACCCTTGCACGTCAGCATCGACGACGACGCCTGGCCGGCGGTCCATGCCAGCCATGCAGCCGTGCAGCGGCTCGCGGCGGGCAACGAGCCCGCATATGGGATCAACACCGGTTTTGGTTTGCTGGCCAATACGCGCATCGCACTGGCCGAGCGCAATCACCTGCAGCGGAACATCGTGCTCTCGCATAGCGCCGGCGTCGGCCCGCTGCTCGACGATGCCGTCGTGCGGCTCACGCTACTGCTCAAGGTCCAGAGTTTTCTGCGCGGCTACTCAGGAGTGAGCGAGTCGTTGATCCGCCTCTTGGCACGCATGCTCGATGCCGGCCTGTACCCCTGCGTACCGTCGCAGGGCTCTGTCGGCGCTTCGGGCGATCTCGCGCCACTCGCGCACATGTCGCTGCCACTGATCGGCTTGGGCAGCGTGCGGTATGAAGGACGTGTGCTGTCCGGCGCGCAGGCACTGGCGCAGATGGGTGCGCAGGCCATCGAGCTAGGCCCGAAAGAGGGCCTGGCGCTGCTCAACGGCACGCAAGTATCGACGTCGCTCGCACTCGCGGCGCTGTTCGCAGTGGAGCAGTTGATTGCGGCCAGCGCCGTGGTCGGTGCGCTCGCGGTCGATGCGATGAAAGGCAGCGATGCGCCGTTCGATCCGCGCTTGCATACGGTGCGCGGGCAACCGGGACAGATCGCCGCGGCTGAAATCTATCGCCAGTTACTGGCAGGAAGCGCGATCCGCCGGTCACATCTGGAAAACGACGAACGCGTGCAAGACCCGTACAGCCTGCGCTGCCAACCGCAAGTCATGGGCGCCTGCCTGGATCTGATCGTCAACAGTACGCGCACCTTGCTGATCGAAGCCAATGCCGTCACCGATAATCCCTTGGTCTATGCAGATCTGGACGAGATCATTTCCGGCGGCAATTTTCATGCGGAACCAGTCGCCTTCGCCGCCGA
>JBEVDW010000095.1:0-7533 GCA_040513115.1 Steroidobacteraceae bacterium | reverse complement strand
CAGCAGCACACAAGAACGCGCCGCAACGACGCAATGTTCGCCTGTGGCCAGCGCTGGATTGTTGATCGAGTGCAGCTCGGCGGTATCGAAGACCACGCGCCAGGGTTCCTCCGCGTGCGTGGGCGGCAGCTTGAAGTTCACCGCGAGATCGCTGCTATTGCACAGAAGGAACACATTGCCGCTCGTGCCATCGCGCACGTCGACGAAGGCGTGCCCGAAGAGCACGCCCATGCTGCGCGCCTCGCCATCGTGCCAGTCGGACGCCATCAGTTCGTGGCCTTCGGGATGACGCCAGCTCACATCTTTGTGTTCGCGATCGGCCTGGCGCGCGCCCTTCAGGAAGGTGTCGCGGCGCAGCCCCGGGGCCTGCTTGCGCAAGTCGATCAGCTGGCGCACGAACTCGACCAGGTCGGCGTGCTTCTGTGCACAGGTCCAATCGACCCAGGACAGCTCGTTGTCCTGGCAGTAGCCGTTGTTGTTGCCCCGTTGCGTGCGCGCGAACTCATCGCCCGCCTGCAGCATCGGCACACCCTGAGACAGCAGCAACGTTGCCAGCAGATTGCGTACATGACGGAACCGGAGCCCCTGTATGCGAGGGTCGCTCGTCGGTCCTTCGAGCCCGTAGTTGTAGCTCAGATTGTGATTGTGGCCATCGCGGTTGTCTTCGAGGTTAGCCTCGTTGTGCTTCTCGTTGTATGCAGCCGTGTCGTACAACGTGAAGCCATCGTGGCACGCCACGAAGTTGACGCTCGCCGTCGGGCGGCGGCCGCTGGCGCGAAACAAGTCACTCGAGCCTGCGAACCGCTCGGCGAAGTTGCCGAGGATGCCCGGATTGCCGCGCCAGAACGCGCGCATGGTGTCGCGATACAGATCGTTCCACTCGGACCAGCTCGGCGGGAAGCGCCCAAGCTGATAACCCTCGAAGCCGACGTCCCACGGTTCCGCGATCAGCTTCGTGTAGCGCAGGGCCGGCTCCGCAGCAATGGTTTGGAAGAAGCGGCTGTCGCGCTGAAAGCGCGAGTCGTCACGCCCGAGCACCGCGGCCAGATCGAAGCGGAAGCCATCGACGTGCATCTCTTCCACCCAGTAGCGCAGGCAGTCGACGATGAGCTGGCGCGAGGCGGCCTGACTTACCGAAACCGTATTCCCGACGCCCGTGCGATTCTGATAGTGGCGCGGATTGTCCGGCTCCAACTTGTAGTACGTCGGATTGTCGATGCCGCGCCAGCTCAAGGTCGGGCCGTACTCATTGCCTTCGGCCGTGTGGTTGAAGACCACATCGAGGATGACTTCGATGCCCGCCGCATGGAGGGCCTTCACCATGGTCTTGAACTCGGTGACAGGATCGTGAAGGGCGTACTGCTGAGCGGGTGCGAACCAGTTGATGGAGTTGTAGCCCCAGTAGTTCGCCAATCCCTTGTCGACCAGGAACCGCTCCGGAATGAACGCCTGGACCGGTAGTAACTCCACAGCCGTGACGCCCAACCGGCGCAGATAGCTCGTTACCGAGGGATGCGCGAGGCCCAGGTACGTGCCGCGATGCTGCACTGGTACGTCCGGATGCAGGCGCGTGAAGCCTTTCACGTGCAGCTCATAGATGATCGTGTCGCGCCAGGGAATGGCCGGCGAGTAATCACCGCTCCAATCAAAATCCGGATCGATGACGACGCCTTTCTGGTTGTACGGTGCGCTATCGCGCTCATCCAGGGCACTCATGCCCAGGTGCTCGACATGCAATGCGTCGTGCCAGGTGAAGCGACCGGCGAGCGCGTGTGCGTACGGATCGATCAGCAGCTTGCTGGGATGATGGCGCAGGCCGCGTGTCGGATCGTACGGTCCATAGACACGATAGCCATAGACGAGACCGGCTGTGCCCAGCGGCGGCGGCAGCAAGCCGTGCCATACGTTATCCGTACGCATGGGTAGCCGCACGCGTGCGAGTTCGCGCTCGCCCAGCGAATCGAATACGCACAGCTCGACGGCATCCGCATGGCTCGCGTAGAGCGCAAAGTTGACGCCTTCATCCGTCAGCGTGGCGCCCAGTGGACTGGGCTCGCCATCGAGCAGCTGCAGGGACTCTGCAAGCGGCAGGTCCGGCGCGCCAGACATGTGAGTGAAAGCGTCCACGGTACGCTAGCCAGTTACCCTGCCTGTCGAGCGCCGCCCGGGCACATGGATGTGCCCGCCGCCGTAGCTGGCGAGCGAAGGGGAAAAACCACGTTTTTTCACCTGAGCCACAGTGCGAGTGGCAGGGTGCCCGAGTCGCTGTTTCATACTAGAGCACGGGCTTGATGGCCCAGATGTTCTCAGCGTATTCCCGGATGCTGCGATCGCTGGAGAACGGCCCCATGCTCAACGAGTTGATGATGGCTTTGCGCGTCCAGGCTTCCTGGTCCCGGTAGAGCGCGTCTACGTGCTCCTGGGCTGCCGCATAGGAGTCGTAGTCGGCCAGTACGAGGAAGTGCTCGCCATCGCTCAGTACGCGCTCCGCAACCATCTTCGAATCGAAGATGTTGTCGGGGGTGAAGTGGCCGGAGTCAATGACTTCGAGCGCCAGACGCAGCTCGGCGTTGTTACGTGCGATCTCGCCCGGCACGTAGCCCCGCGCCCGACGTTCCAGCACTTCGGCGGCGGTGAGCCCGAAGATGAAGATGTTCTCGGCGCCGACCGCATCGCGGATCTCGATGTTGGCACCATCCAAGGTGCCGATCGTGAGTGCGCCGTTGAGCGCAAGCTTCATATTGCCTGTGCCCGATGCCTCCATGCCCGCGGTCGAAATCTGTTGGGATAAATCCGCTGCCGGCATGATCTCCTGCGCCAGTGAGACGTCGTAGTCCGGCAGAAACACGAGCTTCAACTTGTCGCCGACACGGGCATCGCCGTTGATGACACGCGCGACATTGTTGATGAGCTTGATGATCGCTTTCGCCATCGTATAACCGGGCGCAGCTTTGCCAGCCATGATCACCACGCGCGGCACCACGTCGAGTTGCGGATTACGCACGATGCGCAGGTAGCGCACGACGACATGGATGAGGTTCAGCAGCTGGCGCTTGTACTCATGGATGCGCTTGACCTGCACGTCGAACAGCGCATCGGCCGTCACGACGGTGCCGGTCGTTTCGTAAATCGTGCGAATCAGCTGATCCTTGTTGGCGCGCTTGATGGCGCGGAACTGCTGACGGAACTCGGCGTCATCGACAGCCCACTTCAAACGCTCCAGCTCTTCCAGATCGTTTTCCCACGCGAAGCCGAGTTTCTCCGTGATGAGCTGTGACAACCCGGGATTCGCCTGCTTGAGCCAGCGCCGCACGGCGATGCCATTGGTTACGTTGGTGAAGCGTTCCGGCCACAGCTGCGCGAAGTCGGCAAAGATCGTTTGCTGCATCAACTGCGAATGGAGCTTGGCGACACCATTCGTCTTGTGGCTGCCGATCACCGACAGGTACGCCATGCGCACGCGGCGGTCGCCTTCCTCGCCGATCAGCGACATCCGTCGGCGCCGCTCCATGTCGTTGGGATGCTTTGCGCTCACCTCTTCGAGGAAGTCGCGGTTGATCTGATAAATGATCTGCAAATGTCGCGGCAGGAGGCGCTCGAACAAGGACACGGGCCAGGTTTCCAGTGCTTCCGGCAGCAGCGTGTGATTGGTGTAGCTGCACACCGCACGCGTGATTTTCCAGGCTTCGTCCCATTCCAGATGGTGCTCATCCACCAACAGTCGCATCAGCTCGACGACCGTGAGCGCCGGATGCGTGTCGTTCAGCTGGATGGCCAGTGCATCGGGCAGATCGTGCAGCGTGCGCCGCTCGGCAAGATGCTCGGTGATCAAGTCCTGCAGCGACGCACTGACGGCAAAGTACTGCTGCTTGAACCGCAGCTCCTTGCCTTGCGGCGTGCTGTCATCCGGATAGAGCACGCGCGAGAGGTTCTTCGCCTCGACCTGCTCGGCGACGGCCGCTGCGTAGTTGCCGGCGTTGAATGCTTCGATCTTGAACGGCGTGATCGCCATGCCCGACCAGAGGCGCAGGTGATTGACGGCGGGACTGCGGTTGCCGGGGATCAGCATGTCGAACGCGACGGCCCAGACATCATGCGTGTCCACCCATTCGTACTGCACGCGGCCGCGCTCGTCGCGGCGTGCCTGGCAATGGCCACCGAAGCGCACGCGATAGCGAATGCCGCCGCGGCCGCTTTCCCAGAAGTTGCGGTACTTGAGCCAGGAGCTCGCGAGCTCGCGTTGCGCGCCGCTCGACTCGATTTCCTGCGTGAAGATGCCGTAGTCGTAGCGGATGCCGAAGCCGATCGCCGCGTAGCCGAGCGTGGCCAGCGAATCGAGGAAGCAAGCAGCCAGGCGTCCCAGACCGCCGTTGCCCAGGCCGGGGTCTTCTTCCTCGGCTGCCACGGAATCGAGGTCGTAGCCCATGCTGGTGAGCGTCTCGCGCGTTTCTTCCAGCACGCCATCATCGAACGCCGAGAGCGCGTTGACGAGGCTGCGACCCAACAGGAACTCCATCGAGAAATAGCAGACGCGTTTGACCCGGGCCTGCGAGACGCGGCGCCGCGTGGCGAGCCAGCGCTCCGCCATCTCTTCGCGCACGGCGATCGTGAGCGAGTCATAGATATCACGCCGTGTCGCCGTCTCCAGGCTCTTACCGAGCGCTCGCTCCAGACGATCCACGATGGCATCGCGCACGGCGCCCCGACGCAGCGGCACCGAGCCAGTCAGCGTGACCCGGCGGTTGGCAGCTTTCATCGGATTGGACACGGGCTACGGCTCGATACAGAGTTACTGCACATCCACGACACGCTCGGCAACGATCCGCCAAGACCCGGCCTCGCGCACTAGCGTCAACTCCTTACGCAGCACATTGGTACCGAACCGCTGGGTGAAGCTGGCGACGCGGCGGTCTTCGCTCTCGGTACGTACGTTCAGATCCTGCAATTTCGGTTCCGGCACTGGACCGGTGGCGATCTGCTCGCGCCGCTCGCCGAGCCAAGGCCCGCGACCCGTATCGGTGGGCGCGGCAAACGACTCCGAATACAGTGCAATCACTGCATCGGGATCACGATCCGCCCACGCCTGTGCCCAGCTGGCGACCACTTCTTCTGGCGTGCGCGCAACCCGGCCGGAAGCACCGAAGTAGGACGGGGGATTCTCGAGACACCCTGTACGCTGCGGTTGCGGCTGCTGTGCCGTTGCGGGTGGCACCACGAGGGCGGCGCTGCGGTCCGGCTGCGCCATGCCGTCTGGCACACGCAGCGGCGCTTGTTCCTTCGCGCGCCGGTACTCGCTCTTCGGGTCGTCGCACGTGCGTGTCGAATGACACCCGAGCAGGACCATGAAGGCGAGACCCGCGGAGAGAACCCGCATGACTGTTGCAAGACGAAGGGCAGGCGCGCGCGGAACGATGTTCGGGCTCAAGACAACACTCGTGTTTGAAGGGTGATCGAGCGAGCTCACGGCACTCGCGCCGTCAGCGGTGAATGGGCCCGCACCGTACCGTCGCGATAGCGTCCTGTCCATACGGACGCCCTTGATTCATGAGGAAATAAAGTCAGTACAAAAGGCACATTGGACGCGGCGCTGGGCCTCAACGCAAACGCGTCCGTAATTGCTGGATTTCGTGTGCCTGCAGACCGATCTCACGCAGGTAGGCGCGCACCCCGCCACGTTGCGCCAGGTAGTCGAGCATGTTGTGCACACCCTGTTCCGGGCAGCGCACGGCCCGCTCGATCAAGTCGGGGTCTTCGTGGGCATAGCGTTCGAGATAGGCCGCGAGCAGGTTCGGGCCGCTCACCGCATAGTCGTATGCGATGGCTTCGGGCACGACGTCGGCCAGCGTCAACAGCAAGGCGCTGATGATGCCGGTGCGATCCTTCCCCGCGACACAGTGGAACAACAGGGGCGTCGGCGGCGCCGCACTGATCGCTTGCAGCACCTGCTTCAACTCGGCACGGGTGTGCTCGAGCACGGCGCATTTCCACATCTCCTTCGGACAATCCAGACGCACACCCTGCCAGTCCGTTTCGTTGCCGACGAGTAGCGAGATGCGTTGATAGCTCACGTGCGGCAGCGCACGGGAAATCGGTGTCGGGCTACGCTCGGCCTCTTCGGGCCAGCGCAGATCGAGGACGGTGCCCACTCCGAAACGTCCCAACGCTTCGATGCCTGCGGGCGTCAGTTGCACCAGATCATCCGTGCGGATCAGCGAGCGCCATTTCGTGGTGCCACCATCCGTGGTCGGATAACCGCCGAGATCGCGTGCATTCAATAGTGCGGGAAAATTCAGGACGCGAAGAGGATCGTGCATGGGCTTCCAGACGCAGTGAAGTCGGCAGGGTAGTGATTGTGGGTGTGGCGCACAACAACTCTCTGCCGCTTCAAAAGTAATACACGAATCTCGTGTATATTTCCGGCATGCGCAATATTACCGTCACGCTCGATGAAAAGACCGCGGCCTGGGCACGCGTCCACGCGGCGCGTCGGAGCATGAGCCTGTCGCGTTTTCTGGGTGAGCTCTTGCACGAGAAGATGCGCGAGTCGCGGGAATACGAACAAGCGATGCGACGTTTTTTGGCCATCAAGCCCAGAAACCTCAGTGACGGCAATCCCTATCCAACCCGCGCTGAAGTCCATGAGCGGAAAGATCTTCGTTGACACGAATGTTTTCGTGTACGTGCACGACAGCGGCCATCCAGCCAAGAGCCGGACGGCAGGTGAGGTGCTCTCGCGGCTATGGCACGAGCAGTCGGGCAGAACCAGCTTTCAGGTCCTGAACGAGCTCTACGTAACGCTCACGCGCAAGCTCGGACGCAAGGTGAGTCCCGATCAGGCGTGGGACGTCGTCGACATGCTTCTTGCCTGGGATCCGCAGCCGATCGATCGGGAATTGCTCGTTCGCGGCAAACAGATCGAGCAGAGGTACCGCTTGAGTTGGTGGGATAGCCTCATTGTAGGTGCGGCTCAACTGCAGGATTGCGACGTGCTTTTCTCGGAGGACTTGCAGGCCGGCATGGCGTTTGATTCCGTGACCGTAGTCAATCCGTTCCACATCGCGGTGAAGGATCTGGAGGCAACCTACGCGCCACCCCAGCGATTACCGTCACGTCACCGATCACGAGGACGACCGCGTAAGGTGCTGCGCGAAAGAGTCTAGTCGACGCGACACTCCAACCAATCGAACGAGCGCTCCACCGCTTTCTTCCACGAGCGATACAGCTTCTCCCGCTCAAGTTCGGGCATGCGCGGTAACCAGCGCGCAGTCACTGACCAGTTGCATCTGAGCTCGTCGATGTCCCGCCAGTAGCCGACTGCAAGGCCGGCGGCGTAGGCCGCGCCCAGTGCCGTGGTCTCTGATACGGCGGGTCGCACGACAGGCACGTTCAACACATCGGCCTGGAATTGCATGAGCAGTTCGTTCACGACCATGCCGCCATCGACCCGCAACTCGGCGAGGGCGATGCGGGAATCGGATTGCATGGCGGCGATCACGTCGCGTGTCTGATAGGCGCTCGCTTCGAGCGTCGCAC
>JBEVDW010000094.1:0-13766 GCA_040513115.1 Steroidobacteraceae bacterium | reverse complement strand
TGAGCTCGACCCGTCATCGGCAACACGAGCGCAACTTGCGCGGGATATTCCAGGCTCGCGCCCAAATCCGGCAGCACATCCTGTTGCAGGACGCTGTTTGCAGGATGAGCGGGATAACGCTGGCGCCAGCGCTCGAGCTCATCGCCTGCTGAGAGTGGATTGCGTGCTGATGCCAGTGCCGCATGACTGAGCTCCAACCAGCCCGCCAACGTGGTGTTCGCGCCAGGAGGCACAGTGATATCCGCGCCCGCTGCCGCACTTCGTTGCAAGCCCTGCCAGATCATGCGTCGATTGTCCTGGATGGCTTGCGGATCGCTCAACGCTTTTTCGCGTTCCATCGCGATGGCGATAGCGGCCGCGGGTCGATTCATCTGAAACAGTGCCATCGCGCGCAACCGCTGAATCTCACTGACGTGCTCTTGCGGCGGCGGTTGTGGAATGCGATCGAGTTCTGCGAGTGCGCGTTCAGGCTTCTGTTCCCGCAGCGCCAGCTCGGCAGCCACTTCGGCGCGTAACGCGTAATCCACGGTTGGCAGCGTGGGGCTGACTTGTGCGAGCGTGATCGTGGCCTGCTTGGGATCGTCGGCGAGCACCCACTGGCGTGCTGCTCGCAGTAGGAAGCGATCCCGCAGCTCGCGGGACGCTGTGGCTGCTGCCTGTTGGTAAGCGGCGGCTGCTTGCTGATGAGAACCTTCGCGTGCCAATCGGTCGGCGCGTTGAGCGATGCGATCAGGCGCGCTTTGTCCTTGCGTGCCCGTTTGGGTGGGCGTGCAGGCGGCAAGCATCACGAGCGTGCTCACGAGGCACAGCCCGCGCAGCGTAGATATCGAGCGTTGCAGGCGGATGCCTTGCATGTCCGGGTGCTCCAAAGCAGCATGGGGCGACAGGTGCTTGTCGCGAATAGCGGCGATTATAGGGGCCCACTGCCGATGTCTGTTGCCGATAACGCTGAGTCACGTACGCCGCACGCGGTCATGCGCGGTGCCCTCTACGTCGTGGCAACGCCCATCGGCAACTTGAGCGATTTGAGCCCGCGCGCGCAAGCAGTGCTCGGCAGCGTGGACATCATCGCGGCCGAGGACACGCGGCACACGGGCGCGTTGCTCAAGGCCGTCGGAATCGGCGCACGCACGCTGGTCGCTCTGCACGAGCACAACGAACAGGCACGGGCCGCAGAGCTCGTGCAGCGCTTGAGTGAAGGGCAGAGCGTCGCGCTCGTGAGCGATGCAGGGACGCCGCTCATCAGCGATCCAGGTTTCGATCTCGTGCGCGCGGCAGCAGAGCGCCATATCGAGATCGTGGTAATTCCCGGCCCCTGTGCAGCGATTGCAGCGTTGTCCATTGCAGGCCTGCCAACAGACCGCTTCGTGTTCGAAGGATTTCTACCTGCGAAAATGCAGGCGCGCCGCGAACGCTTGAATGGCCTCAAGCAAGAGCCGCGCACCCTCATCTTTTACGAAGCGCCGCATCGCTTGGGCGAAGTGTTGCAGGACATGAGCGCCACACTGGGTGCCGATCGGCGCGCATTGATCGCACGTGAGCTCACGAAAGTGCATGAAAGCGCGTATCGCGGCACGCTCGAAGAGCTGATCGCGCGCGAGAAAGACGAAGCAAACATGTCGCGGGGAGAGATCGTCATCATCGTCGCGGGTGAAGCAGTCGAAAACGCGACGCCGTACGACGTCGAGCGCGTGCTGCGTGTTCTGCTCGATGAGCTGTCACCAGCGCAAGCGGCCAAGCTGACCGCACGGCTCACAGGAGCGCGGCGTGGGGAGTTGTATGACCTGGCGCTGCAGTGGGCGGACAAAAGCTAGGTTTCGACAAGCTCACCCCGAACGGCGAGCATCTTTCTCTTGCTTAGCGCCCTGCGCGCCACCACCATCCGCGCCGGGAGTTGGCCAGACAATCGCTGCGCTCAGGCGTGGAGGAAAGTCCGGGCTCCATGGGCAAGGTGCCAGGTAACGCCTGGGGGGCGCGAGCCCACGGAAAGTGCAACAGAAAGCAAACCGCCTGCCTCACCTTCATCGGTGGGGTCGGTAAGGGTGAAAGGGTGCGGTAAGAGCGCACCGCGCCGGTGGTAACACTCGGCGGCACGGCAAACCCCACCCGGAGCAAGACCAAATAGGGGAGCAAGCGGCTCTTGAGCCGTCCGCGTGGCCCGCGCGTGCTCCCGGGTAGGTCGCTTGAGGTGCGTGGCGACGCGCATCCCAGATGAATGATTGTCCTCGACAGAACCCGGCTTATCGGCCGACTCCCATCCTCGTTTAACCTTCATAAAAGCTAAACGAACTCGGCGCCAGCTTTCGCGTGCGCTTAAGCCGAGCTAACCAAAGCCGAATGGTTTGGCGCCCGGATTCATCACGATTCCCGCCCGACTTTGCGCAGATTTGCTGACAACCTGCCTGCTGGAGGGTCGCCGCAGGCGCTCCCTTATGTCGAACGAATTCCTGCATGGCTGCATCAGCAATGCTCGTTAAGTCTCTGATTTGCAGTGAGTGGAGCTTGGCGGTCTGCACCATCCTGATGCCGGTTGACCCTAAGTCACTGTCGCTGAACGGGAAATGCCGGTTGGTTTGTTTGACTTGACACAAAGGCCGTTCTTATAGTGCCGCGCTGGTGGAAAAAAGTGGAATGTTGTGGGATTCCGTGTTTTTTCCACCCTGTTCCGCCGCCAACGTAGCCCTCAGAAGAACCGATCCGCCCCGTCATGTTCCGTGGTGAATACCCAGTCACGCTCGACACCAAAGGCCGGCTAGCCATGCCGACCCGTTACCGCGAGCGGCTCAAAGACCAGTCGGGCGGCCTGCTGATTGCCACGGTCAGCCGGAGCGATCGTTGCCTCCTTATCTATCCCATGCCCGAGTGGGAGGAAACCGAAAAGCGGCTGATGGACCTCCCGTCTTTCGATCCCGCCAATCGGCGTTTGCAGATCCTGATGGTCGGGCATGCGGCGGACCTCGAGATGGACGCGCAGGGCCGGATTCTCATTCCTCCGAACCTGCGCGAGTACGCCAGCTTGAGCCGCGATGCCGTCCTGCTTGGACAGGCTAATCGCTTCGAGCTGTGGGATGAAGCGCATTGGAAAGAACGACGCGAGCAATTGCTGAAGGTGGACGAAGCCGCCGAGGCGATGTCGCCTGAGCTGAAGGCGCTGAAGCTGTAGGCCCATGCATGCTCACACGCCAGTCCTACTCGATGAAGTGCTCGACGGTCTTGCGATCAGACCTGATGGCCGCTACATCGATGCCACGTTCGGTCGGGGTGGTCATTCGGCCGCGGTGCTGGCGCGCTTGAGTGCGCAAGGTGAACTGCTGGCGATCGATCGCGACTCGAGCGCGGTGACCGCAGCGCGCGAGCGGTTTGGTGCCGACTCGCGATTCACGGTGATTCACGGGTCGTTCTCGCAGCTGGAGCAACTCGTCGCGCAGTCGGGTCGAGGCGCGGGATGGGATGGTGTGCTGCTCGATCTGGGCGTGTCTTCACCGCAGCTCGACGATGCCGCTCGCGGTTTCAGCTTCATGCAGGACGGGCCGCTCGACATGCGCATGAACACGGCATCCGGCACGACGGCTGCACAATGGCTCGCGCGTGTGCCTGAGCGCGATCTCGAGCGCGTCATCCGCGACTACGGGGAAGAGCGTTTCGCGCGCCGCATCGCGCATGCGATCGTCGAAGCGCGCAGGACGCGCCCGCTCGATCGAACGCTGGTGCTCGCCGAAGTCGTCAGCGCTGCCGTGCCCAGGCGCGAGCCCGGCAAGCATCCAGCTACGCGCACCTTTCAAGCGATCCGCATCCACATCAACGACGAATTCGCGGAAATCGAAGCGGCATTGCGTGCGACGTTGAGCTTGCTCAAGCCGGGCGGGCGTTTGTGCGTGATCAGCTTTCACTCGCTCGAAGACACGCTCGTGAAGCGCTTCATCCAGCAGCACTCGCAGGATGATCCTGTCTACGCCGGTCTACCCGACATTCCGGAACATGCGCGCGCACGGCTGAAGCGCGTCGGCCGCACGATTCATCCCGCCGAAGCAGAAGTGGCGCGCAATCCACGGGCGCGCAGCGCGGTATTGCGCATTGCAGAGAGGCGGGCGGCATGAAGCGCGTCACTCATCTCGCTCTGTTCATCTGCGCGATGTGCCTGTTCGGCTCCGCGCTGGCCGTGATCTGGACCAAGCATCGTGCGCGCGGCGAATTCATCGAGCTGCAGTCGCTCACGACCGAGCGCGATCGCATCAACATCGAATGGGGTCAGCTGAAGCTCGAGCAAAGCGCATGGGCGACGCATGGCCGCGTCGAGAAAATGGCACGCGCGGATCTGAAGCTCGTCGTGCCCAAGCCCGAAGAAGTGCGGCTGGTGCAGCCATGAGTCGCGACGCGCGCAGCTTCTCCGTCGAGCAATTCCGCGGTCGTGGCCGCTTCGTCCTGCTGTTGTTGCTGCTCGTGGCTTGCGGGCTCGTCGCGCGCGCGATCGATCTGCAGGTTCTCGACGAAGGATTTCTGGAACGGCAGGGCGATGCTCGCTTCACGCGCATCGCAAAGCTCTCGGCCAATCGCGGCAGCATCTACGACCGCAACGGCGAGCCGCTCGCTGTGAGCTCGCCGGTCGATACCGTCTGGGCGTGTCCGAAAGAAGTGATGCAAGCGCCGGATCAGATCCCGCGTCTCGCCGAAGCGCTCAATCGCGAGCCGAAGTGGCTGACGCAATTGCTGACGAGCACGCTCGATCGCGAGTTCGTCTATCTCGTCCGTCACATGAATCCTGCGGCGGCAGCGCAAGTGAAAGCGCTGCACATTCCCGGTGTGTACCTGCAGCGCGAATATCGCCGCTATTACCCGGCCGGCGAAGTCACGGGTCATCTCATCGGCTTCACGAAGAAGTACGAGGACATCGGTCAGGAGGGCCTCGAGCTGGCGTATGACCGTTGGCTCGGTGCCGAACCCGGCGCGAAGCGCGTGATTCAGGATCTCTACGGCCGCACGGTCGAAGACGTGGAAAGCATCCGTGCGCCGCATGCGGGCTCGGATCTCATCACGAGCATCGACTTGCGCATTCAGTACCTGGCGTATCGCGAGCTCAAGGCAGCCGTGCAGCAGAACCGCGCGAAGTCCGGAACGATGGTCGTGCTGGATGTGGAAACAGGTGAAGTGCTCGCGATGGTGAACCAGCCCGCATACAACCCGAACGATCGCGATCAAGTGGCGGCAGGGCGTTATCGCAACCGCGCGGCAACCGACATCTTCGAGCCGGGTTCCAGCATCAAGCCGTTCGTTGCTGCGGCAGGTCTCACGTCGGGTCAATTCCATCCCGACACGATGATCGACACGGGCCCCGGCATGGTACGCGTGGGCGTCAAAGTGTTTCAGGACAAGCACAACCTGGGTCCGGTCTCGCTCACGACCGTGCTCGCTAAATCCAGCAACGTCGGCATGATCAAAATGGCGCTGGCGCTCGAGCCGCAGTCGATCTGGAACTCGTTGAACGCGTTTGGATTCGGGCAAGTGACCGGCAGCGGATTTCCGGGCGAATCGGCGGGACTGCTGAATCACTACTCGCAGTGGCGCCGCATCGCTCAAGCCAGCGTGTCCTTCGGCTACGGAATGTCTGTGACTCCCTTACAACTCGCGCACGCGTATGCGGTGCTCGGTGCGGGCGGTATCAGTCGTCCCGTCAGTTTGCGACGTGCCGATGCGCCCGTGGCCGGTGAGCGCGTGCTCGATCAGAACGTCGCACGCGACATGCTGCACATGATGGAAAGCGTGGTATCGCAAGAAGGCACAGGCAATCGTGCGGCGCTCGCCGGGTACCGCGTCGCAGGGAAGACCGGTACGGCATGGAAGGCGAGTGAAGGGAGTTACACCACAGACAAGTATCTCGCCGTCTTCGGCGGTGTCGTGCCAGCCACGCGCCCGAAATTGGCTGCCATTGTGATGATCGATGAGCCCGGCGGAACGTTGTATTACGGCGGCGATGTCGCCGCACCCGTATTCGCCAACGTGATGGCTGGTGCACTGCGCTTGCTCGCGGTGCCTCCGGATGGACTCGACCGGTTGCCAGCCACCACGCTGGTGCAAGCGAATCCCTCTCCATGAGCGTCGCCATGAATCAGATGAGCGGCTCAACCACGAATGCACCTACGCAAGGAACGCTGCTACGCGACTTGCTCAACGGCGTCGGGTCGACCGAACAGCTGCGCGCGCTGGGTGAGCTGCGCATTACGGATCTCACCTTGCATAGTCGCGAAGCGCGTCCTGGCGCGGCATTCGTCGCGCTGCTGGGAACGCGCGAACACGGCATTCGACATGCACCGGCGGCCGTCGCGCAAGGCGCCGTCGTCGTGCTCTATCAACCTCCGGCAGACATGCCAGTGCTCAGCGTGCCGGCGATCGCCATTCCCGAGCTGCGCCAAGCGCTGGGTGTCATAGCCGATCGTTTCTTCCGTTCGCCGTCCGCAAGCATGCGCATCGCCGCTGTGACCGGAACGAATGGCAAGACGACGACGGCGTGGCTCATTGCCGCCGCCATGCAGCAGCTCGGCGTCGCCAGTGCGTATGCGGGCACGCTGGGGGTCGGTGCAATCGGCGCGCTGCGGTCACGACTGCACACCACGCCGGACAGCATCACGCTCCACCGCGAGCTGGCAGATCTGCGCGATCACTCGACGCGCGCGCTCGGCATGGAAGTGTCGTCGCATGCGCTCGATCAGGCGCGCATCGCGGGCGTGCGCATTGCAACCGCGGTGTTCACCAATCTCACCCGCGATCATCTCGACTATCACGGCACGCTCGAAGCGTATGGCGAAGCCAAGGCGAAACTCTTCCGGGTGCCACATCTGCGCTACGGGTTGATCAATGCCGACGATGCGTTCGGGCGCGCACTGCTGGGCCGATTGGCCGGCGAGCTGCCGTTGATTGCGTATTCGCGAGCGCAGTCGGCATTCACGCATCCGCAAGTGCGGCGTCTATTGGCAGATCGCATCGTGCCAAGTGCGCAAGGGCTGGAGCTTGCGATCAGCGGTGACTTCGGCAGCGCCGTGCTGCGCTCGCGTCTCATCGGCGAGTTCAACGCTGAAAATCTGTTGGCTGCGTTGGGCGTGTTGCTGTCGTGGGAAATCGATCTCGCACGCGCGATCAATGTGTTGTCGCAAGTGACCGCTCCGCCCGGACGGATGCAGACGATCACCCAGTCTGGTCAGCCGCTGGCCGTCGTCGACTATGCACATACGCCGGATGCACTGGCGAAAGCGTTGCGCGCAGCGCGCGCGCATTGCACCGGCGAGCTCACCTGCGTGTTTGGATGTGGAGGCGAGCGCGATCCAGGCAAACGCCCACTGATGGGCCGCATCGCCGCCGAGTTGGCCGATCGAGTCATCGTTACCGATGACAACCCGCGCGGTGAGGAGGGTGCTGACATCGTGCAGCAGATTCTCGCGGGCATGCCGACGACTGCGCACGCGGAAGTCGAGCGCGATCGTGCGCGCGCCATTCGCGGGGCGCTGGACGGTGCGGACGCGGGTGATGTGGTGCTCGTCGCCGGCAAGGGCCACGAGGACTAACAGATCATCGGTACGGAGCGGCGCCACTTCAGCGATGCCGAGGTGATCGCCGACTGGCTGGAGGAGCGTGCATGAACCGCTTCCAACTCAGCGAGTTCGCACGCATCGGCCAGGGTCAGCTCAAGGGCGGCGACATCGAGTTTACGGCTGTCTCCACTGACACACGCACGATCGGACCCGGAGCGTTGTTCGTTGCGCTGAAAGGCCCGAACTTCGACGGCCACCAGTTCGTCGCGATGGCGAAGGAGAAGGGTGCTGTGGCGGCGCTCGTCGATCACGAGCTGGCTGTCGATCTGCCACAGGTTGTCGCAGTGGATCCACTCACCGCGCTCTCGGAGTTTGCACGCGAGTGGCGTTCGCGCTTTTCGTTCCCGGTGATCGGCATCACGGGCAGTAACGGCAAGACGACGACGAAAGAGATCACCGCAGCCATTCTCACGCCGCTGGGTCCGACGTTAGTGACGCGCGGCAATTTGAACAATCACATTGGTGTGCCGCTGACGCTGCTCGGCCTGGAGCCGACGCATCGATTCGCCGTCATCGAGATGGGTGCAAACCACTTGCTCGAGATCGAACACCTGGCGTCTCTGTCGCAACCGACGATCGGCCTCGTCACGAACGCCGGCGCGGCTCACCTGGAAGGCTTCGGCAGCCTGGATGGTGTGGCGCAGGGCAAGGGCGAGATGTTCCGCGCGTTGCGTCCCGACGGCACGGCCGTGATCAATGCCGATGATCGCTATCGCGAGTTCTGGCGCGAGTCGCGCGGGAGCGAGCGAGTACTGACTTTCGGTCTGGAAGCGCCAGCCGATTTCACGGCTCGTGGTGTGCGCAACATCAGCGATGAAAACGGTTTCCGCTTCGAATTCGAGCTCGTGACGCCTGCTGGCACAGCGCCCGCCGTGTTGAAGCTCGCGGGCATGCACAACCTGCGCAATGCACTGGGCGCTGCCGCTGCTACGTTTGCGGCCGGCGCCACCGTGCAACAGATCGTGCAAGGTCTCGGGAGCATGAAGCCCGTGTCGGGTCGATTGGAGATGAAGCCCGCGTTGCAGGGCGGGTTCCTCATCGACGATTCGTACAACGCCAATCCCAGCTCGATGAAAGCGGGCATCGATGCACTGCGCGGTTTCAGCGGCGAGCGCTGGATGGTGCTGGGCGAGATGCGCGAGCTCGGCGTCACCTCCGATGAGCTGCACGCGGAAGTGGGACGCTACGCGCGCAGCGCCGGGATCGTGCGGTTGTTTGGTGTCGGCGCCGGCGCGAAACACGCGACGGATGCCTTCGGCAAGGACGCGCAGTGGTTCGACAGTGTCGAGGCACTGATCGCCGCCGTGCGCCCTGAGCTCAAGCAGAACGTCGCGGTCTTGATCAAAGGCTCGCGCTCGAATCGACTCGAACGCGTCGCGGCGGCGTTGGCTGCCAACACGCAAGACGTTTCAGGGTCCGCTCACTAACGACAACGCAATACGCAGCCGTGCTCTATTTACTCACACAAAAACTCACGCCGCTGTACTCGGCCTTCAATGTCTTCGGCTATCTCACGCTGCGTGCGATTCTGGCTGCGCTCACGGCGTTGCTGATTTCATTCATGGTGGGTCCCTGGATGATTCGCACGTTCGCCGAAAAGCAGATTGGTCAGCGCGTGCGCAACGATGGCCCGAAGTCGCATTTGCCCAAGGCCGGCACGCCGACGATGGGCGGGGCGCTGATTCTGGTCGCCATTGGTCTGAGCACGCTGCTGTGGGCCGATCTGCGCAATCGCTTCGTGTGGATCACCTTGCTCGTCACGCTGGCGTTCGGGTTGATCGGTTTCTGGGACGATTACCTGAAGCTCATCATCGGCAACAGCCGTGGACTCATCGCTCGCTACAAATATTTCTGGCAGTCGGTGGCGGGCCTTGGCTGCGCGCTCGCGTTGTATCTCACCGCGCAGACGCCCTCGGAGACCGAGCTGTACGTTCCGTTCTTCAAGAGCGTCGCGATACCTCTGGGCATCGGCTACATCTTCCTCGCGTACTTCGTCGTCGTCGGTTCGAGCAATGCGGTGAACCTGACGGACGGGCTCGACGGACTCGCGATCATGCCTGCCGTGCTCGTGGGCGGCGCGCTCGGTGTGTTTGCGTACGCCACCGGCAACATCAAGTTCTCCGAGTACCTCGGCTTGCCTTACATCGCCGGTGCGGGCGAGCTGCTCGTGTTCTGCGCGACGATCGTCGGCGCGGGTCTTGGCTTCCTCTGGTTCAACACGTATCCCGCCTCCGTGTTCATGGGCGACATCGGCGCGCTCGCGCTTGGTGCCGCGCTTGGGGTCGTGGGCGTGATCGTCCGCCAGGAGATCGTGCTGTTCATCATGGGCGGCATCTTCGTGATCGAAACCGTGTCCGTGATGCTGCAGGTCGCCTCGTTCAAGCTCACGGGCAAACGCATCTTCCGCATGGCGCCGATCCATCATCACTACGAGCTCAAGGGGTGGCCGGAGCCGAAAGTGATCGTGCGCTTCTGGATCATCTCCGTGATCCTCGTGCTCATCGGTCTTGCGACGTTGAAGGTGCGCTGATGGCCGCTGCCGCACGCACACCTCAGACCCGTACGAGCGCCCCGAACGTGATCGTCGGGCTCGGCCGTACCGGTTTGTCGTGCGCGCGGTATCTCGCTCGCCGTGGTGAGGCGTTCGCTGTGACCGATAGCCGGCGCGAGCCGCCTGAGCTCAAGCATCTGCATGAGCTGGCACCGCAAGCTCCGGTGCACGTCGGTGGCTTCGATACGGCGTTGCTCGATGGCGCCGCGCTCGTCATTGCATCGCCGGGTGTGTCACTCCGCGAACCGTTCCTGGTTGAAGCGGCGCGTCGGAGCATTCCGATCATCGGTGACATCGAGCTGTTTGCACGCAACGCGACGGCGCCCATCGCGGCGATTACCGGCACGAATGGCAAGAGCACGGTGACCACGCTCGTGGCGCTCATGGCGCAGGAAGCAGGGCGCAAGACGTTGGCTGGCGGCAATCTGGGTCGTCCGGCGCTCGAGCTCTTCAATGAGCCTACGCCCGAGCTGTACGTGCTGGAGCTCTCGAGCTTCCAGCTGGAAACGACGCAGTCGTTGCGTTGTGCCTCGGCCGCCGTCTTGAACGTGACGTCGGATCACATGGATCGCTACGCCGACATGAATGAATACGCGGCCGCCAAGGCGCGCATCTTCGAAGGCGCCGCCGTCGCAGTCACGTCGCTCGATGATCCCTACGTGCGCGAGATGGCTACTCGAGATGCACGCAAGCTGACCTTCAGTCTCGAGCCCGATCGCGGCGCCGACTACAGCGCGCAACGCGATGGCGGCGAGCTGGTGCTGATGCGCGGCGCCCAGCGCATCGTTGCGATGAGCGAGCTGAAGCTGGCCGGTGCGCACAACGCCGCGAATGCACTGGCGGCACTGGCCATGTGCGAAGGATTGGGACTGCCGCTTGCCCCTTGCGTGCGCGCGTTGAAAGCGTTCGCGGGCTTACCGCATCGCTCGCAATGGGTGGCCGACCTCGCTGGCGTGCGCTACGTGGACGATTCGAAAGGGACCAACGTCGGTGCCACGCTCGCAGCAGTCGCCGGGATGGATGGACCGCTCGTGCTGATTGCGGGCGGACAGGGCAAAGGCCAGGACTTCACGCCGCTTGCCGACGCCTTCCGTCAGAAAGTGCGTGAAGTGATCTTGATCGGACAGGACGCTCCTGCCATCGATGCCGTGCTGACCGATGTGTGCCAGACGGAACGCGCCTCCGATATGGAACATGCCGTGCACCTCGCATCACAGGTGGCACGCCCCGGCGATACGGTTCTGCTCTCGCCCGCGTGCGCGAGTCTCGACATGTTTCGCGACTATGCGCATCGTGGCGATGTCTTTGCAGAGGCCGTGCGGAGGCTGGCGTCATGAGCACCATCGCACCCACCTTCGCGAGATCGAACGCACGCTCCCGCAGCTGGAAGATCGATCCGGTGCTGCTGCTCGTGAGCGCGGGTCTGCTCTTGTTCGGCCTCATCATGGTGGCCTCGGCGTCCATCTCGATCGCCGATCGGCACTTGAACGATCCCTTCTACTATCTCGAACGCCAGACGTTCGGGGTTGCGCTCGGCCTCGTCGCTGCGCTGCTGGCGATGGCTGTGCCGATGACCGTCTGGCAGCGATTGTCGATTCCGTTGCTGATCACGGCGTTCGTGCTGCTGATCATCGTGCTCGTTCCCGGCATCGGTCATGAAGTGAACGGCAGCCGTCGCTGGATGAGGCTGGGGCTGATGAACTTCCAGGCCTCCGAGCTCGCCCGCGTGCTGCTGCTCATGTACCTCGCGAGCTATGTCGTTCGCCGTCAGGACGAGCTGAAGGAAGACGTGCGCGGGTTCATCAAGCCGCTTGCGTTGCTCGTGGGCGCCGCAGGCCTGTTGTTGCTGGAGCCGGACTTCGGCGCTGCGACGGTGTTGATGGCCACGGGACTGGGCGTGCTGTTCCTCGCCGGCGTGAAGCTGCGGCACTTCATTGCGCTCGTTGCTGTCGCTGCGGCTGCAATGGCTGTGATTGCCGTGAGCTCGGCGTATCGGATGAAGCGCCTCACCGCGTTCCTCGATCCGTGGGCCGATCCGTTCAACTCGGGTTTCCAGTTGACGCAGTCGCTCATCGCGATCGGTCGTGGCGAGCTGTTTGGTGTCGGCCTGGGTTCGAGCGTGCAGAAGCTGTTCTATCTGCCGGAAGCTCACACCGACTTCGTGTTCGCCGTGCTCGCGGAAGAGCTGGGGCTCGTGGGCATTCTTGTATTGATGGCGTTGCTCGTCACGCTCGTGTGGCGCTCGCTGCAGATTGCCCAACGCGCAGCCGACGCGGGACTGCCGTTCCAGGCGTATTGCGCGGCGGCTTTCGGCATCTGGGTCGGGATGCAGTCGTTCATCAACATTGGCGTCAACATGGGCATCCTGCCCACCAAGGGACTGACGCTGCCGCTGCTGTCGTATGGCGGCTCCAGCATGATGGTGACGCTCGGTTGGCTGGGAATCGTGATGCGTGTGCATCACGAAGCGAGCTGCGCCGGCCGGTTGGCCGTATCGCGACGCGAGCGCAGCGAATGAGCGCGCCTGTCGTACTCATCATGGCTGGAGGCACCGGCGGGCACGTATTCCCCGCATTGGCCGCAGCGCGCGTGTTACGTGAGCGCGGATTCGAACCCGTGTGGCTCGGTACGCAACGCGGACTGGAAGCGAAGCTGGTGCCACCGCATCAGATTCCAATCGAATGGGTGAGCGTGAGCGGCTTGCGCGGCAAAGGCATCGGGACCTGGTTTGCAGCGCCCTTCAAGCTCGCGCAAGCGGTGCGCCAGGCGTTGGAGGTGATGCGTCGACGCAATCCGGTCGTAGTGCTCGGTGCGGGTGGTTTCGTCTCGGGCCCTGGTGGTCTGGCCGCCTGGCTGACGCGGCGTCCGCTCGTGATCCATGAGCAGAATGCGATCGCCGGCATGACGAATCGCATGCTGGCGAAGATTGCGCAGCGGGTGCTCGAAGCGTTCCCCAAGAGTTTTCCAGGCCGCGTGCACGCTGACACCGTGGGCAATCCTGTACGCCGCGAGATCGTGATGATCGCACCACCCGAAGCACGCTATGCGGGACGTCAAGGTCCCTTGCGTGTGCTCGTCGTCGGCGGGAGCCAAGGCGCAGCGCGTTTGAATGCTGTCGTGCCGGAAGCGTTGGCACTCATCGAGCTGGCGGCGCGTCCTCAGGTCGTGCATCAAGCCGGTGAGCGCCATGTCGAGACCGCGCGCGCGGCGTATGCACGTCACGGTGTGCAGGGTGAAGTGAGCGCATTCATCGATGATATGGCGGCTGCGTATGCGGCTGCCGATCTCGTGATTTGTCGCTCGGGCGCCCTGACGGTGTCGGAGATTGCGGCTGCGGGATTGCCAGCGATCTTCGTGCCGTTCCCGGCAGCAGTCGACGACCACCAGACGCACAACGCGCGCTTCCTCGTGAATGGTGGAGCGGCCGTGCTGATCCAGGAACGCGATCTCACTGCCGAGCGCCTTGCCAAGGAATTGCAAACGCTGCTGTCGGGTGGCCGCGCGCGCTTGCTGCTGATGGCGATCGCAGCGCGCGCACACGCAATCACCGATGCAGACGTGCGGCTCGCAGAGGCATGTGTCGCCGTCGCCGGAGGTGCGCGATGAACGACCGCATGCGTCGCATTCATCGCATT